>DAINSQ010000056.1:0-26721 GCA_036741235.1 Saprospiraceae bacterium | reverse complement strand
CAAACCTACAACCTACAACCTACAACCTACAACCTACAACCTACAACCTACAACCGGGAGCTTACTCATTAAGCGGGAAAGCATAGTAATACTCGCCGGGGTAATCCTCGTAGATACCTTCCAGCATCACCTTGTCTTTAGACTCCTTCAACTCCCGAATAAGTTCATCTATTGAGCGGACGGCTTTACTGTCTACTTTCGTGATAATAAAGCCGGGGTCCATATTTGTTCGTTCAACGGTGCTACCCCGGTAAATACTGATCACCTTGACGCCTTCAACGCGCAGGCGTTTATTTTCCTCGCGGGTCAGGTTGCGCACTTCGAAGCCAAGGTTAGTGAGCATATTGGCTTCATCGGCAGCCTGGGCGATAGTATTGTTGCTTTTATCCTTGAGAACCACCTCCGCTTTATTCAACTTGCCGTTGCGGTAGTAATCAACGGTTAATTTATTGCCGGGCCGGTAGCGTCCCACTTGCTCCTGCATTTCGGGCATTGTGCGCGTTTTCACGCCATTAATGGCTATGATCACATCGTCCTTTCGCAAGCCGGCCTCGTCGGCGCCGCTGCCGGGTGTAACGCGGGTGATATACACGCCCTGCACCGAGCTCAAGCCCAATTCTTCAGCGCGTGCGTTGTTCATTTCGTCTACAAAAACGCCGAGAATGCCGCGCTGCACCACGCCAAAATCGCGCAAGTCTTTGATCACCTTGCGCACCAGGTTGGCAGGCACGGCAAAGGAATAGCCTTCGTATCTGCCCGAGCGGGTAATAATAGCCGTATTGACGCCCACCAGTTCGCCGTTGGTATTCACCAGCGCGCCGCCGCTATTGCCGGGGTTGACGGCTGCATCGGTTTGTATAAACGATTCGATGCGGTCTTGCCCTTCCAGGATATCGATACTCCGGCCCTTGGCGCTGACGATACCCGCCGTCACCGTCGACTCCAGGTTGAAGGGATTGCCCACTGCCAGCACCCATTCGCCCACCCGCAGCGAATCGGAATTGCCGAGTTCCAGATAAGGCAACTCCTTGCCTTTTATTTTCAACAGGGCCAGGTCGGTAGAAGGGTCAATGCCGATGACATCCGCCTTGAATTCGCGTTTATCGTTGAGGGTCACCTCCACTTCGTCGCCGTCTTCCACCACATGGTTGTTGGTCACGATATAGCCGTCGGGGGTTATAATGACGCCCGAGCCGGAGGAAGAGCCCACCGAGCCGTTGCCCCACAGGTCGAAACGGCTTTCCTGCATGGTTTTAATATTGACCACGGCAGCCGTAACTCGTTCGGCAGCGGAAATAAAATTGGTAGGCGCCGACGACAAAAAAGTGCGCGGCCGAATGTCATTGAGCAGGTCTTCCGACCAATTGGCGTAGTGCGCCGGCGATGTTTCCCGCACTACGATCTGCCGGGGTTGTTCCACCAGACGGTATGCTGCGACGGCCAATACGGCGCTCAACAAAGAAGTGACGACAAGCGGAATATACGTTTTCAATTTTCTCACGTTACAAATTTTTCAAGGCTGTTATGATACAAACGAAACGGCAAGCTATAAATTTTTGCGGCATTTGTCAATTTATTCGGCATTACTAAAAAACAAGCGCTTATTTTTCGGGTTTTATGCGAAAAACGAAATCATGCAGCAGGATCAACAACAGGATCAACAACAAACTCCGCCATCGGGCAATATCTGGGGATGGAAATTTTCTCTTTTCGGACTGGCGCTCATCCTTTTGATGGCAGTAGTGATGTATACCCGGCACAAGCTGCTCGACAAACCTTTCGACGGCTGGTCGCCGCCACAGGAGCAGCGGGATTCGCTGCAATCAGATACGATTTCTTCAACAAACCAATAAGTATATGCCGCAGGCTGCCGATCCATCCATCAAATTTTTCAAATACCAGGGCGCGGGCAATGACTTTGTCATGATTGACAACCGCTCCGGCCAGTTTGCCCCCTCCAACAATACCCAGGCAATCGCCAGGTTGTGCGACCGCCATTTCGGTATCGGCGCCGACGGGCTGATTCTTTTGCAGGAAAAAAGCGGCTGGGATTTCGAGATGATTTATTACAACGCCGACGGCAACCTGAGCAGTATGTGCGGCAACGGAGGGCGTTGTACCGCCGCATTTGCCCGGCAACTCGGCATTCCGGCTATTAACAACACTTACCGCTTCCTGGCTGCCGACGGCGGCCACGACGCCCTGTTCCTACCCAACAGCTGGATAAGCCTGAAAATGAACGACGTAACAGGGGTGGAATCCGGCGATCAATATTACTATCTCAATACCGGTTCGCCCCACTATGTGGCTTTTGTACCCGATATCAATCGCATCGACGTAGTGGCAGCAGGCCGCGAAGTGCGCTATTCCCCCCGATTCAGACAAGAAGGCACGAACGTCAATTTCGTTCAACTAACAGCCGGCGGCATTGCCGTGGCTACCTACGAACGCGGCGTAGAAGACGAAACGCTCTCTTGCGGCACAGGGGTGACTGCCGCCGCACTGGCAAGCTACTTACACACAACAGGAAATATGCCCAACTGTATCCCGGTAAGCACCAAAGGCGGCCAACTGGAGGTCTGCTTCCACCCTGCAAACGACGGGTTCCGCGATATTTGGTTGAACGGCCCGGCTGTACATGTTTTTACAGGAGAAATGAAGAATTATTTATAACGGTTCAGGAGGGATTAGCGTTGGGGGTTAGCTGTCAGTTTAGTTAACTAAACCCTATCGCTAAACTATTACACAAATTCTTGTATATCAAGAAAAAAGGGCTGTACCGCCGTTTCCGGAGACACAACCCTTTTGAGCTTTAAAAGCCCGATGTATTATTGGAGGACGACCTCTCTCTCTTCCACCATCTTGCGGATATTGATCAGCGCGTAGCGCATGCGGCCCAGGGCCGTATTGATGCTTACCCGGGTAAGCTTGGCGATTTCCTTAAAGCTCATATCGGCATAGTGACGCAAAATCACCACCTCGCGTTGCTCGGGCGGCAGCATATCCACCAGGTGGCGCACCTTATCATGCGTCTGGCTGCGAATGATAAACTGCTCGGCGTTGTCGTCCGATGTTTGCAGGATATCAAAAATATCAAACGTATCGGTGGGCGATACCTGCGGGCGGCGTTTCGTACGGCGGAAATAATCAACGCACATATTGTAGGAAATGCGCAATGCCCATTGCAGAAACTTGCCCTCGTGGTTATACTTGCCACGGCGAAGCGTATCGATAATTTTAATGAATACTTCCTGGAAAATATCTTCTGCCAGACTCTGGTCTTTGACAAACAGATATATGGAGGTGTAAATCTTTTGCTGATGGCGGTTCAGCAATTCTTCGAAGGCGCGCTCATTTCCTTCCAAATACAGAGCGATGAGTTGTTGGTCGTTCAACTGCGTAACTTGCATAACTAAATAATTTTAGTGTAATGGGACGCTGACTAATTATTTAGTGTAAAAGTTACGGTCGATAATCAACAAGTTTTGGTTAAAAAATGAGCGTGTGAAATGAAATTTGTTATTTCGCTATGCCAAAGATAGAAGTAAGTCTGACATTCACCAAACATAAAGGTATATTTTTTTAATATTTTAACACAAGATTAACCGTTTTTGTAAAATAACATACCGGCTTTCAGCGGCTAAACTGCATCAAGACATTGATTATTAATGCTTTTTAATACATAATTTTAAAAATCGATTTATTTTCAAAATGATTATTTTTAACCCGGTTTTTCAGGGTTAAAGCGCTAAATGCCAATAACCACCGGCTTTTCAAACCAAAACAACCCATTTATGCATTTTACCGTTTTACGCGCCTTTCTCTACCCTTTGCTTATCGCGATAATAACCGGCGCTGCATGGCAACGGGCCCACGCGCAGTCCGACTTTTACCAATCCTACGTTTTCACTGCCGCCGATACCCTGCGGGGTATGCTGCGCCCCGAACGCACTTGCTACGACGTGTATTACTATGATCTCCAACTCAAAGTTGACATTGACCGCCATCATCTTGCGGGCGCTGTTGATATATATTATAAGGTGTTGGAAGATTTCACCGTACTCCAGCTCGACCTGTACGCCAATATGAAGATTGAAAAAGTAGTCTTTGGCGATCAGGAACTAAAATACCGGCGTCAGGCCGATGCTTTTTTTGTAACGTTTGCCCGTCAACAGCAAAAGGGAGACAAGGGGCAGTTGCGCGTTTACTACAGCGGCGCCCCGAGGGTGGCGAAAAATCCGCCCTGGGACGGCGGCTTTGTGTGGGCCAATGACAACAACGGCGACCCCTGGGTGGGCGTAGCCTGCGAAGGCGACGGCGCCAGCCTGTGGTGGCCCAACAAAGACCATCTGTCTGACGAACCCGACAGCATGGCAATCCGCATATCAGTGCCTACAGGTCTTACCTGCATAGCCAACGGCAACCTGCGGCAAATAGTGCCGGAAGGGAAAATGCAGCGCTTCGACTGGTTTGTGTCTTACCCCATCAACAACTACAACGTGACGGTCAATATCGCCAAATACGCCCACTTCCGCGATGTATACAAAGCCAAAGACGGCGACACGCTGGCGCTGGACTATTACGTTTTGCCCTACAATAAAGACAAAGCCGTCAAACATTTCAGACAGGTGCACCAGGTATTGGCCTGTTTTGAACACTATTTCGATAAATACCCTTACTGGCGCGACGGCTTCGCTTTGGTTGAAACGCCCTATCTCGGTATGGAACACCAAAGCGCCATTGCCTACGGCAACCAATACATGCGCGGCTACCTGGGCGGCATGATTCCTTCCGATATGGACTGGGACTACATCATCGTTCACGAGACGGGGCACGAATATTTTGGCAATAGCGTGAGTTGCAACGATATAGCAGAAATGTGGATACACGAATCCTTTACTACTTATATGGAGGCGCTCTTTGTCGAATACGCCTATAGTTATGCCGACGCCATCAGATATCTCAACAGCCAGCGCTACTTCATCAGCAACAAGGAGCCTATATTGGGGCCTCCCGATGTCAATTTTGACAACTGGGACGGTAGCGATCATTACTACAAAGGCGCCTGGATACTGCACACGCTCCGACATGTTATCGGAAATGACGATCAATGGTGGGCCCTGCTAAAAGGCTTTTATCGCCATGCCAGTCATTCGAATATCACCACCCGCGATTTTGTCGCATTTGTCAACCAATTTACCGGCAAAAACTTCGAACCATTTTTTGCACAATACCTGCAATACCCCACCATACCGGTATTTCAATACCAATTGCAACAAATGGGCGACGATGTGCGCTTGCGCTATCGCTGGAAAAGCGATGTGCCCAATTTTGACATGCCGCTGTTGGTTGGCGCCCCATCCCGGTACGAACGCATTTTACCCGTATCTGACAAATGGCAAGAAATTTCACTTAAAAACCTGACAGTCAAGGACTTTAAAGTGCCTACCGAATTATTTTACATCAAAAAGCAAGAACAAAAATTCGGCAATAAAGATTAACTGCTGGAAATGTCTTTGCCAGGACGTTCCGGAAAAGCGGCGGCCACTACTTTTGTACTATTGCTTAACAGCTGCTATTCCGGTATAAGGAATAACTTCCGGTAGTAATGTCGTATCGGACCGGCTTTCTGGCAATAACTTTCCTGTTATATACCGAGGGCGGGCAGGTGGCCAATGTCACCTGTCCGCTCTTCTTTTTTTGTGCTGAAGCCATTGCCGGTCATTCAGCAGTATCCAGTTGCCGTCGACATCCAGATAGGCGCCTTCGGGAAAAACCTTGACAAAAGTATTGTAATAAAAATCGCGGGTGAGTTGAATATCGGCAGCTGAAAGGGCAAGCCGGTTGTAAAGGAGCAAGCCGCCGGGCGACAACAAGGCGCCGAGTTGTGATAGCAATTCGGGGGTTTCAAATAGTTCGGGAACCTTATCGTCTTCAAAAATATCCATGCAGATCAGGTCGTAGGTCATTTCTTCGGGGTTGCTCTGCATCACATATGCGTAGGCATCAGCGCAAATCAGTTGAATATTCGATTGCAGGTCGGGCAGCGCATAACGGCTGGCCAGGTCGATTACCGCTTCGTCGGCTTCTATGGCGGTATAATAATAGCGGCGGCCCATTTTTTTCTCCAGAATAACGGGAATACTACCGAGTCCCAAACCCAGGATCAACGCTTCATCGCCGGGTAATTCATCCAGCGGCACGGCCTGAAATGCCTTGACAAAGTTGTCGTATAAATCAGCATACGAATACACAGCATTGGCGGTGCTGAGCTGGTAACGACCGTTTTTCAGACTGACGTACAGGTGCGGATTGAGTTCGCTCGAAGCGCTTTCGACGTGCAATTCCCAGAGATAACTCAACCATTTTTTCCAAAGGGGAGGCGCCATATTTGGTATTGTATTGGCCTCGAATGTTATTCGGGATTAGCAAATCATTATCATTTCATATTATGCTGCTCCACCAGCTGATTGCCCGCTTCCAGGCTGGTAAGCATAGCGTCGCGCACCTTGACAATGGCCGTTTTTTCCTGAAGCAGATACGTCACAATTTCATTGTGGGGCATATTGACTTCGCGCAATTTATGGATTTGCTTTAAATTATTCATCCAGTCGAACATACTGGCGTCTGATTGTTCAAGGAATTCCAGTACGGTGATCAACTGGCTTTTCGTAGCGTTATCCAGTTTTTTATTTTCCTTGAGTTCCTGCTTGAAGCGCTGTGAGAGCTTGGTAATATCGCTGGTTTTGGGCATAACGCTATCGTGCACGGCCATGATATCCGTCCACAAACTATCCTGCAATTGGAGTTGTTCCTGGGTATACGGGCCGTTGGTTGCAGGGGGAGCGTCCTGTGTTTTTTCCTCGCGCGATCCGCCACAGGCCTGCAAAGCCAGACACAGTGAGGCAGCGAAAAAGAGGGTTGATATTTTCATGTTTTGTATTTTAGATAAACGGAACAAATTGCGATGCAAAATTAAGCGCTTGACAGTGCATAGCCTATCGCAAAAGCGTTTTATTTTGCCGGTTCATCATTATGACGTATATGTTCAAATTCAGTTACATCATAGATGGGGTTCGCACGCCCATAGGCCGTCTGGCCGGCGGCTTGTCGCAGGTGCGCGCCGACGATCTGGCGGCCCACGTCATTCGCAGTCTTGTTGCCCGGCATCCGGAAATCGACCCAGCGGCATATGATGATGTGCTGTTGGGCTGCGCTAACCAGGCCGGCGAAGATAATCGCAACGTGGCCCGCATGGCGTCATTACTGGCGGGGTTGCCCTTCAGCGTACCGGGGGAAACCGTAAACCGCCTGTGCGCTTCTGGCCTGGCGGCGGCTATCAATGCACACCGGGCCGTTATTGCAGGCGATGGGCACTTGTACGTAGCAGGCGGCGTAGAACACATGACCCGCGGCCACTGGGTGATATCCACGACATCCGCCCCTTTTGGCAGCGATGCCGAAATGTTCGATACCAGTTTCGGTTGGCGTTTTGTCAATCCTGCTATGAAGGCCGCCTATGGCGTTGATAGCATGGGGCAAACGGCTGAAAACCTGGCGGATATATACCATATTAACCGCGAAGACCAAGACAAATTCGCGGTGTGGTCGCAACAAAAGGCGGCCCAGGCCCGGCAAAGCGGTCGGCTGTCCCTCGAAATAATTCCCGTGGCGGTACCTCAGGGCAAAAAGCCGCCACTTGAAATCTCCCACGACGAATTCATAAAACCAGATACCACGCTCGAAGCGCTGTCCAGGCTCAAACCCGCTTTTCGCGACGGCGGTACGGTAACAGCCGGCAACGCCTCGGGCATCAACGACGGCGCCGCCGCCTTAATCCTGGCTTCTGAAACGGCAGTAACGCGTCATGGACTGACGCCCCTGGCCCGCATCATCTCCTCTGCAGTAGTCGGCGTTGAGCCCCGCATCATGGGCATCGGCCCTGTAGAAGCTTCCCGTAGGGCCCTGGCCAAAGCCGGCATAACCTTCGATCAACTCGACCTCATCGAACTCAATGAGGCTTTTGCCGCCCAGGTACTGGCCTGCACCCGCTCCTGGGGCCTGCCCGACGACGATCCTCGCATCAATCCCAACGGCGGCGCTATCGCACTGGGCCACCCCCTGGGTATGAGCGGCGCCCGGTTGCTGCTCACCGCCGCCAGAGAGATGGAACAACGCAATTTGCACTATGCACTGGTGACTATGTGTATCGGCGTGGGGCAGGGGTATGCAGCGGTATTGGGGAGGTAGGTTGTAGGTTGTAGGTTGTAGGTTGTAGGTTGTGGGTTTGTTTATAAGTTTAATAGTTTATAGGTTTATGAATAAGAGTGTACTATAAACCCATAAACCCATAAACAATAAACACATAAACGATCAGAAAGAAATTAGTAGCTTTGTAGGCATTAATAATCGATCATGGCAGAGCCCAAGCAACCACTTTCTGCTACTCGTGCCAAAGGCGCCAAACAACGAGTAGAAGACCTGTCGAATTATGTATTCGGCAAGGTACAACCGCAGGCCGTACCTCTGGAAGAGGCGGTTTTGGGTGCTCTCATGATTGACAAAGACGCCTTGTCGGTAGTATTGGACATCATCAGGCCGGAGAGTTTCTACCTCGACGCCCACCAATACATCTTTCAGGCCATGTTGCGCTTGTTTGAGCGTTCGCAGCCCATCGACCTGCTCACCGTCACTGAAGAACTCAAAAAATCGGGCGACCTGGAGGCCGTGGGCGGCCCAGCTTACCTGGCCGAACTCACCAACCGCGTAGCGTCGGCGGCCAACATCGAATACCACGCGCGGCTTATCGCCCAAAAACACATCCAGCGCGAACTCATCAGCGTTTCTACCAAGATAATCCGCGACTCTTTTGAAGATACTACCGACGTATTCCAATTGCTGGACGACGCCGAACAGGGCCTCTTTTCTATTGCCCAACAAAACATGCGCCGCAGCTACGAAAGTATCAGCTCGCTGGCCACCAAGGCCATCAAGCAGTTGGAAGAACTCAAAAACAAGGAAAGCGGGCTGACGGGCGTTCCCACCGGTTTCACCGAACTCGACCGGCTCACCTCGGGCTGGCAATCTTCCGACCTTATCATCGTGGCCGCTCGACCCGCCATGGGTAAAACCAGCTTCGTGCTCTCTATGGCGCGCAATGCCGCCGTTGACTTCGGCAAGGGTGTCGCGCTGTTTTCGCTTGAAATGTCGGGATTGCAATTGGCGCAGCGCCTCATATCGATGGAAGCCGAAATATCGGGCAGCAAAATGCGCAACGCCCAGCTCGAAGAATACGAGTGGCAGCAATTGCAAAGCGCCATCACCCGCATCGGCGAAGCCCCGATTTTTATTGACGATACCGCCGGTATCAACGTTTTCGAGCTGCGCGCCAAGTGCCGCCGCATGAAACTCCAGCACGATATACAATTGATTATCATCGACTACCTGCAATTGATGAGCGGCGGCTCGGATAATCAACGCGGCAACCGCGAACAGGAAGTGAGCGCTATTTCGCGCGCATTAAAAGGGCTGGCCAAAGAACTCAACGTTCCCGTCATCGCGCTCTCGCAGCTCAGTCGCGCCGTGGAAGTGCGCGGCGGCACCAAAAGGCCGCAGTTGTCTGACTTGAGAGAATCAGGCTGCCTCACCGGTGATACGCTGATCCAGGATGCAGTTACAGGCGCCCTCATACCTATCAAAACGCTAGTTGAACGGAAGTCTCCCTTACACTTTCGAACGCTATCAATGAATGACGACCTCAAATTGGGCGCCCATGCTATGACCAAGGCATTTTATTCAGGTAAAAAACCTGTTTTTGAATTGGTCACCCGATCAGGACGCCGCATTAAAGCCAGCGCTAATCACCCCTTCTACAAGTTATCAGGTTGGACAGCACTTGACCAACTTTGCGTTGGCGATCATATAGCTATTGCCAGAAAGATCGACATTGTGCAACCTTCTAATCCTTTGCGAAAAGAAGAATTGATATTGTTAGCCCATTTGATAGGAGACGGTTGTATATTGCCCAAGCAACCCTATCATTATACCAGCGCCGACCTGGAAAATATTAATATAGTTGAAAAAACGGCATCATTCCTATTTGGTATTGCTACAAAACGGGTAACTCAAAAAAACTGGTGGCACGTTTATCTACCATCGCCATACCGGCTAACGCATGGAAAAAAACATCCAATTACAGCATGGTATGATGATCTGGGTTTACAAAGAGTACGCTCATTCGACAAATGTCTGCCGGAAAAGTTGTTCGAGTGTGACAACCAGCACATAAGTTTATTTTTGTCCCATTTGTGGGCTACAGACGGAAATATTAGTTGGAAGCGACTATCGGGCAGGAAACCGCATGGCGCCATATATTATTCCACATCCAGTAATAAATTGGCCTGCCAGGTACAATATCTACTGAACAGGCTTGGTATATTATCTACTTTACGAACTGTCAAACAAGGCAAATACCGGGATAGCTACCATGTATCAATTCAAGATAAAGAAAACCAATTGCTCTTCCTCAAGCAGGTTGGGTGCTATGGCGAGCGAGGAGCTATTATTCCCGAACTGATAGCTTCGCTTGAGAATATTCAACAAAATACCAATAATGATGTAATTCCGAAAGAAGCCTGGCATGATATAATAGCTCCTGCAGTAAAGGCAAAAAGTATGAGCTGGCGGAAATTGCATGATTTGATGGACTTGTCTTATTCCGGCGCATTTTTAAAAAATAATATTTCGAGAGCCCGGCTAAAAAGACTAAATCATTATATCGACAATCCATCTCTTGATACATTGGCAGAATCAGACATTTTCTGGGATCAAATTGAGTGTATTATACCGTTGGGCGAAGAGGACGTGTATGATGCAACGGTTGACGGCACACACAATTTTCTGGCTAATGGCATAATAGTTCACAATTCAATTGAACAAGATGCTGATATTGTGTCATTTATATATAGACCAGAATACTATGGGATAATGGAAGACGAAGAAGGGCATTCGCTTAAAGGCGTCTCTGAAATTATCGTAGCCAAAAACCGCCACGGCGCCGCCAAAAGCGTGCGCTTGCGCTTCATCGAAGAATACGCCCGCTTCTCCGACCTCGACGATCCCAATTTTGACGACCTGCCGGGCGATACTTTCGAGGGGCCTTACACCGGCGTTATCACGCGTCCATCCCGGATGAACGAAGATGAAGATATTCCTTTTTAATGTTGAATGCTTAATGTTTAATTCACTGAAAATCAATAATTAATAGCAACAATTCGTTTTACATATAATCAAGCGTCAAGCATTAAACATCAAGCATTATTTGACTGCCGGTACATATCTTCAAAAAGTACCGAAGAGCCAATCCCTACGCCGATCACCGTGCGAATAGCATCTTCCGGTTTGATATTGAGATATACCACCTGGTCTTCCCGCACGTGAAAAATGAAGCCGTTGGTAGGGTTGGGGGCTGTAGGTACAAACACCGTCAACATGCCTGTTGGAGGGTGTTCGTCTACCACGAAACCCGTCATACGCGTAGGATTGCTATATACGTCTACCAGCACCACCTTGCTAAACGGCATGCGTTTGGCGCCGATCAGTTGTTGTACCGTTTCGCTCACCAGCGAATAAAAGGGCAATTGCTTGAGCATATTTTCTTCGGCAAAAGCAAAAAGACGTTTGCCCAAATTGGTTTGCACCACCAGTCCGATAGCAAAAAACAAACCTATGACAATGCCCAGCGCCACCAGATCGGCGATCCAGCGCTGGATATGATCGGGGAAATCGAGTAGTCCGCTGATGGGATTGACCAACTTGATGACGAAGTTGTACAATACCTTGATGAGCAAAAAGAAGATATAGGCGGGCAGAATGACCACTACGCCGCCTATGAGGGTTGCGCTCAAAAATTTTTGCAACCTGGAAAAATGCGCTTTCATGTTTGTTGTGCTTATGAACTAAAAACGGCGCGAGCGCAGCTATAGTTTTTAGCGAAAAGCATAAACGAAAAAATGATTTTCGGCGATTCTTCTGCCTGTATGATCAAGTAACAATGCCCAATAAATGCCGCTGGCAAGCGAAGACGCATCAATGGCTTGTTCATATACTTCTCCATTTAATGGATATTGGTATAATGCGCGGCCATTGCTATCCAGAATCAGCAGCAGGCCTCCTGAAGGCATCACCGCCGTCCATTGAAAGGTACTTGTTGCCGGTACGTAGCTCATGTAAGTTTTCCGTGACGCAGCGATTACGGAAACTACTGCCGAATAGGCATAGGAACCGTCGGCATCCTCCTGCCTTAGCCGGTAATAATTGATGCCGGGCAAGGGAGAACGATCAATATAACCGTATTGCCTGGCACTCGTGGTATTGTACTGACCGGGCACCCAGCCAAGTGCAGTCCAATAGCGCGCATCGGCGCTTCGCTGCAACTCAAAGCCCGCATTGTTTATCTCGCCCCCCGTACTCCATTGCAGCAGAATTTGATCAGATTGAGGCAGAGCGGAAAACGAGGTCAGATTGACGGGCAACAGGGTATTTAACGGCACAGTGGTATACGCCGTTGCCGGTGTAACGCCGCTGCCGGTCCCCGGGAAATATATTTTATGCGTTACCGTCTGCGGCGTAGGCCCGTTGAGATTGCCGGGGTAGCTACTCCAGATGTAATTGCCGGCGTTATTATTATTCCAGAAAGAAACGGCGAAGGGCACATTGGCGCCGGGCGTGATGCCCAGGCTGCTCCAGGCTATGCGTACCCGGACTTCGCCGGAAGCGCCGAAAAAGACGTAGCACTCGTCGGTCAAATTGGCGCCTTCTTGACGGTAAATAAAATTCCAGTTACTGCTGCCATTGGCCTGATAAAATTCCAGGGCATCGCCGTTGGTAACTGACGGGCCGTAAAAAGTTGAATTATTCTCGTAAACCACGAAATAATCGTGCGCCGCACTGCTGAAATTAGCCCCCAGAATATTACCGCTGGAGCCGGCAGCGTCGTTTACATCAATGGCGGCAAAATACAAATCGGAAGAGTAGAGGGTATTGCCTCCCGACCACCCAAGGTACAGGTAGTTATTGTCCCAATGTACATAATGTGCCACGCCGGCACTTGACGAGCCGACAAAGCCGTCGGCGGTAAATTCGGCGGCATTGCTTCCGGATACCATGTTTACCGAATGCGGCGTGGCCGTTGCGCCCAAATGGGCAGACAGCAAGGGCAGGCATAGCAGTGTGAGTGTTGTTTGTAAAAGGGTAGAAAGTCGCATATAAACAAGGTTTTTATTGATCGCTAAACTAAGGAATGCGTATCTTGTTCATCAAAAAAATTCTAAAAAAATTGCACACTTATTCCCTATACGACCTCAACGAATACATACGGCGCATACTGGCGCTCAACCTCGGCGAAGCCTTGTGGGTGACGGCCGAAATCGCGCAGGTCGGCCTGTCGAGGGGGCATTACTACCTGGATCTGGTGCAAAAATCGCCCGATGGCGACGAATTGGTCGCCCAATCGCAGGCAGTACTTTGGCAGGGGCAGTACCGGCAGTTGCGCCGGCAAACGGGATTAACCATCGACGAGCTGCTGACAGCCGGCGTTGCCGTTCGCATCAAAGTCAAAGTGGATTTCCACGAGCGCTTTGGCCTGAAATTATTTATTGAAGATATTGACCCCACCTATACTTTCGGATTATTACACCAGCAACGGCAGGAAGTCATTCGCAAATTGCAGGCCGCCGGGCTTTTTGAAAAAAATGCCGCTTTGCCCCTGCCCTCAGTCATCCAACGGGTGGCCGTGCTGAGCTCGTCAACGGCGGCGGGATACCAGGATTTTCTAACTCACCTGCGCGAAAATCCCTACCACTACGCTATCGCCGCCACCCTGTTTGAAGTGGCGGTACAAGGCGCGCAAGTAGAAGCCGACATCGTTGCGGCGTTAAACCGCATATCCTTGCTGCGCCGGCAGTTTGACGCCGTAGTCGTTATCCGCGGCGGCGGCGCCCGCACCGACCTGGCGGCTTTCGACCAGTATGGGTTGTGCGTGGCGGCGGCCCATTGTCCGCTACCGTTATTAACCGGCATAGGCCACGAAACCGATGCCGCCGTGCTCGACCTGGTGGCGGCCCGCTCGCTGAAAACCCCTACAGCAGCAGCCGATTTCATCATCGCCCACAATCTACAATTTGAACAGCGACTGCTAACAGCCGGCCAGGCCATTCAACGGCAAGCGCTGGCGCTGCTGCGGGATGCCGGGCGCCGCCTCGATATCATGAGCCAACAGACCAAATCGAGCGCCAGGCAACAACTCGCGGTACATCAACGCCTGCTGGATTACATCAGCCGGACCCTTCCTGCTTTATCCCGCAGTCGACTTCAATATGCAGCGCTGGAAATCGACCAATTGGAGCGACTGCAGCAGTCGCTGAATATTGATAACGCCCTGCGGCGGGGGTTCACCATCACTACCCGCAACGGCAAGGCCGTCAAAGCTGCCGAACTGCGCCCCGGCGACCGACTGCACACCCGTTTTTCCGACGGCAAAGCTGACAGTATCGTAGAATAATGTAAATTGCACCGCAAACAGCTACAGGCTATGGAGTCAGCATCATACGAATCGGCCTTACAGGAATTGCAGCGCATAGTAGACGATATGCAGGAAGGCGCAACGCCTATTGACGAGCTGGCGCTCAAAGCCCAGCGCGCTGCAACGCTTATTGCTTATTGCCGCAACAAGCTGCGCGACATAGAATCAGCTATTCAGCAACTCGACGCACAAGAAAACGACGTGTAAAACCCACTTTTTTTCGTAACATTGCGCCCAAAACAATCATACAGTTATGGAACTTGTAATGCCCGATTTTGCCAGCGCCGCCGTATGGATGAGCCTAATTACGCTCACCTTCCTCGAAATCGTGCTGGGGATTGACAATATCATTTTCATCTCGATCACCGCAGGAAAACTGCAAGGCGCCGAACAGAAAAAGGCCACGCAAATTGGACTAATACTGGCCATGATACTCCGCATCGTGTTGTTGCTGGGGGTATCGGTGCTGGTCGCCATGAAAGAGCCTATCTTTGAATTGAAATACGAATGGATGCACGCGGGATTCTCGGGGCAAAGCCTGATACTCATCGCCGGGGGCTTGTTCCTTTTGTATAAAAGCACCACCGAAATCCACCACAAACTGGAAGGCAGCGATATGCCCGCCAATCAACCCAAGAAAGGCAAAGCCTCGCTCACCAATGTCATCATCCAAATCACGCTGATCAACCTGGTCTTTTCCATTGACTCCATTTTGACCGCTATCGGCATGACAGGCGGCCTTCAGGGCGCTTTGGTTATCATGATCATCGCCGTGGTGCTCTCTGTTTTGATTATGATGCTGTTTGCCACGCCTGTCGGCAATTTCGTCAACCAGCACCCGACTATACAAATGTTGGGCCTCGCCTTTTTGATACTCATCGGCTTTATGCTGATCGCCGAAGGCGCTCACCTGGCGCACCTGACGATTGCAGGCTCCGAAGTTGGCGCTGTACCCAAAGGATACCTGTATTTTGCCATTGCCTTTTCTCTTTTTGTGGAAGTGCTCAACATGCGACTGCGCCGACATGTCAAACCTGTACAGTTGCACGGTGTCACCAAAGAGGCAGTCAAAGAGGGCCTTCTCGAAAAGCAAGTATAATATTCGCTTATGCCCATTAAAGTCCTGGTAATCAGCTCCTACGACGACGCCTTCAACGCTGTTCGTCCGGAAGGCGAATTGTTCATCGGCCTGCATCGGGCCGGCGTAGAAGTAGAGGTGATGACCCAGGGTCATGCGGCATACGCGCAGCTCTTCAGAGATGCCGGTATCAAGGTATACGATTTTCACCCTGCAAAAACCTGGGATCCGGCCGCGGTGCGGTATATCCGGTCTGTATTGCGCGAGGGCGGGCATCAAATCCTTCACCTGTTTAATAAAAAAGCCGTCGTCAACGGCGTCAGAGCGGCCCGGGGCTTGCCGGTCAAGGTAGTGACCTACAGAGGGTTCACCGGCCATCTAAACTGGTACGACCCCTCGGTATACCTCACGCATTTTCATCCGCGGGTTGACAAAATCACGTGTTTGGCCGATTCTGTACGCGACCACGTTCGCAGTAATCTGCTATTCCGCCCTCCGGATTTTGCAGTAACGGTCAACAAAGGCCACGATTTGTCGTGGTATGCCGGTATTCAGCCTGCCGATCTCAGCGAATTCGAGCTGCCGGCGGGGGCCATGGTCGTCAGTTGCGTCGCCAATGCCAGGCCGATGAAGGGTATCCGCTATCTCATTGAAGCTACTCATTTTTTGCCGGAAGAGGCGCCTATTCACTTTTTGCTTATCGGCAACGGCATGGATAAATTCAGCGACCTCATTGGGCAGAGTCCATACCGCGACCGCATACATCTGGCGGGATTTCGCCGCAATGCGCTGGAGATCGTAGCAGCCTGCGACGCTTCCGTGCTGCCATCCATCAAGGGCGAAGCCACGCCCAAAGCAGCGCTGGAAGCGCTCTTTTTAGGCCGGCCGCTTGTCTTTACATCTATTGCAGGCAATAAAGGCATGGCTGTTCACGGCCAAACGGCCTATATCGTTCCACCCGCCGACCCCAAAGCGCTGGCGGAAGGTCTGTTGTGGATGTGGCAGCATCCCGTTGAGCGCCGCCAAATGGGGGAAAAGGGCAGAGCTTATATCGCCGAACATTTCTCCGTAGCGCGTTCGGTGCGGGAAATGAAAGCGGTGTACGAGGCGTTGTGTAATAAATAGACGGCTATGAATAAAAATTGGTTGTTGATGGTATGCCTGACCGGGTGTATTGCTGGCGCCTGCCGCCGCGAATCAACCCCGCAGGATACCGACTACCGGGTGATAGAAGGAAAAACGATGGGCACTTATTGGAGAGTGACCTATCGCGACAGCCTGCTGCGCAATTTTCAGCAGGATGTTGATCTGCTATTGCTTGATATCAATTTGGATATTTCCACCTACATCGATACGGCCGTTGTATCCCGTTTTAATAAATCTGCCGATACCATTCAACTGGATACAGTTAGAAACCGGCATTTCCTGGCCAATTTTCAAATGGCCCAAACCGCCTATGAGTCGTCAGGCGGCAGTTTTGACCCCACCGTGATGCCGCTGGTCAACTACTGGGGCTTCGGCTACACCCCCAAAAAGCCGGTTACGGCAGTCGACAGTCTGGTCATTGATTCGCTTATGCAATATGTGGGGATGGACAAACTCGAACTGCGGCAACAGCCGTCCGGCTTGTGGGTATTGTCAAAAAAAATACCGGGTGTGCAGCTCGATTTTGGCGGCACGGGCCAGGGTTACGGCGTAGACGCCATTAGCGAATTACTGGAAAAACGCGGCATAACCAACTACCTCGTAGATATTGGCGGAGAACAACGGAGCAAAGGGGTCAGCCCCCGCGGCGACGACTGGCGCGTGGGCATCAACATACCGCGTGAAGACGCCGGAGAACGCGAAATACAGGTAGCCGTGCCCTTGCGCAAACTGTCCGTTTCAACCTCGGGAAACTACCGCAATTTTTACGAAGTCAACGGCGTTAAATACAGCCATACCATTCAACCCCATACGGGTTTCCCCGAACGCAATACGTTGCTCAGCGCGTCGGTTTTCTCCCCAAGTTGCCTGACCGCCGACGCCTACGCTACTACATTTATGGTATTGGGGCTTGACAAAGCCCATGAACTGGCTGATCGACTGCCCTATGTGGAAGCCTATTTCATCTTTAGCGACGACAAGGGGGAAATGAAGGTGCGCTATACCGACGGCCTGCGGGAGTGGTTGCTAAATACCGAGCTTCAATAAAATTTTGTCATCATGAAATTACAACTAGATCGCGACATCTGTTTTCTGGACCTTGAAACCACAGGTCTCAGCATTGTACGCGACCGCATTCTCCAAATTGCCATCATCAAATATTTTGCCGGCAGCAAGCCCCCGGAAGAACTATCTATGCTGATCAATCCGGGTATTCCCATCTCGGAAGAGGCCATGCAGATTCATGGAATATCGCCCAAAGACGTGGCCAATAAACCCACTTTTCAGCAGGTTGCACAAAAAATCTACGACTTCATCGGTCAGGCCGATCTGGCGGGGTACAATTCTATGCGTTTCGACATTCCCCTGCTCATGGAAGAATTTGCGCGGGTAGGTATGGAATTCGACATTAGCCGCCGGCGTTGTATCGACGTGCAGCGCATTTTTTATAAAATGGAACCCCGAACCTTGAAAGCTGCGTTGAAGTTTTATTGCGACAAAGACCTCGAAGACGCCCACGACGCCCTGGCCGATGTGCGCGCTACTATCGATGTTTTCAACGGCCAATTGGAACGTTACGAAGGCGTGCCCTATCTTGACGAAGACGGCAACGTTACTCCTTCTCCCATTGTGCCGCACGTGCAATCGCTCCACGAATTTACCAACGACAACCGCTTTCTCGACGCCACCCAAAAAATACGTCTGGACCACAACGGCGTAGCCGTATTCAATTTTGGCAAATATATGGGCCAACCCGTGGCAGAAACGCTGGTCAAAGACAAACAATATTATCACTGGATACTCAACAAAGAATTTACCTCCCAGCTAAAGCAGATCGTCAAAAAGCTGGTCAAAGACTATGAACGCGATACTCGTGAATAAAAGATGGAGCTGGGCGGCACTGCTATTGGCGCTGGGCCTGTCGGCCTGCTACGAGCCCAGGGAGGGCTGTTTGGATGTGGGCGCCGCCAATTTCGACCTCGATGCTGACAAAGCCTGCACGGGTTGTTGTATATACCCCTCGCTGAAGTTGAACCTGCAGCATCGTATGGTATATGGCGATACAAGTTTTGCGCTCCGGTACCTCGATTCCATTTATTTCGACGAAGGGGGCCATCCCTTCAGGCTTTCCAGTATCAGGTTTTACCTCAGCAACCTGCGGCTGGTGCGCGCCGACGGCAGCGAGGCCGGCATAGAAGAGACCGTGCCGGTCACGGTGGTACTGCCCGACAACAGCACCGAGACTATCACCGTTGAGAATAATTTTTTACTGGTCAATGCAGGTTTTGCGCCAAGCCTGACCGTTGGCACGTTCAAACAAAGCGGCGCCTTTACCAAAATAAAATTCACCATTGGCATAGAAGGCCAGGTCAACAG
Source organism: Saprospiraceae bacterium (assembly GCA_036741235.1). Lineage (GTDB taxonomy): Bacteria > Bacteroidota > Bacteroidia > Chitinophagales > Saprospiraceae > JABWBR01. The sequence goes on along the minus strand of DAINSQ010000056.1, from coordinate 7,540 downwards.
GGCCGACCCCGGCAAATTCCCCGACAACCACCCCTTGTCGCCGCAAGACGACCCCATGCACTGGAGCATCGACTCCGGCTACGTGTTCAATCAATTCCGCTTTTTCCGGGATACCACAGCTGCAGATACCATTCCGGCAACGGTAGAAATCGGCATGCCGGCCCAATTGCGCACCATAGAACTGGATATTCCGGCAGGTTACGCAGTCACAGACGGATTCAGCACGTCTGTTACCCTACTCATTGATTACCGCAAGTGGCTGGCGGGTGTTAACAATATCAAAACCGCAACTTTGGCAGAATTGGCAGAAAAAATTGTCAACAACATGCCACAATCATTTTCCGTCATTGACATCAAAAAGGGGTAGTTGTAACTTGCACAAAAAAATTACACATGAAAAACATGCTATGGTTAGGAATGATGCTGCTATTGTTGGCCGCCTCCTGCAAAGACGACAATGACAACAACGGGCAGGTAAACCTCACCTTCAAAAGTACCTTTGACACGGCTCCGCTTGTCATGTATGATGAGCAATATCCTTATTACGACAATCTCAATCTCAAATTTCAGTTATTCCAGTTTTATGTCTCGGATGTAGTACTGGTGCCTGATGATGCGACAAGTACCACGGCTACGCCGCATACCGAGATTGCGCTCATCAGCTACAAAGACGTACTCAACCAGTCGGCGGCGCAACAAGGCATCACCATAAGCGCCGATAAAATCCCGGCCGGCAAATACAAAGCCGTAAGATTCGGATTGGGCGTAGCCCCTCGCTTCAACGCTACCAATCCCGGGAATTATACGCCTCCCCACCCCCTTGACGACCACTACTGGTCGGCTATGTTGGGCTATGTATTTATGAAAATCGAGGGCAATGCCGACAACGACGGCGACGGGCAGTTTACCGACAAGCTTACTTTTCATATTGGAGCCAATAGCCTTTATCGCAACATGGAATTCCCCATTGCGCTTGAAGTCAAGGACGGGCAAACCGCTACAGTGAATTTCAGCGTGGACCTGCGCCGGGTATTGGCAGTAGGCCCCGGCGATTTCCTCGACGTACGCACGGTAACGCAGGATCACACCTCCAACCCGGAAGTATACAATTACCTCTACGACAATCTCGAACAGGCGGTGAAGTTGCAGTGAAAGGATAGGTGTCAGAGGGGGAGAGAGGAAGAGATATGCATGATATGGGGAAGAGAGCAGGAATATTAATATTTGTGACCTGTGTCATAGGTGCGTGTAGCGATTTGGGGCACATACCTTATTCGCCAACGCCATACGAGTTGGAGGAGCCGGCCAATTTTGTCAAAATGCAAATACCGCCGGATAACCCGCTTACCGTAGAAGGTATTACACTGGGCGAGCGTTTATTTTTTGATCCCATATTGTCGGTTGACAGCAGCCTTTCCTGTGCGAGCTGCCATATTCCAGCGTTGGCCTTCACTGATGGAAGAGCCTTGAGCCTCGGTGTGGACGGAAGGTCAGCCCGGCGCAGCGCTCCCTCGCTGATCAATGTAGGGTATCACTACAAGGGTTTATTTTGGGACGGCCGGGTGCAATCGCTCGAAATGCAGGCATTAATGCCGGTTGTAGACCACAACGAAATGGACAATAGCTGGGATATTGCTGAAGAGCGGCTCCGCCGGCATCCGGAATATCCGGAATTATTCCGCAAGGCATTTGGCATAAAAAAAATTCAGCAAGTCGATCGCTATCTGGCAGCAAAAGCGATGGCTCAATTTGAGCGCACCCTGGTCAATTACAACTCCAAATTTGACAGGGTGCAGCGCGGCGAAGCGCAGTTTACCGCCGCTGAAAAACGGGGCTGGCAAATCTTTTTTGACGATAGCAGGGAACTCCCCACCTCAGAGTGCGGCCACTGCCACATTGATCCCTTATTTACTACGCTTGGCTTTTTCAACAACGGCATTGAACAGGTATCCTCGCTGGGCGATTTTCGCGATAAAGGCCTGGGAGAAGTGACAGGGCGCCTTGTAGACAACGGCAAATTTCGCGCCCCCACCCTTCGCAATATCATGCTCACCGCGCCCTACATGCACGACGGGCGGTTTGCCACTCTCGATGAAGTATTCGACCACTATATTTCAGGGGGGCATTTCGCTGATAATCTAAACCCCAATGTGCGGAAATTGCGCATACGCGAGCAAGATAAACGAGATTTAATTGCTTTTTTGCAAACACTAACCGACTCTACATTTGTTAATTATAGGGCGCCTGGACCGGCAGGAGCTGATTTGAGTATAAAATAACAACTATACGCATGAGAATTTTCACCATAGCTCTGCTTGCTGCAACGGCGATATTGGGATTCAACGCCTGTGAAGACGAGGGAAAGCCCTGTAGCAATTGCCCTGACAATGACCTGATAAGTGGCGAGTACAATCCGCAAGCCTATAATCTGGAAGTGCCTTCTTTTTTTCCAGCCCCCATCATTCCACCGGATAATCCGTTGACCGTTGAAGGAGTAGAATTGGGGCGCAGGCTATTTTACGACCCCATCTTATCGGCTGACGGCGCCATGTCGTGCGCTACCTGTCATTTGCCGGAAAAATCGTTTACAGACGGCAAGGCTGTCAGCACTGGCATATTAGGTATAGCGGGCAGGCGCAGTTCTATGGCTATTGTCAACCTGGCCTACAATGCCAAGGGTTTTTTCTGGGATGGCCGGTCGACTACACTCGAAGATCAGGCCTTATTGCCTGTAGAAGACCACATCGAACTCAACGAAAGCTGGCCCAATGTTTTAGATAAATTGCGCAATCATGCCGATTACCCGCAGCGGTTCCGCAAAGCTTTCGGTATTGACCGCAAAAGCCAAATCACCAAGGAACTCGCGGTAAAGGCCATTGCCCAGTTTGAACGCACCTTGATCAGCGCCAATTCCAAATATGATAAAGTCGTTTGGAAAAACGAAGGGTGGTTTTCCGATTCGGAAGAACGCGGTAAAATGCTTTTTTTCTTTGAAGAGTCTCAATTATTGGATCACCCCGGTTGCTCGCATTGTCATATCGCCGTATTTTTCACTGATAACAACTACAAAAACAACGGGCTGGATGACGTAAATGCGCTTACCGATTTCCCCGACCTGGGCCGCGGCGCCGTTAATGGCAATATCTACGACAACGGCAAATTCAGGGTCCCCACTTTGCGCAATATTGAACTAACAGCGCCCTATATGCACGATGGGCGCTTTCAAACGCTGGAGCAAGTACTGGACCACTACAGCTCGGGAGGGCACGGCGTTGAAAATGAAGACCCCAATATCCGCCCCTTCCCGCTCACGGAACAGGACAAACAGGATTTGATCGCTTTTATGAAAACGCTGACGGATACTACGTTTGTCAATAATCCGAAATTCAGCGATCCGTTTAAGTAATATCGGTTGTTGTCGGTTGTGGGTTCTATGTTGTAGGTTGTAAGTTGTAGTTTTTTTTAATTTACACACTTTCACACCTCACACCCACACCCCAACCCAATCTCATGGGTTTATGGGTTTACGCAGAGTCCAACAGTCCAACAAAAAGGGCTAAACTTAAGTGCCTTTGTGTGGTTTTTGAGCCTTTGTGTTCAAGAAATAGCTTATGCCCCGGTTTAAAGGGCACGAAGTACCACTAAGGCATGGAGCCCTGGGCTTCACAACCGCTACCGGTCCAAAAGTTCAAAAGTCGAGTCGCACATTCGGTATTGGGTGGGGTTGATCCTGTTTTCTTTTTTGATGCCTAAATTTTTTTTGTACAAATTGCGATGATTTCAATCTTAACTTTCACGTATTTCACAGCCCTCAATTCTATAAAAACTTAATTATCAATTAATTACAACCTGTCAAACCTTTTCATTCTCCCATTTTTTTTTCACAAACCCTTTTTTTTGTCTTTGCTCCAAGCAAATAATCTTAAGATGTTTGTATTGTCAAACGAAAGGAACGCCGGTGAAAGCACCGGCATGACAAAATGGGATAAAAAAAAATGGGATTGTACATTTGCCTAAAGTAAGCCAGGTTGTTAGGGATAAGTAACCTGGCTTACTAAAGCAAATATCCAGAGTGGGTTTGACCTTCAACACTGACATCGACAAGATCAAAATATACTGACTACAAGTCAGATTTTCAGTTTCGTATATGTTCATGGGATTATGATGATAAGATAAGCCGTATCGCGATAACGATGCGGCTTATTTTTTTGCCTTCACTTCAGCATCAATCCAGTTCAGGCATTTGAAAATTGTAGGAATTCAGGGCATTGTACACTACCTGGTGGGCGCGTTCGCGGACTTTTTCATTAAACATTTTGCGGTTGCGGGCATCGGGATGGATGCGATTGGAGAGGAACACAAAAACAAGTTGGGCTTGGGGATCGGCCCAAATGCAGGCGCCTGTAAAACCTGTATGCCCATAAGAAACAGCGGGCGCACTGCGGGCATGGGCCGAATGGCGTTTTTCGTCGGGTTTGTCAAAGCCCAATCCACGGTGATTGCCGTGATCGGCGCCGGCGAAATAATTGACGGTTGAAGCTTTCAGATAGGGCGTACCGCCATAATTGCCCCCATTCAACAACAATTGGAAAATAACCGCCAAATCTTCGGCATTCGAAAACAGTCCGGCACTCCCCGATACGCCGCCAAACAAAGCTGCAGTTTGGTCGTGTACGTATCCCTGAATCAGTTGCTTGCGCCAGCGGGTATCGTTTTCAGTAGGAACAATTTGCTGCTGAGGGAAATAGGAAAGGGGGTGAAAAGCGATATGCCTCAATCCAAGCGGCTTATAAAATTGAGACATGGCTATATTGTCCAGGCTTTTGCCATATCGTTGTTCAAGCACTTGCTGTAAGAGGATAAAATTGAGATCGCTGTAGCGGTACGATTTTTTTCTGGACACGCGGATATTGTTCACATTCTTCCATATTTCGTTGATATAGCGCTGATTGAAATAAAAGCTATCGGCCACTTGAATAATATGCGGCTTGGCCGCAGTGCGGCAAAAATAGTCGCTGCCTTTACAAACAAGGCCGGGTAAGCCTCTGTAGCGCAGGTAGGGAACCACCGGCATGGCAACTGGAAGGCCGGAAGCGTGAGTAAGTAGTTGCTTGAGCGTAATATCCCGGATGGCAGCCCTTCGACTCAATCGCATATGGTTTCTGAGGCGGTCATTGATCCTGATTTTTTTGTCGTCGTAGGCTTTCATGGCAACGAGCGTGGTGGCGGCCACTTTAGTAAGCGAGGCTACATCGTAGAGATCGTCGTAGCGTACGCGCCGCAGGCTGTCGTAATCGTGATAACCGAAAGCTTTGGAATAAATAATATGCCCATTTTTAGCCACTACCACCTGACAGCCCGGCATTGCCTTTTTGCCAATAGCTGAGTTGACAATGGCATCTATGCCCGCCAGTTTCTCAGGGGCAATACCTGCTATTGAAGGGCGGCTGTAGGCCAGTCGTACAACTGGCGGCAACCCGAAGCGCGCATAATCAAATCGGTTGAGCAGGTTGGCGGGCAGGCGCCCCTGGGCAGCGGCGGCGCCAAAGAGCAGTTGGGCCATCAAGGCTTCGGTATCTTCGGTGCGTTCAGGAGCATAGATAATGGCATAACTGGTATCCAACTGCTCCAACAACGCTTGATCGCCGAAATAAGCAACTACTGTCGGCGTCTTTCGGGCGAGTTGTGAAAGCGCCGACAGGAAAGTTGTATCAAGACTACTACTACTTTCAGGTTGATCAACCACTACAATAAAACCCGTTTTTTCAAGGCTGTCCAATTCCCGCCGCCACTGGTCTTCCCAACGGGTAGATGACAACATGTAAGCCGTATCTACCTTGGCATAACGTTGCACCAATTGAAAGAAAGGCTTAGCCGGCGCCCCGCCGCCGTATTGCACTATGCGATAGGAACGTTGCGAGGCAACAGAGAGCGGCAACTGCCGGCGCCGGTGCACCATAGCAAGCGACGCCTCGCTGATGCGGTGTTGCAGCACGCGCCAGTCTTCGGACTTAAAGTGCGCCGGCGTTCGTTGGCGATCTACCGGTGGTTTGGGGATTGTATTATTAAATTTGGTTTGCAAACCGTCGTCCGGTGAACTGCTAATAGCTTTTGGCAATTGATGAGTCCACACTTTAGCCAATAAAATACGCCGCACTTTTTCCTCTAGCGTGGCGCGACTCAGGGCGCCTGTCCGCACCAGGCGGCGCAAGTATTGAAAAATGGGCGTTGGGTCGTCATTGAGTACCAATATATCAGCACCTGCGATCAATAGCGCTTCGGCAACGGCTGGGCTGGCAGTTTCGCCCACCAGCAAGCCGCTGAAATTCAGTTTTTCCCGCAGTAACTTAACGGCGTAACCCGCCGGCTGCCGGGAAAGCCCCACAGCAGCGGGATCGAGCCAAAAACCGCTAATACCCTGCCTGATCAACTGCCGGTAGGGGCCAAGCAGGCTATCCAGTATACCCGCGGAATCGCGTGGATAAGTGAACAACGCCGGTCGCAGCGAATGCCCTATACTGAGTATGTGCCGCTTGTTGAATTCGACAATCCTGTCCAATTCTTCGCAAACCGTTGTGGCGCAGTTTTCTTCCGATAGGGAATCAGCGGGTACGTTAATGGAAAAGCTGGCGTGAATGCCGGCAGCCAGCGCCTGTGCAGGATATATGCGCGAGAGCCACTCTCGCAAGGTATCGGCTGCGGGCGATACGCGCAGGGTAGCTTCAGAGGGAAAAACAGGCAAATCGTTAAACTGGTTGTTAAGTAATAAAGGCGCCTCTGTACCCTGCCAGAATAAAGGGGCCGCATTGCGCCTGATGCTGTCTGAAACCGCCAGAAAAGTCTCCAAACCAATATCGTACATTATAATGCCGCCAACCGTGCCTTTTTTTGCCCATTCATACACCGAAGCAGTCGGCTCCCCGCAAACCCTTGATACCAATAACTGGCCTATCAGCCGGTCTACACTCATTTTCCCAAGAAGCTCATCAACTTCCAACGGGTCGGCAGCCAAAAACGGGGGATAATCCGACAACTGCGGCGCAATACGGACACGCGGCTTTTCACAACCCGCAGCCAGCCATATGACCACCGCGACAATAAACCAGTTACTATGTGTGAATATTTTTTTCAAAAGACTCCGCTTTTCTTCATATTGTGATAGCTCTTTAACGATGTGCTTGCAAAATACTGTGTTAGCATAATATTAAAAGTTACTGCCGCAAATTGTAATGGTACCCTTTTGGGACATTTTGGGGCATTTTGAGGCATTTGCCACCTGGAACTTGCAAAGCGTTGTATTTGTTATTATTTTTATGGCAGTGAAGTTATTGTAAATGTTGTAAATCATGGCATCTGTTCATCTCGAAAAAAGAGTGGTTGCGCTGGAGTATGTATTAGCTGACTTTATCGCCGTTCAAGGACAGGCGATAACCCAGTTGACTAATGGAATGCTGGATTTCAAAAACGAGATGAAGGACTTCAAGGATGGAATGCTGGATTTCAAAAACGAGATGAAGGACTTCAAGGATGGAATGCTGGA
>DAINSQ010000055.1:10566-26967 GCA_036741235.1 Saprospiraceae bacterium | reverse complement strand
TTTTGTAAATTTATATATTATCCCTAAAAAGTCAAAATTAACCTAAACAGTTACAATTAAATATTGAATATCCAGCATCAAGCATCCAGCATCATTTTACAGCCATCTTGCCTTGTGCTGCGGGTTTTCCGTTTACCAGCAGGCGGCAGAAATAGAGGCCGGGGGGGAGTGTGTGGCGCTCAAAGACAAATGGATTAGAAAGATAACTATCTTTTCTGACCAAGCGCCCGCTGCTATCGTAAACCTCAAAATGCAATGGTGAACCGACGGGAGCATCGGGGATGCTGATGAGGGCGTCACCCGACAGCGGATTGGGGCTCACGGCAATACTACCCGGTTTCCATCCAGGCAAAGGGATAAGATCTATTGCTATAAAATCAACCTCCACCCTATGGGAAGTTCTGTTTGTAAGAACGGGCGGGTTGAAATCAAAATAAATAGCAGCCGTATTACTGATAATCGTGCCGGGGGCGTTATTGAGCAATTGCGACGCCCTGAACTTGACAAATCCGTGCGAAGCTGCCTCGTTGGCACTGCTGTCGGGCAATGCTATGTTGTCAAAACGGAATTCGAGCATGCCGTCGGGAGCTACATTGAGCTGGTAAGCATGACTAGAAGCTCCAGGACGCAAGCTGCGGAGATCGAGGAAGGGCGACAGCTTGTCCCGCACAATGACAGAAAAAGCGGTATCGGAGCCTGTATTCTGGAAACGAACCAGGTATTCAATGTCAGTATTGGGTTCAATATAATTGGGTTCTCCGTAGCCTTTGGGAAAGCCTCGCTTGTCGTTGGGGTCCCAGGAGCCTACGTTTTCCTGGCAGTCGATGGAGATAAAGGGGTCGGCGTCATCTTCGGGGAGTTGGGTGGCATAACCCAGGCTGGTCGGCTCGCTGTCGGGGCCGCAGCCTTCTACTGTAATGCTGGGGCGGCTGTTACCCGGGTGATTGGGTTCCTGATCGGCTTCCAACCGGAAAGTGCCGCCGGTGGCGGGTAGTCGCACCTCCCTGATTTGCTGTGGCATCAGGTTGAAGGCGCTTTGCATCAGGATGACCTGGTCTTCGATGACCAGGAAAGGCAGATTGGCAGTAGTAGGGTTGGTTCCCACATTTTGAATATAAAAAATGATACTGTCGCCGGTGCAAGCAGCATCAACTTCAATGCTGGCGCCGCTCCAGTCAGGGGTAGGAATACAAAGCTCATCGGGGTAGATATGCGCCGTTGTGCAGTGCGTTTGTCCAAGCAGCGTAGAATCGCAGTCTACGGTCACATTTATTTCAAAAGTGCCGCAATCGCCTGCTTCTAACATGTTCAGGTCGAATCGATAAAGGTTTCCGGTTTGATTAGTCACCGGAATGGTAGCGCTGTTAAATTCCAGGTAGGGGTCGAGTTCTACTTCTACATAGATGCCTTCAGCCTGCGTTGTGCCGTTATTGCAATAACTTACGGTATAGGTGTTGTCAAAACAACGCCGCAGCAGCGGTGTAGAAATATCGACTTCCAGCCAGGGACATTCGATTTGTGCAAAAGCGGGCAGTGCAAGATCAACGGTATCCAGGGCGGCAACCGTTACGGTGGGCACAGGTTCGCACATTTGCCAATAGGGATTGGGAGTAGACACACTGACAGCATAACTGCCAGGCTCAACCGGGAGGGAAAAATTGCCGTTTTCATCGGTTAGGGCATAACTCGTGCCGCCATTGCCCTCCAGTGTTACCAGCCAGTCATTCAGCGGCTCGCCAAAAGTAGCGCTACAATTGTCGCTTTGCGTTTGAAAGACATTGCCGGTTATCAGTTGGGCAAAAGTATTTCCCAGGCTATCGAGACGTATCAGGTATTCGTCGCGGCCCAGGTTATCAAATTCCCAAACGCCCTTCCCTCCGCCTATCAAGAAACCATTATCGGGCAGCGATATCATATCGTTGGCCTCATCGCTGAGCAACCCGCCGTATTGGCGTTGCCATTTGAGCTGGTTATCCGGGCCGTAGGCGTGTAGCAGTATGTTGTCTTGCCCGTCAACGGCAAAGCCCATAGCAAGCGCCCAGCCACCGTCGACAGTAGTCGCCAATTCACCAAAAGTGAGCGTGCCATTGAGCGCTATTTGTTGTTGGGATAAAAGTTGGCCGGTAGCGGAAACATGAACCGTATTGACCGATCTGAAGGGGTCGGCAGAAGCGGGCGCGTAACCGGCCAGGCGGAGCGTTCCGCCGGCCTGCTCAATACAGCCTATCGATGTCAGGGCTAATTCAGTAGGAGGCCTGGCCTCTCCTGCCAATTGCTGCCAGATAAGGTCGCCATTCGCATCAATTTTTATTAACATAAATAAACCCGTGGTACTGCCTGATGCGGCAAAGCGACCGGCGATGAGAAAATGGCCGTCGTTTAGTGCAACGATACGCTGGCTAACCGCCATATCGCCCGTCTCAAAAGCGTAATATTGTCGCCACAGTTCATTTCCGCTTGCGCCAAGTTTAATCGCGACGGCATCCATATCGATTGTCCAACTTGTATCACGGTCGATACCGCCGGTTAGGAGGTACCCTCCGTCGGGTGTTGGCGTCAAGTCGCCGAATTGCGCCCGGATTTCGCCGGGTTCCGTTAGGGGGTCAAACCACTTCTGCCACTCAATGTCGCCCTGTTCGTTGGTTTTGACGATCAGCAATTCTGTATTCAAATACGTGCCTATATCTGTTTTTTGCAGCATAGCGATATAGCCGCCTGAAGGCGCCGGCCGGAGCACTTTAACGGAAGCCAGACTGCCGCTGATTTGCCCCGGGAAAGGCAATAAACTCTTCGTCCACAATACCTGCCCATCGGAGTTGACCCGCACGAGCTGCATCAGGGGTGTCAGATAGAGAAAATCGCCATTTGAAGCGGCCGTTACCCGGCTTATCGTACTTCCTCCCGGATAAACCCGCTCCCATCCCTGCGCAACAAGCGCCGTTTGCACAGCACAACAGAGGAGCAACGCAAATAAAGCAATTCGCATTTCGGAACATTTGATTTCCAGCATTTCGTAGCGGGTCGCATCTGACATTTCAAGTATTTTTTCCAAAGGTGCGATGCAATCATCATTGTTGCAAAGACATTTTTTATAATTTGTTAATTAAAAAAGTAATTGATTTTGTCAAAAAACCAATATTATAGGGCATTAATAAAGTAACTGTTAATTTATCATATACAAACCAAATTCATTTTTCATTATTCATTCCTCCATGCGCGACAGCCTTCTCCTTCAAACCCTCGGGACATTAACCAAACGCGATTGGCGGCAATTGCAGAGATGGGTGCATGCTGATATCGTTCACCAGCGCGACGATGTACGCAGGTTATTCGATTACCTGCACGGGGCCCGGCGCCGTCCGGCGCAAGACGCTTTCGACCGGCGTCGGGTTTTCGAAGCGATCTTCCCCGGGCAACCTTTTGATGATGATCTCTTGCGATTGTTGATGCATTTTTTATTAAATATTGTCAAAAAATTTCTGGCCTATGATGACTGGAGCGACGACGATGCTGAAGTGAACTGGCGCCAATGCAGAGCCCTGCGCCGCCGCGAAGCAGATAAGTTGTTTGAAAAAGAATGGGAACAAGCCACGTATTCCCTTCGCAATCAACCTCATCGTCATGGCGACTATCACCGGCAGTTGTACCGCCTGCATCTTGAACGCTACGAATACGATCACAGGCAGCGTCGCAGCGGCCCCATGAACCTGCAGGATGTACTTGACGAATTGACCAATGCCTATCTGGCCGACTTGCTCCGCCACAGTTGCACGGTATTGACCTATCAAAGCGTGAACTCGCAAGCCTACGATTTTACCCTGCGTGAACTGGCATTAACGCAAATTGAAAATCCGGGTACTGTTCTAACTCCTGCAATAGCTGTATACCACTGCGCCTACCGGGCGCTGCAATCGCCCGAAGACGATGCTCGTTTTCAACAGCTTGTGCAACTCATCGGCCAGCACTGGCAGCATTTCCCGCCTCACGAATTGCGCGACCTTTATCTGTTGGCCATTAACCACTGCATACGTCGCATCAATAGGGGAGAGCGCCGTTTGATAGCTGAGGCGTTCGGCCTGTATCGTGCGGCGCTGGAAAAAGAAGCTTTACTCGAAGACGGCGTTTTGTCCAAATTCACCTACAACAATATTTTGATGTTGGCAATAGCCCAGGAGGCCTGGGATTGGGCCGACGGCTTCCTCGATGAATACAAACAACGCCTGCCGGCTCGCGAACGCGATAATGCCTACCGCTACAATCGGGCTGTATTTTACTTTCGCCGCCCCGACTACGAAAAAGCCATGGAGCTGTTGCTGCATGTAGAATTCCGGGATCTGCTCTATAACCTCAACGCCCGCAGTATGCTGCTGCGCATTTATTATGAACTGGGCGAATACGCGGCCCTGGAATCACACCTCGACAGTTTTCGGAATTTTCTCAGAAGGCGATCGGGATTGGGTTATCACCGCGAAAACTACGCTAACTTGCTCAAAATAGTGCAAAAAATGCTGCGCAGTGATTTGCGCCAACGCGAAGTGCGGGCCGCCCTGCTCGAAGAAGTAGGCAGAATGCGCGCCCTGGCCGAACGCGAATGGCTCGTTAGCGTTCTCCGCCCTTCCTCGGTTTGAGGCTCGAATCGGCGCAACCGGTGTAGGTCTCGCCGTCGCGGAGCACGGTTACCGTGTAGGGCGCTTCAAACCCCGACATGGAGTCGAAGCAGGTTTTTTCTTCGAGTTTGACCACTATTTTACTGTCGCCTGCGCTTGACTCAAAAGTGATCATGTTGCCTTCCTGAACAGGCGCCTGATAGGGATAGGAGGTTTTGCCCAAATCCATATGATTGAACAATATCGCGCTGCTGTCGATGCGCACATTCCAGAAAGGCTCATTGCCGGCACAATTGTAACTGGTGACAGGCCCGGGCGTTTTGACGCCGGCATCGGGCTGTTTTTTTGACGCGGTATTACAAGCGGCAACGATCATCAAACAGGCAGTGAAAAGGTAAAAAAATGAAGTCGGTGGTTTCATATTTTGGCGAATATTGGATTTTGCACCTAAATTTATTGCATATTTATTAACCGACAACTAACAATCGCGATGAAAGAGATCGCCACCATAGTAGAAAACTACCGGCAAATGGAAACTGATGGCGAAAATGCCGCTTTACTTACCGTTGTGCAAGTAGAAGGCTCTTCGTACCGGCGCATGGGCGCCCGCATGCTCGTATCGGAGACGGGGCGCTGGGTGGGCGGCATCAGTGGGGGCTGCTTGGAAGGCGACGCGCTGCGCAAGGCCAAACACGCCATACTTCAGGCGCGCCCACACGTAGTGACCTACGATACCCGCGAAGAAGAAGATCGACCCATCGGGGTAGGCCTGGGCTGTAATGGCCGCATCGATGTATTGATATCGCCCCTGCAAGCTGAAAAAGCGCAGCACCTCGTCAACTTACTGGCAGCGGCGTGTAGTGGCAGACAGTCCCATGTAATGGTCACCATCACCCGCGTTGCCGGCGATCTCGAAGGCATTGTACCTGGCGATACCTGGCTCTTTGACGGCGAGGGCCGCCCCGATCAGTCGCTGCCGCATGCTGTGGCCGCTGTTTTGACGGAGGCTGTACAAGCTGTCCTCAGCGCCGGCGCCTCGGCATACCGCAGTTTCGAGGGGTTTGATGCGTTGGTAGAACTACTCGCCCCGCCGATTCAGGTGGTGATGTGCGGCGGCAATTACGATATAGCGTCTTTTGTCGATTTGACCCGGCTGTTGGGCTGGCGTTCGGTGGTAGTGGCTCATTTGCAAAAAGTCAACCCGGAGTTTATCGCCAATGCCGAAGTATTGCACCAGCAGGGACAGCCCCTGCCAGCCTTCGACCTCCGCACGGCGGTCGTACTCATGGCGCACGATTACGACACCGACCTGGCCAATCTGCGAAGCGCGCTGCAAACACAAGCGCCTTATATCGCTTTGCTGGGCCCCCGCAAACGCACCGGAAAGATGATCGCCGCCCTCACCGCCGAAGGGCTCGATATAAACGCCCATGCCCACCGCTTGCATTACCCCGCGGGGCTGGATATTGGGGCTACTACTCCTGAAACTATCGCCTTGTCGATTGCCGCCGAGATTACCGCCGCTTTTGCAGGCCGCCAGGGCGGCTTTCTGCGCGAACGCCCGGGAAGTATATACGGCTCGTAGCATTACAACCCGCAAAAGCAAAGCCTATGCTCCATATTAAGCGTACCAACTCCGACGATCCCGATTTCACTGCGCTCGTCAAATATCTCGACGCGTACCTCGCGGAAGTGGATGGAGAGGACCACGAATTTTATGCCCAATTCAATAAAATAGGAAGGATCAAACACGCAGTTGTGGCCTATGACGATAACCTCGCTGTAGGCTGTGGGGCGATCAAGGAATACACCCCCGGCATTATGGAGGTAAAACGCATGTATACCCGGCCCACCCACCGGGGAAAAGGCATTGCTACCCGGGTACTGTCGGCATTGGAGCAATGGGCCGCCGAGTTGCAATACGAAAAATGTATGCTGGAAACCGGCAAAAGGCAACCCGAAGCTATTGCGCTGTATGTGAAAAATGGCTACCAGCCTATCCCCAATTACGGCCAATACGCCAATGTGGAGAACAGTGTTTGTTTTGAAAAACGCATATTGGGGAAAATGTAGCAGCCCCCTGCCCTCAGTCCGAACAAACCTGTAACTTACCGCCAATCACCCCCCTGCCGCAACCGTCCTTCCTCCTCTGCCCCGCTTGTCAAAAGCGCGGAGTTGAACCTTGCCTTTCACGGCTACCGGGCCGGTATAGAGGAGACTTTGTAAAGTAGGCTCGCTGCCGTCGGTAGTATAGCGGATATCAAAACCTGGCAATTGAATATTGGCCAGGAGTTTACCATCTTTCACTACGGCGCCGGGGGTGGGGATGCGATAGTGTAAGCCGCCGGCGTAATAGTCGAGTCGCGGCAATTCCCGTTTGCCGAGTTGATTGGCAAAATGGCCCCAGGAGGCGGCATATTGGCGCTCAAAGGCAGCGCGATCTTGTTCCGTTTCCCAGTCTGGCGCCGGGCTCCAGGCGCGCTCGGCAAGGCCCAGCAGTTTGGGGAAGACCATATATTCAATACTCTCGGCTCCCCGTAGTGTCTCTGACCAAATCAGTCCCTGCATGCCTGTAATATTACTTTTGCCATAATCGGTAAGGCGTTGTTTGTCTTTGAGAATCGAGGGATCTATCGCATTGCCCAGGCGGTCTTCCCGGGTAGTTTTGTAATAATCAAAAGGCGCAAACGAAAAGGCTTTGTCCACATCGGTATAAGCGCCCCAATAATAGCCCGGTTCATTCCAGTCTTTGTGGTAGGCCATGTCGAAATACAGGTTGCTCACCGGGGCCAACACCACCTGATAGCCGGCGTTTGCCATGCGGTAGGCGAGGTCTTCGGCGCCCCAGCCCAGCACATTATTCCACACATATACGTGGAAGTTATCGTCTACAAAATCAGGGTTGGGCAGGTAAGTAGTTTGGCCGTCGAGTTTTGTTTTGCGCATGCCGATTTCCTCCCATCCGGAAACATAAAGCCCGTGTTTGGCCATCATATCGCGCATGGCAGCCCAGAAGTAGTACCACAAGTCGGCGGGTTCTTTCATTGCTTTTTCACGCATCAATTGCAGGCAGGCGGGCGACCGCTCCCAGGTTCCGCCGGGCACTTCGTCGCCGCCGAGGTGGAGGGTGCGCAGCGGGGCGCCGGCCTCGCGATACATGGCGACAAATTCGGCGGCTACTTTATCGATGAACGCCAGGGTAGACGGCTGGCAAACGCAAACGACATTGTCGTTGTAGCCCTGCACCGATTTATAAACCGATTGATCTTCGAGGTCGCGCAACAGGTATTGGCCGGCCTCCGCCGGGCGGTTTTCGGCCATCAGTCGCTCGTAGCGGGCATCCATTGATTTAATGGCCGCGCGGGCGTGGCCGGGTAGTTCGATTTCGGGAATGATTTCGATATGGCGGGCCGTAGCATATTGCAGTATTTCCACAAACTCCGGTCGGCTGTAATATCCCGAGCCGTAGAGCTTGCCCGGCTCTGGCCCGGAGCCGTAGGAAGGGTGCAAAAAGGCTTTTTCACTGGTGGTATGGCCGCGATTGCCGCCAACAGTAGTCAGCTCGGGCAAGCCGGGAATTTCAATGCGCCAGCCCTCGTCGTCGCTGAAGTGAAAATGGAGATTGTTGAGTTTATACAAGGCCATTACATCCAGTAATTTCAGGATTTCGGCTTTGGTTTGGAAGTTGCGCGCCACGTCAACGTGCAAACCGCGATAGGCGAAACGGGGTTCATCGCGTACCTCCAGGCAGGGCAATAGCGCCGAGGAAGCGGTTTGTTTCCACAAATCGGGGGGCAGGATGGTTTTCAGCGATTGCATGCCGTAAAAAATACCCGCCCGCCCCGAAGCACTGATCACAATGCCTTTTTCGGGCGTTATCGCCAGGTGATAACCTTCTGCATGAACCACATCGGCGCTTTTGCGCAGCGATATGCCGCGGTGAGCTTCGCCGGAAGAGCGAACCACCCGCGCCTCGGCGCCAAACCACTGCAACCATTGGCGTGCCAGGAGGCGGGCCTCGGCTTCAAATTCGGGGTCGGCGCTGATGGTAGTTGTGCGGTCGACGGCGTATGTACCCGCTTGAACGGTCAGCGATACCGGTGTGGGGAAAACGGGGCGCAACTCGGCGGCGGGAATATTGGGAGTGTGTTCGTGTTGCCGGTACAGTTTTTCCGGGGTTATGGACGCCATCTTGTCGTCGGCAGATCGCATGAGCTGTTCGGGACGCGTGGGAGTAACGATTGTTAACTTGTCGACTGGGTACCCCTTTTCCGGGTTGGCGTCGAATACGAGGTAAAAACCCCGTGGGGCGTCAGTGCGGTGGATGAGCCAATCTTCGGTTACCAGCTCGAGTTCGAGGCGGGCGCCGGCAGCCAATCCGGCAAAAGCGGCGCCGGGTTTTAGCCGCAGCCAGTCGCCGCCCAACCGCTCTGCATCTATACCTGCGGCCCGCAGGGGCTCAGGGTTCACCGGTCGATCCAGGTGAAAGTACAATGCCCAGCCGGTAGCCGGCAGCTTTTTTTTGCCCGCATTGTGCAATCGCAATTTCGAAAGCGTTTGCGACTTGCCCTGGTATAGATTTTGCACCAGTTCCCATTCCAGGTGGAGATCGCCGGCATTAAAAGGAAGCGTTTTTTGTGCAGACGTTTGAAGCGTTATTCCAAGCATGGCGACAAAAGCCAGTAAGCGTATCATGGCATCTAATTTTTGGGGAAAGATAAGAAATTGTATCTTGCAGGGCATCCAACGCGGACAAAGAATCCCGGCCCCCCGCTAATTACCTTCGATATGCCGAAACGCCGCCATCAATTGCCCTTTGATACCTATTACTTCGAAAAACAATCCGAAGCGGGGCAACAATTCAGCATGCGGGAAACATTTGAATGGATATTTCGCGCCAATCACTGGAGCGGGGCGGATTCCGTATCGGGGCAGGGGTCGGAGCGGTCCCAGACTGCCGCCATTGAGGCTGCTGTGCCGGCTTTGCTCGCAGAATGGAGGGTAACCACTTTTCTGGATGCTCCCTGTGGCGATATTTCCTGGATGCAGCGCCTCGATTTGCCGGTGCAGCGGTACATTGGCGCCGCCCTGGTCCCCGAACTGATACAGTCGCACCAGGAACGATATGGTTCCGCCCAGCGGCAATTCGCCGTGTTCGACATCAGCGCCGATATATTGCCGGCCGCCGACTTGATGTTGTGCCGCGATTGTCTGGTGCACTTTTCTTTTGCCGATATTTTCAAAACGCTGCACAACATCCGGCGCAGCGGCATTACTTACTTGCTCGCCACCACTTTCCCCGAATGCACAGACAACGAAGATATTGTAACGGGCGACTGGCGCGTGTTGAACTTCGAATTGGCGCCTTTCCATTTTCCTCCTCCCTTGGCGTTGATCAATGAGCGTTGCACGGAAGGGAACGGGCTGTATGCCGATAAGAGCCTGGGGCTTTGGCGGATAAAAGAACTATTGGAGTCTTCTATTATTTAATTGAAAATCAAATTTTTATGAAAAAAAACCTGGGAGCGTTATTGCTCATTTTACTGTTGCTTGCTTGTCGCCAGACGCCCAAGCAAGGGGAAGCCGGCGGCGAAACCGCGGCATTTGACACAACCGCCAATACTGCAGCGGCGGTAGCTGCCGTTCGCGGCTTTTTCAACTGGTACGACGCATTTATGCGTACTGAAGCGTTTGGCAGCGATAAATTCAATTTTATAGACAATACCGGCGAGCACCTCAAGTTAAAGCCGGCGCAACTCGACGCTTTTTTGAATGAATTTTTGAAAAGCGGTGCAGTCGGGCAGGCATTTATCGAAAAAGAAAAAGCCCTTTACGCAGAATGCGAAAAATTGTGGGCCAATGAGCCAATGGACGAAGTGCCCTCGTGTATTGATCACGACCGCTATTTTTGCGCACAAGACGATGTAACCGATTTTTACAAAAAAGCGGAAGTCAAGGTGGCTTTTGACTCGCCGACAACGGCCACTGCCACCCTGATCCTGGATTATGAAAATGGGGCAATATGGGGGCGTGTTGTCAAGCTGGCCAAAGAAGGCGATAAGTGGCTGGTAGCCGATGTAAATTGCGAATTGAGTGAATGACCGGATTTAATTACGCCGCATGGTAAAATCATTTAATTAATACTAAATATATCGACTTTCCAAATGAGGGAGTCCGGCCTTGGCTCCCCATTTTTGTACCGCCGAGTTAAAGGAGTTATGCGCTGAGTTGCGCAGAACGGGGGCGGAGCGCTGTTTTTTACCCCGGAGTATAACGGAGAACGTTAAAATCTTCTTAACCTGCCGCTTATTTTTCCGGGGGTGTATACTTCCGGCATATAAAGGGTAAAATTCTTCACCCGAAAATATGTCAGTCATGAAAAATGCGATTGCCATTCTGAGTGTTTCCTTGTTGAGCTTTGCGGCTTGCCGGCCGGCCCGGGTGCTTGTGCCCGAATCACTCCAACCATCCGAGCAAATCAGCATAATGCCCGTAAAAGGCCGGATGGGCCTGCAAATAGGACAGGTCATCTCATACGGTCCGTACAAAACAGGCAAAGTAAGGCGGGGCTGGACCTCGGGTTACGATATTCCCTTTGTGCTGCGCTTTCAGGCCGCCCGTCAAAAAATTCGCTTTGAGCAATTTACCCCTGACGGCAGCTCTGCGACGGTGGCTTGTGTGAGCAAATTTGAGCGCACCGACTTGCCCCTGATCACCGACTTTTTCTCCATTCCGCTCAAATACCGCAACTATTTTGCAGGCGTAATCATCTCTGCCGATTCCGGGAAACCCTGGAATTTTGTCATCTACCACCCCGACGGGCATTTCTTCCGCGAAGCTACAGCGGGTTTTGCCTACAGCGGCAGCAAAAGGATCGAACTGGTGGCCCTGCGCGAATTGGAAGGCCAGCCCGAGTGGATGAACCTGCCTACGGTTTACGGCTTTGAATTCCGAATGGATGGGAAAACGCTGGGCGCGGTATCGCTTGTCAACAGGGGCGAAGTGCGGCTGCGCAACGACCTCGACCCCGAGGTGCGCCTCACGGTAGCCTCGATGGCCACTGCGCTTCTGCTGCGCCACAACCCCGAAGATAACGGATAAACCGGCTTATACAATCCTGCCCCCTTTGAGTTCTTCCTGATATTCGCGCAGCAAGTCCCACTGGCCGTTGGCCGCCATGCGGGCCTGCATGGGCCAGGAAGTTGGGTCA
Source organism: Saprospiraceae bacterium (assembly GCA_036741235.1). Taxonomy (GTDB): domain Bacteria; phylum Bacteroidota; class Bacteroidia; order Chitinophagales; family Saprospiraceae; genus JABWBR01. The sequence goes on along the minus strand of DAINSQ010000055.1, from coordinate 15,150 downwards.
TGCATGCGATAAGCGTCGCCGGCGGCTTCCAGCAACTCGCTGAGTCGCCCGGCGGCGGTATCGGCAAGTTCTTCCCAGGTGTCGATGCCCGCTTCTTTGAGCAAGGCCTCGATCTTGGGGCCGATGCCCTCGATGATCTTCAGGTTGGAAGTATCGGTACTATTGATACCCAGCGGCTGAAGCGCCCAGGGGTGTTCTTGTTTGATCTGCAATAGGCGGCGCGACTGGCCCACCCAGTCGTCTTTTTCAATGCGCCCGGGGAAATAGCCCATTTGTTGCGTCACCCGGTTGATTTCAGCTTCATCCCACCGGCTGATTTGTTCATAAGTAAAAATACCGAGCGTATTGAGTTGGTGTTCCAAAAACGGCCCCACGCCTTTAATGAGCGACAGGTCGTCCTTGGGCGGGTTTTCAATCACAATTTTTTCGCGTAACACATCCTTGCCGCCCGGCTCATAAATTTCTTCTTCGGGTTCTTCTTCGAGCGAAAAGGCGATCATCGGGGCGGATGAAGCCGAGGCGGCGGCGGCAGGTTTGAGTTCGGCGAGCGACCGGCGCAAGTCCGTATTTTCTGCTTCCAGCAGTTGCAGTTTTTCCTCTATTGCGTCCATGCGCATGCGCGATGCGTTGTAGAAACTCTGCATAGCGGCCAGGTTTTCCACACTCTCGTCTTCTTTGTCGAGCGTGGCCTGGAGTTGTTCCTGGGTGGAACGCGAGGCCGTGAGTTGCGATTCCAGGTTGTCTACGATGGCCTGAAATTCCTTGGCAGTGGCTTGCTGGCTTTCTACCAGGGCGTTGAGTTGGTGTATTTCGTAGTAGAGTTTGTTCTTTTCTTCGTCGTGGCGGGCTATTTTGCTATTCAGCTCTGCCATTTCGAGTTCAAGGCGTTTCAAATCGGCGTCTTTCAGCGCCAGTTGTTCGCGTACGCCGGCCAACTCGGCTTCGGCGAGGGCCGTTTTTTCGGCGGCGGCGTCCCGTTCGGCTTTGAGGGCTTTGATACGCCGGCCCCGGAGGAGGAGCCCGACGACAAGCCCGAAAAGGAATGCCAGCAGCAACATAAAAAGAATAGCGTAGCTGTCAGTGGTATTAAATCCAGAGAAAAAATTATCCATATCGATATTGTGATTATTCCAGAATAAAATTCACCCTGCGGTTTTTTTGGCGGCCTTCGGGCGTATCATTAGTGGCTGCCGGGCGGGTTTTACCCATTGATTTGACTTCAATTTTAGATTTGACGCCCAAATCGGTAAAATACTGTCGCGCATTTATAGCGCGGCGCATGCCGAGTTTGAGGTTGTATTTGTCGGAGCCCACATTGTCGGTATGCCCTACGATAGTCAGCGTTTTTTCGGGTTGCAATTCCAGGAAGGTTTTCACAGAATCGGCATAAGCGATAAAAGCGTCGCCGGGTTTGAACTCGTCGGAGTTATAGGCAAAATTGGCGTCGGAAAAAGTCATATTGGTAAAAACAAACTGCACCTTTTCATAACCTTCGGGAATGCCGGCGGGGCGGTACAATTCGAAGCGGGCGGGCTCGCGCAGGTCGCTGTCGACGCCTGCGGCCTGGTCGAGCGACATATACCGCTCGGGCAATCCGCGCTGCATAAGCAGGCGGCGGAGCCGGTCGGCGCGCGCTATGCCGATATTTTCAAAAAAGCCGCCGGGGCGAATATCTTTTTCGCCGGGCCGGTACAAGCCGGTGATGGTAAGCCTGCGGTTGGTGTCCTGCATCATCAGGGCGGCCAGGGTATCGAGCAATGCCGTATTGTTGGTATTGAGCCGTGGAGCTACGCCGGCGGAGTCGAATGCAAAATGATCATAACCGCTTAGCAGAACAGTATCGCCTTCGCGCACTTCCAGCGTTTTGGGCCTGATGTCTTCTTCCGCGGCTTTCGGCGTCGCCTTGCCGCAAAGGCCCCTGATTTCACAAACGAAATACCAGCGCGCCGCCAGGGCATAAGCGCAAAAGACAAGAAATACAACAAAGGCAGCGGTCCTCATAAGCTAGCTCATTACATGGGGAAAACCCACTTTGCGTATAAAAGTAAACATTTTACGCATTATGCTCATTTTTGTATCATAAAAAAAAGCGTGCCGGCGCAATTGTATAGGGCAACGCCACATAATTTGCTACTTTTGTCTTTCATTTGCGCCAAACCCACGGCAAACGTAAACGCGACGCTGTTAAACGCAAGTCGCATACGGCAATCATAGTAGGAAAGCAAATACAGCTATGCCATTGGATCAACTTCACGCGGACGAAAAAGAGCAGAAAAAGCCCAAGCGGCGTTTCTGGCCCAGGAGGAAAAAGGCAGAAAAAAAACCGGAGGCCGATAGCGGCAAGGAGATGACTTTCCTCGAGCACCTCGACGAATTGCGAAGTCATATCGTCCGGTCGGTGACGGCTATTAGCGTCCTGGGTATCGGATTGTTTTTTGTGAACGCCTGGATATTCGAAAATATCATATTTGCGCCTACCCGCCGCGATTTTATTTCTTATCGCTTTTATTGCTGGTTGGGCAAATCGCTGGGCGCCCAGGATACGCTTTGTTTCGGTCCGCCGGAATTTACTACCCAGGCGGTGGGTTTCGCCGAAGCTTTTCTCACGGCCATCAAAGTGAGTTTTATCGCCGGGTTTGTCATTGCTTTTCCCTATGTATTCTGGGAATTCTGGCGTTTTGTCAGCCCCGGTCTGTATAGTAAAGAACGTAATGCTGCCCGCGGCGTAGTGTTTATTTGCAGCTTTTTGTTTTTGTCGGGCGTGTTTTTCGGCTATTTCGGCATTGCGCCATTCGCCATCAGCTTCCTCACCAGCTTTACTATTCCTGGTGTGGAAAATATTCCCATGCTCAATTCGCTGATCAACTATATGATCATGTTTACACTACCCACCGGACTCGTATTTGAATTGCCGGTGGTCGTCTATTTCCTGGCGCGTGTAGGGCTCCTTACGCCCGAAACGATGCGCGAATACCGGCGGCATTCAGTAGTGGGTATTCTGATCGTGGCGGCGGTGATTACCCCGCCCGATGTGGCCAGTCAGTTGCTGGTGGCGGGGCCGTTGTTTATTTTGTATGAACTCAGTATTTATGTGGCGCGCCGGGCTTATCGCCTGCACGAGGCGGAATTGGAGTGATTTTGTTTTTTTGAACTATTATATTCTTACATGCAAAGGGTTTCGACCAACGCTACGATTTTTCTGAAAATTTTTGTGCCCACTTTCTGGATCGTCTTTTTCGGCGCCGTGACGGCGGCAGTGTGGGCCAATAAAGCCGCCTATTACGGCAATATCCCCGGCGGGCCTTTTCGCCTCGGCGTGCTGCTGTTTTTTGTGAGCGGCCTGGCAATGTTCGCCCTAACCCTGATGCGCCTGAAACGGGTCGAATTTTCTGCCGATCATTTGTTTGTGACCAATTATTTCAAGCACTTTCAATACCCATTTTCCGATGTGGCGGCTATCTATGAGAGTCAATTTGCAGGACTGAAAATCGTTACTATCGAGCTTAAAGCCCCCGGAAGTTTTGGCAAACGCTTTTCTTTTGTGGCAAGTACCCGGCTATATGAAGACTTCTGGCTGGAACACCCGGCTTTGAAGGCCAGACTGGCGGGGAAGGGGGTGTAGGTTGTAGGTTGTAGGTTGTAGTTGTAGGTTGGGGTAAAACTAAACCCTATCGCTAAACTAACCGCAGGCGTTCTCCGGAATTACTAAACCGCGAAGCATTAATAAAACTTTAGCATTTATTCATCAATATTTTTCTTTAGATCCCGTTATTTACGGGTATTTCATCATTGAATTGAATTCGAAATAGTATGAAGCAACTACTCCTTTCCGCCTTTTCGCTGGCTGTCGTACTTTCATTTTCGGGCTGTAAATCCAGCGATAGCGGCGGCGGTTTCAACCTTTTTACACCCCAGCAGGATATAGAGTTGGGCAGGCAGGTGGCCAAAGAAATAGCGAGCGACACCAAAACGTACCCTATTTTGCCCGAAAGCGGCAACGAAGAAGTGTATCGCTATGTGCGCGGCATTACCACCAAATTGCTTAACACAGGCAAGGTAAAATACCGCAACGAGTTTGCCTGGGAGGTCAAAATTATCAATGACAATAACACGCTCAACGCTTTTTGCACCCCCGGCGGTTATATTTATGTGTACACCGGGTTGATCAAATTCCTGGATTCTGAAGACCAACTGGCGGGCGTGCTGGGCCACGAAATCGCTCACGCAGCCCTGCGTCACTCAACTCGCCAGATGACCAAAATCTACGGCCTGTCGGCCCTCACTTCTATCGCCACCGGAAAATCCGACCCCGGCTTGATCGAACAAATCGCGCTGGGACTGGTATCCCTGCAGTTTAGCCGCACCCACGAAACGGAAGCCGACGAGCATTCGGTGATTTATATGTGCGGCACCGATTACCACGCTGACGGCGCCGCCGGATTTTTCAAGAAAATCGAAGGCAAAGGCACCCCCCCCGCTTTCCTGAGTACCCACCCCGATCCGGGCAACCGCGTTCAGAAAATTGAGGGTAAAGCCAAGGAGATGGCCTGCACCGGCGCCAAAGACAACAAGTCGGAGTATGAC
>DAINSQ010000055.1:0-10556 GCA_036741235.1 Saprospiraceae bacterium | reverse complement strand
AATGAGGAATGAATAAAATACTTCTTCCCGCCCTGCTATCCTAACCAATTAGTTACGCACTAATAAAGCTATGACCGGGGCATCAATCGAGCAGGCGGCAGCCTTGCTAAAGGCGGGTCAATTGGTAGCTATCCCCACGGAAACGGTTTATGGCCTGGCGGGCAATGCCCTCGATGAAAGCGCAGTGACGGCAATCTTTTCGGTTAAACAGCGACCAACTTTCGATCCTTTGATCGTACATGTGGCCGACGCAGAAAGCCTTGAAGCCTATTGCCTCGATATGCCCGGTGAGGCCCGGCAATTGGCCCAGGCTTTTATGCCCGGGCCGCTCACGCTTTTATTGCCTAAAAAAGACATCATGCCCGATCTGGTCACCGCCGGTTCGCCGCTTGTCGCCCTTCGCATACCGGCTCATCCGCTAACGCATGCCCTGCTTGCGATGCTGCCTTTTCCCCTGGCGGCGCCCAGCGCGAATCCATTCGGCTACATCAGCCCCACTACCGCCCAGCATGTCGCCGATCAATTGGGCGACAGAATCCCTTATATTCTGGATGGAGGGCCTTGCGAGATTGGACTGGAAAGCACGATTGTAGGCTGGGACGAATCGGGCAGGCCGGTAGTATACCGCAAAGGCGGCATTGCCGTAGAAGCTATTACCGCCCTCATCGGCCCGGTAGAAGTGCGCCTCCATTCCAGTTCCAACCCCCTGGCGCCAGGCATGCTGAAAAGCCATTACGCCCCCCGTATTCCGCTAGTACTGGGTGATATAGATGCAATGATTCGCCAACATTCTGACAAACAATTGGCCATATTGTCATTTGCCAGTTCCTTCCCCACCGTCAGCCCCGACCACCAAATAACCCTGTCGCCCGCCGGAGATATCCGCGAAGCCGCCCGGCGGCTTTTCAGCGCCATGCGCTACCTCGACAGCCTGCCCGTAGATATCATACTGGCCGAACTACTGCCCGAAGAAGACCTGGGCCGCGCTGTTAATGACCGGCTGCGGCGGGCAGCGGTTGGTGAGAAAGAGGAGTGATGTTGCCGTTTGCAGCCAAATCGAAGATTCGACGAAGTCAATTGACGAATGTCCAAACATGCTCTTAGCATTAGGGGTTAGTTAATTAAACTTACAGCTAAACCCTCCGAAGCAGTTAAAAAAATAAAGTCTGAAACCTACAACCTACCCCGCCGCCCCCTTCATCAAAATAGCGCAGATAATGCCGCCGTAGGTACCCAGCGCATAACCCAGCACCGCCAGCAACACGCCTACTGAGGCCAGCCCCGGGCTAAAAGCGGAGGCCACAATAGACGCGGAGGCCGCCCCGCCGATATTGGCCTGGCTGCCCACGGCCATAAAGAAAAACGGCGCTTTGATGAGTTTGGCGACTGTTATCATAATGGCGACATGGATGAACATCCAGATGAAGCCAATGGCAAAAAGTCCCAGGTTGCTGAATACTTGCCCGAGATCCATTTTCATACCGATGGTAGCCACCAAAAAATAGATAAACACACTGCCCCACCGAGAAGCTCCTACGCCTTCGAGTTGGCGCGCTTTTGTAAAAGAAAGCAATATTCCTGTCGAGGTAGCAAGCACCACTACCCAAAAAAAGCGGGAATTAAACGCGGTTAGTCGCCAGGCTTCGAGCGTTGCGGAATACTTGCTGAGTGCGGGCACGATAGCGTCGGCGCACAAATTGGAAAATGCCACGCCCCCGAAAGCCACGGCCAGCATCAGAAAAATATCGGTGGTTGCAGGTATGCGCATCACGCTGTCCTGGTAAGCTTCCACTTTGTGCCTGAGTTCGTCAATAGCCTTGGTATCGCCGCCCAACCAATTGTCGATGCGCCGCGTAATGCCAACACCATAGAGCAACAACCCCATCCAGATATTGGCCATGATCACGTCAACGACTACCACTACAGCAAACAGGTTGTCGTTTACCTGGTAGATATTTTTCATGGCCAATTGGTTGGCGCCCCCGCCGATCCAACTGCCGGCAATGGTCGACAGCCCCCGCCACAACTCGTCGGGCGGCGCGCTAATAAGCCCCGGCGCCAGCCTGGTCACCATGAGCATGGCAATCGGACCTCCGAGGATGACGCCGATAGAGCCCGACAAAAACATGATAAGCGCTTTGGGCCCCAGGTTGAGTATGCCCTTGAAGTCGATATTCAAGCACAATAATACCAGGCAGGCCGGCAGCAGGTAGTCGGCAGCCATTTCGTCAAGCTGTGAAAAATCGCCGCTAATCAGGCCAAACGGCCAACGAAGCAGCGCCGGCACGAAGTAACAGAGTAAAAGCGCCGGCACAAATTTGTAGAAGTTGCGCCACCCCTTGCTTTTACTTGACGAAGTAATAAAAATGGCGGCCAATACAGCCAGCAAAATGCCGAGTACGACGGCGTCGTTGGTGATGAGTGGGTTTTTCATATTATGAAGGGTTATGAAGGGTTATGAGGGGTTATGCGACTGAAAGCGAACGAAGTGAGTCCCGACTAAATGTCGGGGGAGTCCCGTACTGACCAAAGGGAAGTCGGGAAGGGGTTATGAAGGGTTATTTCTTAATAATTTAACATCAAACATAGACATCAAAAATCCCCCCTCATGCCCCCAATTCTTTGGCGCAGTGATTCATAGAGCATAATACCTGCGGCCACCGACACATTAAACGACTCCGTTTCGCCTAATTGGGGGATGCGGAAGCGCTGATCGGCGCGGGTGATGAGACTGTGGTGCAGTCCTTCGCCTTCGGCGCCGAGCAACAGGGCGGTGGGGACGGTCAGGTCGAGTTCGTGCAATAATTTCGGGGCTTGCAGGTCGCTCGCCAATACCTGGATACCCGATTCCTGGAGGAACTCCACGGCATTGACCAGGCTATTGACGCGGCAAACGGGAAGGCGGGCCAGCGCGCCGGCGGCGGCTTTCATCGCTTCGGCATTGATAAGGGCGCCGCCTTTGCGGGGGATGACCATTGCGTGCGCGCCGCAGCACGATGCCGAGCGGGCAATGGCGCCCAGATTGCGCACATCGGTAATGTGGTCGAGCACTACGATCAACGGCGTTTCCGAGCGTTCGTAGACGGCGGGCAGAATATCTTCCAATTGTTGGTAGGCGATGAGCGATAAAAAGCCTACGATGCCCTGGTGATTGTTGCCGCCCGCCAGCTTGCTCAGCTTTTCTTTGGGGACAAACTGCACCGGAATATCCCGCAATTTGCTGAGCCGTCTGATCTCTTTTTCAAACTCGCCCCGCGTGCCCTGCTGTAGCCACAGTTTGTCGACCGGCAGCCCGGATTCAATGGCCTCCACCACCGGGTGGCGCCCGTAAATGATATCGCCTTGTCGCTTATTTTGCTCCATGCGCCGAAAGGTCGGGAAAATCAGCGAAGCGCGCAAATCGGGTTTTTACCGCCTGTAATAACGCCATTCTTAAAATTAGCGTTAAAAGCATTTTGCTACGTGGCGGCATCCCTGTATTTTGCATTCACTTTCACAAAAAAAATATCCCCATTATGCGAAACGCTTCCATCAGTTTCATGCTGCTACTTGCTGTTGTGGCAGGTTTATTGTTTACCGACTGTAAATCTGAGCCCAAACTGCAGGACAATTGGAAAAGAAAAAGCAATGACGTCATTATCCGCATAGATGCAGAGCCTGACGGACTGAACCCGCTTTTATCGACTACTATTTACGCTACCCAGATCAACAACCAGCTATTTTCTTACTTGCTCTTCATTGACCCTACTACGCTGCAACTGATTCCCCAACTCGCCAAATCGGCGCCCGAAGTACAGGAAATTTCCAGCGGCCCCTACGCCGGCGGCGTGGCTTACACCTTTGATATTCACGATAAAGCCGCATGGGATGACGGCAAGCCGGTGACCGGCAATGACTTTGTATTTACGGTAAAAGCCGTACTCAATCCCAAGGTCAACGCCCAACGCTACCGCCCGTTTTTTGCCTTTATCAAGGACATTCAGGTTGACGCCAAAAATCCGAAGCGATTTACGGTGTATACCAACGAAAAGTACATCCTCGGCGAAGAGGCGATCGCCAGCACGGTACAAGTGCTGCCGGCTCACCTTTACGACCCGCAGAACCTGCTGAAAGATATCGACATCAAAACGTTTACCGACCCTGAAAAAATAACGGCGCTGGCTGAAACCGACGCCCGCCTGCAGCAATTCGCCGACCTGATCCAGTCGCCCAAATTCGCCCGCGAAAAAGGCGCCATCTCGGGAAGCGGCCCCTACCGCCTCGAAAGCTGGGAAGCCCAGCAAAAAGTAGAACTGGTAAAAAAGGCCGACTGGTGGGGCGACGACCTGGCGGAAGAATTCCCAGCACTGGGCGCTTATCCGGAAAAACTCACGTTTAAAATCATCGGCGATGCCGCCACCGCCCTGGCAGCCCTCAAAGCCGAGGAAATTGACGTAGTAGCCGATATCGACCCCAAGGATTTTACCGATATCAAACAGGATCCCCTCATTACCGATGTATATAACCTCTATACCCCCGCCAGCCTGTCGGCGTTTTTTGTGTATGTGAATACCCGCAACCCCAAACTCAACGACAAACTCGTTCGCCAGGCCCTGGCCCACTCGATTAATGTCGACGAGATCATTAATACCCTGTATTTCGGTTTGGCAGAACGCCTCGCCGGGCCCGTATTGCCCACCAAGGATTATGCCAACAAGAGCCTGGCGCCTTATAGCTACGATCCGGAGAAAGCAAAAGCATTGCTGGCACAAGCCGGCTGGACCGACAGCAACAACAACGGCACTGTCGACAAAAAAATCGACGGTCAGCTCACGGAGCTCAGCCTGACTTACCTGATCTCCCCCAACCGCGAGATCTCCCGCAATATCGCACTGGTGATGCAGGAAAACGCCCGCAAAGCCGGCATTGGCATCGAACCCGTTACCAAAGAGTTTACCCAGATCATCGCCGACCTGCGCAAGGGCGAATACGAACTCAGTTCAGGCGGCCGCACGGTGAGCCCCACGCTGTGGGACCCCATGCAGAGCTGGCATACCCAGGGCGATAACCGCACCGGCTTCGGCAACGCCGAAACGGATAAGCTGATCGAAGACCTGCGCATTACCCTCGACAAGGGCAAACGCGATGAAATGTATAAGCAGCTCCAGGCTATCATCTACGACGAGGTCCCAGAGGTTTACCTCTATGTGCCCTCCGGCCGCCTGGCTGCTCACCAGCGATTCGAGGTAACGCCTACGGCTATGCACCCGGGCTTTTTCCCGAATTTGTTTAAATTAAGATAGTTTTGGAGAGGGGTTATGAGGGGTTATGAGGGGGAATGAAGGTTGAATATAACCTTTCATAACCTTTCATAACCTTTCATAACCTTTCATAACCTTTCATAACCTTTCATCCCCCCTCATAACCTTAATTCCATGTGGCCATTCCTCGCCCGGCGCCTGCTCATTTTCCTTCCCACCCTGCTTGTCATCTCCTTTCTGGCATTCGGGTTGAGCACCTGTACGCCTGGCGATCCGGTAGTTTTGTTTTTAAATACCGGCAACAACCCCGGGGCTCAGCTCAGCGACCCCGGCGCTTACGACAGATCCTACCGGGAAATGGCCGCCTCCCTGGGCATTGACAAGCCGGTTTTTTATTTTTCAGTAACTACTTCAGCATATCCCGATACGCTGCACCGCTTTGTACAAAAGGAACGCCGGGAGTGTCTGCGCAAGCTCGTTGCCCGCTATGGCAACTGGCCGCAAATCGAAGATTATTACCGGCAGGTAGCGGCATTAGACCGCCGGCTGTTTCGGGTAGCCGGTGAAGCGGCCGGGCAGGCGCTGACTACGGCGCGGGCTACCGTGCCTTTTTTATACCTGCAAGACAAAGATCAGCTCATCAGTTATCACCTCGACACGTTGCAGGCGGCTTTCCGGTCCGATAGCGCGTTGCAGGCCGTTGCCGGCGGTCAATTTGAGGCGCTGCGCGCCGCTTATCAACGTGTAAAACAGGAAGCGACACCTTCCGCGCACTGGCTGCCGGCGCTGCGTTGGCACGGCTTCGACAACCAGTATCACCACTGGCTCGTGCGGTTATTGCGCGGCGACCTGGGCGTATCGTACCGCGACCGGCTGCCCGTAGCCGATAAACTGGCTACCGGGCTGCGCTGGACCCTGCTCATCAACGGCATTGCCATACTGCTCGCCTATGCGCTGGCCATTCCACTGGGCGTATACGCCGCCGTGCACCGCGGCTCCCGGCGCGACCGGGCCATCGGGGTAGTTTTATTTGCCTTACACTCTCTGCCTGTCTTTTGGATCGCCACCCTGCTCATCATCTTTTTCACCACACCCGAATACGGCATGGACTTTTTCCCGACCATGGGAGTGGGCGATACCGACAGCGGGGATAGCTGGTGGCAGGTATTCAGCACCCGGGTTGCTCACCTGGCGCTGCCCATTTTCTGCCTCACCTACGGCTCGCTGGCCTTCATCTCCAGGCAGATGCGCAGCAGCATGGTAGAAGCGCTGGAGCAGGACTTTGTGCGCACGGCCAGGGCCAAAGGTTTGAGCGAAAGGGCAGTCATCTGGAAACACGCCTTCCGCAACGCCTTATCGCCCATTGTCACTATGCTGGCATCGGTATTGCCGGCGGCCATCGCCGGGTCGGTAGTCATCGAAGTAATCTTCGGTATTCCGGGGATGGGCAAGCTGACCGTAGACGCCATTGGCGCCAAAGATTGGCCCATTGTTTACGCCGTATTGCTATTGGCGGCGGTAGTAACCATGGCCGGCATTTTGCTCGCCGACATACTATATGGTGTAATAGACCCTCGGGTGACCCTGGGCAAAAAGAAATCAACGTAAATGTTCGGCAGAAAAAGACAACAACGCGAAACCGCCGGGGGCGGCAATAGGCAGAGCCCCTGGATGCTGGCCCGGATGCGCCTGCGGCAGCACCGCCCGGCCATGTGGTCGCTACGCATTTTGGCTGTGTTGTTATTTATAGCGCTTTTTGCCGACTTCATCGCCAACGTTCGGCCCATATACTGCCGCATCGAAGGGCGGCACTATTTTCCGGTTGTCAAGCAGTACGCCGTATCGCTGGGGCTGAGCAACTGGTCGCCGCCGTTTAACGGCAACAACTGGCGGGAGCTCAACTATGAAAAGGCCCTGATGCCGTTGATCCCCTACTCGGCCAACACCATCGACGTATACAACGGCAACTACGCCGGCCCCTTCGGCCGGCAACGCGTAAAATCGGCGCGCTACCGCCATTGGTTGGGCACCAACAGAGTAGGGCACGACGTGGCGGCGGGACTCGTAGCCGGCACGCGCACGGCCATGCTGGTGGGCGTAGTAGCCATGGCACTGGCCACCTTCATCGGCATATTGCTGGGTTCGCTGGCGGGATACTTCGGCGACCGGCGCCTGCGCCTGTCGCGGGCGGCGGTCTTGTTATATTCATTGGGGTTGGCGGCAGGCATTTACTACGCCTTCATTGCCCGCAGCGCCGCCTGGCTTGACGGTCATTTATTGGTAGAAATCGCTAAAAGCGCCGGCATTCTGGTTTTGTGCCTGGGTTTTGCTCATTTTCTCATCAAATGGCCGGCCAGGCTTCCCATTTTAAGCAAAAAAATACAACTCCCTGTCGACGCCATTGTCGTGCGTTTGATAGAAGTATTGAATGCCATTCCCACCTTATTATTGATACTCTCCATCGTCGTGCTCATCAGGCGTCCCTCCATATTTTACGTCATGGCCATCATCGGATTAGTGCGGTGGACCGGCATAGCGCGGTTTGTGCGCGGCGAATTGCTGCGCGTGCGCCAGCTGGGCTACATAGAAGCGGGGCGCGCTTTGGGTTTCAGCGAGTGGCGTATATTGTGGCGCCACGCCCTTCCCAACGCCCTGTCGCCCGTACTCATTGCCATTGCCTTCGGCGTTGCCAATGCCATCTTGCTGGAGGCCTTCCTGTCCTTCCTGGGTATCGGCGTCTCCGTCGACACCGTCACCTGGGGCACCCTGCTCAACGAAGCCCGCTCGCAGCCCAAAGCCTGGTGGCTGGCCTTTTTCCCCGGCTTCGCCATCTTCATCTCCGTAACCATTTTCAACCTCCTCGGCGAAGGGCTTAATGAAGCGCTGAACCCGAGATTGCATAAAATGTAGTGCGGGGGGATTCCAGGCAACCATGCGATGGGCGTTTGCAGTTGTATTTCCGGCGGGTTTTCGAGTAAACTATCTTGAAGAATCTTGCAAAACCCATTACATTTGTTGAAGCGTTAAAGCATTAGCATATGCAACCTTACGAATATCAATTTCCAGAGAAAATAGCATTCAGGGCAAAAGAAGCTACAGAGCCGGAATTTTACATACAATCCCGTGAAGACTGGTTTAAATCGTTGTGGGTGGACTTCTCCAGTGTGCGAAGCCAAACCCAGTTTGATGCGATGAAATTCGACCTTGGAATGGTCGATAACAAGCTAGAATACTATCCCAATGAATTTGTCAAAATCATCTTTTCAGGCCACAGGGGCTGCGGAAAATCTGTCGAGCTAAAACGTTTCTCCAGTGAAATCAACAATCCAGATGCCTTTTTCGCCATTTTGATAGACCTCGAAAAGGAAACCAATGTAGAACAATTGGAGCCGGAGGACATTTTTGTCGTGCTGGTTACTATGCTTGCTAAAGAACTCGAGCTCAGAGAAGTTGACATCGATCATGATAGTTTCGCAGATATCGCCGAAGAATGGCTGCAGGAGAAAGACGTAGTGAAGGAAGTGTCAAAGGAGTTTGGCGTGGCGGGGGAAGTAAAAGCAACCATCGGTTGGAATTTTTGGAAATTCCTCGGTGTAGAGGGTAACCTCAAAGGGGCTTTTGCCCGCAATAACGTCACAACAAACACCATACGTCAAAAAATCAAGACGAACCCCAAACCGTTGATCCAAAAATTTAATGTTGCGCTTATCGGTGTACGCCGGTTGCTGCGGGAACAAAACAAGGGGAAAGACATTATTTTCATTATAGACGGGCTAGAGAAAGCTAACGCAGCCGTATATGAATCGCTTTTTGTAAAAGACGTGCAGATGATTACCGGTATCGATACGCATGTTATATCCACTGTACCCATAGGCACTTATTACGAAATACTGCACCTTCCCACGCACGACTTTTTCAGGGAACATTTGCTCCCAATGATCCGCATCAATGACGATTCCACCCCGCTTTTAAGAGAGGTTATCGAGCGCAGAGCAGACAAAAGCCTTTTTAGCGAAGGCGTGCTGGATCATTTTGTACAAGCTTCGGGTGGATGCCCACGCATTTTATTGAAATTGGTTAACCGAAGCCTTGTTAAAGCAAGGGGGAATCTGGTGACGATGGACATTGCCAAAGACGCCATGGCAGAAGAAGGCAACAACCGCTGGCGCACCCTTAATACCTCGCATAAGGAGGTATTGCGTTCAGGAAAATTTGATAATGCCGACAAAGAAGTACTTGAATTACTACAATCCTTGAACCTGCTCGAATATAACGGCAAAAAAATTGATCGTCAGATTAATCCGCTCATCCGCCCATTTTTGCAGGATCAATCATGAACCGGCTACCTCCTACATGGCAGGAACAGAATGAAGAGCGCTGGCTCCAGTTGGACTTCGTGCTGGTAGGGCGAGCTACAGCCACTGTTATTTGGATCACGTGCAATTCCTTTCGACACCGGCAGCGACTTTTCCATGGCTTTAAGGAAAGATATTCCCAATTCCAGCATCTTGAACTATACCTGGACGACTATGCTGCGGGTTCTGTTCCCGCCTTCATTCGTTCGGGTATTCCTGCCGATGCCCTCACCGCCGAACCCGGGAAATACGTCCTGCATTTATTTGGAATTGAAAAGCAGCTTCAACCCAGCGGGCAGGAGGTCCCCAGCGGATTTTTCAAAGCCCTGAATTTTGACCGGGAACTGCTCTTCCGGTCCTTCCCTTTTCCTATCGTTTTTTGGAGCGAAGAATTTTGCCAAATCAAAGCCCAGGTACTTGCCCCCGACTTTTGGGATTGGATGGTCTACACCTTTCATTTCGAAGCTCCACCTGAAGCCCCCCCCTCCGGCGGTCTGTTATTTATCACCGGGGAAGACGCTCCACCGGCGAATGCTGAAGATCCTGAAGCCACCTACCATCGCATTGCCCGCCTTCAACACGAGCTAGAACAACTTGACGATTCTCCCAATCCACTTCCTAAGGAAAGACTCTCCCTGCTCATGAGTCTTGCAGATGCCTGTATAAAATTGCAAGACTACGCCAAGGCTATCGCATGGAACAGCGAAATACTGAACATGGAAGAACATCTTTCCGAAAAAGATAAGGCCTACTGGCTCAATCAGTTGGGGTTAATTTACTATTATCAGGGCAATTACGAGAAAGCCCTTGAACGCTATCATCAAAGCTTGAAAATTCGCCAGGATATAGCCGACCTTCAGGGCGAAGGAACCACCCTCAATAACATTAGTTTGATACACCAGGCCAAAGGCGACTATGCCACGGCCTTGCGCTATCTGGAACAAAGTTTAAAAATTCAGCA
>DAINSQ010000054.1:17206-27436 GCA_036741235.1 Saprospiraceae bacterium | reverse complement strand
TTTTTGGCATCCATGGAATATTTTTCGTAAGATCTTGAAATAGCAAAGCTAATCGAAGACACGATCATCAGCGGGATCATCAGCGTATAGCCGCCGGTAATTTCCGCGATCAAAAATATGGCCGTCAAAGGCGCGTGGTACAAGCCGCTCAAAATACCCGCCATGCCTACCAACGTGAAATTGTTTTCGGGCAGCCGGGTTATATCCAGCATATTGAAAAAGCGGGAAAAGAAAAAGCCGAGATAAGCGCCCACAAATAACGAAGGCGCAAAATTGCCGCCGTTGCCGCCGCTGCCTATGGTGATAGCCGTAGCAAAGGATTTGACAAATACCAATACACCGACAAATAAGAGGACAAACCATTCGTTGCTCTTGAAATTGTGAAAAACACTGTTGTCAAGCAGTTTTTCAGGGCGCTGTTGGGAGAGCATTTTGATACTTTCATAGCCCTCTCCGAATAAACTCGGGAAAATGTAAATGAGAATAGCCAGCGCGATTCCGCCAATAACTACTTTGCGATAGGGACTTTTTATTTTTTTAATTACATACGATTCTACCCGGGTGAAAGTGCGGGAGTGGTATACGGATACGATTCCTGCGAATACGCCCAACAGCACATAAAAAGGCACGTTGTGATAATCAAAGGCTTTTTGCAGTTGGAACGATAAAAGAATATCGTCATTGAGAATTATTTTTGAAATTAAAGCGCCTGATGCCGCTGCAATAATAAGCGGTGTAAATGCCGAAATACTCACATCGAGCAGCAACACTTCCAGCGCAAATAAAACCCCGGCGATCGGCGCATTAAACGCCGCAGCAATACCCGCCGCGATGCCGCAGGCCAACAGCAGCGTCCTTTCTTTATAGTCCAATCGGTAAGTGCGCGCATAATTGGAACCGAAAGCGGCTCCCGTGACCACGATCGGCGCTTCGAGTCCGGCAGAACCGCCGAGCCCTACAGTAAGCGAACTCGTCACTACCTGGGCATACATCTGCACCCGCGGCACGATACTCGATTTTTGGGCAATGGCGAAAAGGATATTGGAGAGCCCTTTTTCAAATTTGTTGTGGAATAATTTTTTGACTACTAATACAGTGAGCAATATGCCCAAAAAAGGCAGGAACAGCAGCAAAAAAGAAAAATGAGCTGTTTTATCGAAGGTTGCCAACCGGAATATATAATGCGCAAAAGTCTTCAGCACAATAGCCGCCATACCCGCCGACAAGCCCACCAAAACGCTCGACAAAAAGATGAATTGCTTTTTGCTGAGCCGCCCCTGCAGCCACATGATCGAGCGGTGTATTTTGGCTATGAGCTTCAGTATGGGCATTTTCGGTTGTGGGTTGTCTGTTCTCCGTTGTCTGCATCGAAGCATACGTTGCAAAGATAAAAAAAACGGGAACCGATAACAGAGAACCGACAACCAACAACCAACAACAATTTCCCCACCTTATAACAGCGCAATAATCCTCCGAACATATTAGCTTTATGACCTTAATACCAACTCAAAACGACAGACCATGCGATATTGGCAACAACTCTGCTTTTTTGCCCTGCTCCTGGGTACAACGCTGGCGCTACCCGGTACTGCGACGGGGCAAACCACAACCGTTCAAGGTACGGTGACCGACGCCGCCACCGGCGAAACGCTTATCGGCGTGACGGTGCAACTGGCAGGCGCTACTCAAGGCACAATCACGGATGAAAACGGCTTTTTCAAGATCAGTACCAACCAGTCAAACGGCTCGATCCGCTTTTCTTATGTGGGGTACGTGCCGCAGGATGTAGCCTACAACGGCAATGCCACCCTGACCGTGCGCCTCGAATCGAGCGCCCAGCAATTGCAGGAACTCGTGGTAGTTGGCTACGGCGTGCAGCGAAAAAGCCAGGTAACCGGCGCTATTTCTTCTATCAAAAACGAAGAATTTAAAGACCAGCCGGTGTCAAACCTCGCAAGTAGTATTCAGGGCAGGGTATCGGGCCTCAACGTGATATCGCCTTCCGGTACGCCCGGCGCAGGACTGCTGATCACCGTGCGGGGCAGCAACAACCCGCTATACGTGGTAGACGGCGTGCCCATGATCAGCGAAAGCAATTCGGCACTGTCTACATCGTTTGATACCGACCGAAATGTGGTAGGCAACGGCCAAAACCTCAGTTCGATTTCCGATATCAACCCCAACGATATCGAAAGCATAGAGGTACTCAAAGACGCCTCCGCCGCAGCCATCTACGGCGCCCGCGCCGCCAACGGCGTCATCCTGATCACCACCAAACGCGGCAAAGCCGGTAAAACCGATATCAACTTTAATTATTATACAGGCATGCAACAGGCAGCCCGGAAAATCGAATTTCTCGACTCCGGGCAGTTTGTCGAACTGGTGGAAGAAGCCCGTCGCAACGACCTGGCCGCCTACAACGCCGACAATACGATTTTTGGCGAAGATTTTGACCCCTCGGTGCTCACCGACCCACTGGAAAATTTTAACCTCGACGGCACGAATACGGTGTGGCTCGACGAGGTGCTGCAACAAGCGCCCATCAGCAACTACGAGTTGTCGCTGCAAGGCGGCAACGACAAAACCCGCTTTTTTATCAGCTCCGGTTTTTTTGATCAGCAGGGTATTGTGATCGAGAGCTTTTACAAGCGTTTTAATTACCGCATGAACCTCGACCACGAGGTGAATAAACGCCTGAAAATCGGTTCCAATATTGCGACTTCTTATTCGCGCAACCGCCGCAGCTTCAACGACAATACTTACACCGGCACCATCACCAATGCGCTGGGCGCTTCGCCCCTGATGCCGGTATACGACGAAAACGGCGATTATGCCGCCTTCGAAGACTACCAGGTAAGCTGGTTGTCGGACAACCCCGTCAAATCCGCCAATGAGATCAGGGCTTTCACCAATACCTACCGCCTCATCGGCTCGGCTTTTGCCGAATACGAATTGGCCGGCGCGCTTAAACTGCGTACCTCGTTTTCTGTCGACTACACCCAGTTGGCCGACAGGCAGTTTCTCTCCCCCCTCACCGCCGATGCCGAAGCCGTGGGCGGCGAGGCGCTCGAAGCCAATTTCCAGGGCCTCACCTGGCTCAACGAAAATACGCTGACCTGGCAGAAAACAATCGGCGAAAGCGAATTTACCCTGCTGGGCGGCGTTACGGCCCAGCGCAGCGTCTCGGAACGCTCGGCGGCAGTAGGCCAGGGGTTCCCCGGCAGCAGTCTGGAGAACATTTCCAGCGCGGCCAATATCGTCTCGGCTACCTCTACCGGCGCCTCTTTTGCCCTGCTGTCGTACCTGGGCCGCGTGAATTACGCGTTTAAAAATCGCTACCTCGTCACCGCTTCCGTGCGCGCCGACGGCTCTTCGCGTTTCTCCAAAAACAACCGCTACGGCTATTTCCCCTCGGTATCGGTGGCCTGGCGATTGGATGAAGAAGCTTTTTTTTCTGATAATATTTTTTCCGCCCTCAAATTGCGCATAAGCTACGGCCTCACCGGCGACCAGGAGATCGGCGATTTTCAGAATACGATTTTTTACGGCCCCTCTCGCTACGACGGCCAGGCGGGCATTATACTGCGCAATATTGCCGACCCCAACTTGACCTGGCAGAGCAATAAAATGCTCAATGTGGGCATCGATTATGAAATTCTAAAAGGAAAATTTAACGGCTCAATCGACTTTTTTAAATCGAATAAAACCGACCTGCTGAGCGAGGATATTGTGCCCGGCACCACCGGTTTTGCTACCGTGACCCGCAATAGCGGCGAAATTCAAAATACGGGTATTGAATTTAATTTAAATACAATTCCTGTAAAAAATAAAAACTTCAAGTGGGCGCTCAATTTTAATTTCACGTACGTGAAAAATGAAATTAAAAAACTCTCCACCGACGATGTTTTATTGAGTTCATACAGCGACCTTGCGCCTACCCATATCCTTAAAGTGGGCCAACCCATAGGCGCCTTTTGGGGCGTCAAATACCTGGGCTACGACCCCGAAACCGGCGATGCTCAATACGAAGACCTCGACGGCAATGGCGAAATAGACAGCAACGACAGCCAGATCATCGGCAAAGCCCTGCCCGACGGCTTCGGCGGATTGACGAACAGCTTTACATTGGGGCATTTTGATCTCAGTGTTTTTATCCGCTATTCGTTCGGCAATGAAGTGTACAACCTCATCCGGCCTACCTACGAAAATCTGGGCTACAGCAACGATGGCGGCCTGTTTTCGGTGTACGCCAACAACTCGGCCAATGTACTCGACCGCTGGCGGCAGCCGGGCGACAATGCCGAATATCCACGCGCATCATTTATCAATCCTAATTATTACGAAGGTTCTACCCAGTTTTTGGAAGACGGCTCTTTTGTGCGTATTCAAAATATTACGCTGGGCTACGATTTTGGAAAAATGAAATGGGCGTCGCGCCTTCGCTTGTATGCCGAAGTTCAAAATGCATACGTGTTCACCAAATACAAAGGTTTCGATCCCGAAGTAAGCTCTACCGGCGGTATCGACGAACGCACGGCCGGCGTGGATTACGGCGCTTATCCGCAAGCGCGCACGTTTTTGATCGGAATAAATCTGGGGTTATAGTTTTTTTAAACGTCAAATTTTTTAAAAATGAAAATCCATTTTTTATATATATTCTCGTTTGTTTTTCTTTTTTCGGCTTGTGATTTTCTGGACGAAACATCGCCAAATGATATCGACGCCGAAAATGCCATAACCACCGCCGGCGACGCCGAAAGCGCCCTGATCGGGTTGTACAGTTCGATGCAAAATGAAAATTACTACGGCGGCAATTACTTGCTTATCGCCGACGCATTGGGCGACAATTGCACCACGGGCGGTTTCGACAATCCGCTGCTGGATGAAATCGGCGCAAAATCGGTTACGTCGTCCAATGGGCTTATAGAAAGTTTGTGGCAAAATATTTACCGCACCATCGCCAATTGTAATTACCTGTTGTCTGCCCTGCCCACTATCAATGATTTGGATGGCGACAGGGCCGACCAGATCGAGGGACAGGCCCGCGCCATCCGCGCTATGTCCCATTTCGACCTGTTGCGCTATTTTGGCTATCATTGGGATGAAAATTCGGAATATGGAATTCCCATTATTACCACTGTGCAAGGCGTTGACGATAGAGTAGCTCGCGCTACGGTGAAGCAATCTTATGATTTTATTGCAGATGAATTGGAGGCCGCTTTACCGCTGGTAGATCAGGAAGGCAGAAGCGCCAAATACATCAATTCCGCTACGGTAGAGGCCCTCCTGGCTCGCGTGTTGCTATATCGCAAAGCCTATGGAGAAGCTGCAGGTCACGCTTCCGCCGTCATCGATGGCGACGATTTTGCCTTTTTACCTGCCGATAAATTTTCGAACATCTATTCGCTGCGCCAAACCTCGGAAAGCATCTTCGAATTGTTTTTCGATAACCAAAACCGCAGCGCATATAACACCCTGACTTATAGTCGCCCCGACGCCCTGCGCACCGAGTTGACCTTCATGGCAGGCCCTACGCTCAACGACTTTTTTGCCGCCCGGCCAGGCGATATCCGCGCCGCGATGCTCGACTACAGCCTGGATAACAACGATGCCAGTATCACCTCCGACGGCAGCGGGCGCACCCAGAAATACCGCGGCGAAGACAGCCGGGACAACCCTGCCTACATCATCAGGCTGGCCGAGTTATACCTCATCAGAGCGGAAGCCCTGGGTTTGGCCGGCGGCGGACTGGCCGACCTCAACGCGCTGCGCGCACAACGCGGGCTGGCGCCGGTAAACCCCGCCGGCGAAACCGAATTCCAGCAGGCTGTATTCGACGAGCGCCGCGCTGAACTCAATTTTGAAGGCCACCTGTTTTTTGACCTGGCCCGTACCGGCCGCGCCGCCGAAGTGTTGGGCGATGTTTATAAGGCGGTATTGCCCATTCCGCTACATGAAATCATTGCCACCGGAGGGGTTATTGGGCAGAATCCGGGGTATTAATATCGAACCGAGAACTGACAACCGAGAACATGACAAACTCAACATCACTTTACGAGCGGCGTAAGCGGCTGGTGCCTGATGCGCTGGGTATTTTCAACCCATCGACGGCAGTGAGGGCCAAGGGGGCCCGCATTTGGGATGCCGACGGACGCGAACTCATCGATTTTGCGGGCGGTATCGGCGTTATGAACGCCGGCCATTGTCCCGCGCCGGTAGTCAAAGCCGTACAACAACAGGCTGCCCAATTGATGCATTCCTGCTTCAATGTATCGCTCACGGAAAGTTACCTTGACCTGGCTGAAAAACTTGTCGAACTGCTGCCGCACGGCGATCACACCAAGGTGATGATCACCAACTCGGGAGCGGAGGCGGTAGAAAACGCCATCAAAATAGCGCGCATGGCAACGGGCAGGCAAGGCGTACTGTGTTTTACCGGAGCCTTCCACGGCCGGTCGATGATGGCGATGACCCTCACCGCCAAGACCAAAAACAAAACCGCTTGCGGGCCTTTTGCCCCTGAGGTTTACCGCCTCGAGTATCCTTACTACTATCGCTACGGTGCGGGTATGAGCGAAGAAAAATACGTAGCCGGACAAATACAGCGTCTGCGCGATTTCTTCCACTACCACGCCGCGCCCTCGCAGATGGCGGCGGTAATCGTAGAGCTTGTTCAGGGCGAAGGCGGCTTTACGGTTATGCCGCAGGCCTATTTGCAAGCTTTGCGCGATATCTGCAATCAGCACGGCATGCTGCTCATCATCGACGAGGTGCAGTCCGGGTTTGGGCGCACCGGCGCCTGGGCTGCTTTTCACCACTACGGCATTACCCCCGACCTGTCTACCTGGGCCAAAAGTATGGGCGGCGGAATGCCTATCGGGGCGGTCATGGGCAGGGCCGAAATTATGGATGCCGCAATACCTGGCACCATTGGCGGTACATACCTCGGCAATCCGGTGTGTTGCGCTGCCGCGCTGGCCACCATCCGCTACATGGAAGCCGTCGATATCAACGCCAAAGGCCGAAAGGTGGGCAATACGGTGCGCCGGCGCTTTGAGACCATGAAAAAGAAAAACCCGGCTATTGGCAACGTGCGCGGACTTGGCGCCATGTTGGCCATCGAACTGGTGAAAAACGGCGACCCCCTTCAACCCGACGCCGAATTGGCAAACAAGCTCATCCAGGCTTGCGAGAAAAAAGGCCTCATTATCATCAGCGCAGGTACTTTCGGCAATTGCATCCGTGTGCTGAGCCCGCTGGTGATCGAGGATAAATTATTGCGCAAAGGCCTGGATATTCTGGAGGAAACGCTGATGGAGTTGTGCGGGGGGTAAATCGCCGGTTGTGCGTTATCGGTTGTCTTTTTCCAAAAAAATTCACTTATGGAGTTCACGAAATACAAGCAATTCATCAATGGGGCCTGGGTTGACGCTGCCGACGGCGGCGCCTGGCAGGTGCTCAATCCGGCCACGGAAGCGGTAGTGGCGGAAGTCCCTTTCTGCCATACCGGCGCCGATGTGCAAGCCGCCATTGGCGCGGCAGCGGCGGCTTTTCCGGGCTGGCGGAGTACCAATGCCTTTCAGCGCGCACAGTTGCTGAAGAAGGTGGCGGAAGCCATGCGGAAAAACGCTTCCGAATGCGCCCGGGTGACCACGGAAGAAAGCGGGAAGCCCTTCATCGAAGCCAAAGGCGAATGGATTGTAGCCGCCGACCTTTTTGAGTGGTTTGCCGAGGAAGCCAAACGCAGCTACGGCACAGTCATCCCCTCGAGCCGCAACAACAAACGCATGTCGGTGATCTGGCAGCCTGTCGGCGTGGTAGGCGTCATCACAGCATGGAATTTTCCGGTGTGGAACCTCGCAAGGGCTTGGGGCGCTGCGCTTGCCGCCGGCTGTTGTATCGTAGCCAAACCCTCGGAATATACTCCACTGACAGCCATGTTATTGGTCGACATCATCGCCCAGCAGGGGTTCCCCGCAGGCGTTGTCAACCTGGTGAGCGGCGATGCCGCCGCCATTGGCGATGCGCTCATGGATGCCCCCGAAGTGCGTAAAGTGCATTTTGTGGGCAGTACTCGCGTAGGCAAAATATTACTCGATAAAGCTTCGCGCACCAATACCCGCCTGTCGCTCGAACTCGGTGGCAATGCCCCTGTGCTCATTTTTCCGGGCGTCGACATCGAAAAAGTCGCCGCCGCATCGGTTGCCGCCAAATTTCGCAACTGCGGACAAGTGTGCGTGTCGCCGCAACGCTTTTTAGTACATCAGGATATTTACAAACCATTTAGCGAGGCGGTAGCCCGCTTTGCATCCCAGTACAAGGTAGGAAACGGACTCGAAGAGGGGGTGCAAGTGGGGCCACTCATCAACAGAAAGCAACAGCAACATGTAGCGGCATTAGTGGAGACTGCCGTTGCCGGAGGCGCCGGAGTGCTTGCCGGTGGAGCCGTCCCCGACTGGCTTCCCCAAGGCTATTTTTACCGGCCTACAGTGCTGGGGGGCATTGACGAAGCATCGCCCGTCTTTTCGCAAGAGGCCTTCGGGCCGGTAATGCAACTCACGCAGTTCGACAGTTTCGACAAGGCCATCGCCCTGGCCAACGCTACGGAGTACGGCCTGGCAGCTTATGTATGGACCAACGATCTTAACACCGCCATCCACGCCGGGGAAGCCCTCGAATTCGGCATTGTAGGCATCAATGAATGGACGCCCCACGCTACCGAAGCGCCCTTCGGCGGCTGGAAACAAAGCGGACAGGGTTCTGAACTCGGCCATGACGGTATTTTTGAATACATGGAAAAGAAACTCATCAGCATCGGCGGATTATGACGGCAGACTTCGGCATATGGTCGCTGGTACCGCCACTCGTGGTAATCCTGCTGGCAATCCTCACCAAACGCTCAATGGAACCATTGGTGGCCGGTTGTGTGGTGGGATATCTGATGATAGATTACAGGCAGTTTCCCGACAACATCCTGCAATCGCTGATCAAAGCCATGCAAGACGAAAGCCTGGTGTGGGTAATCCTCGTATGCGGCATGTACGGCGCATTGATCCACCTCCTGATACAGTCGGGTGGCGCCCTGGCCTTCGGCAATTACATGCTGAGGTACATCAACACCCGCCGCAAATCGCTGTTGGCAGCCTGGGTGATGGGCATCGTTATTTTTATCGACGATTACCTCAATGCGCTGGTCGTAGGCGCTACTATGAGAAAAATTACCGATCATTTTAAAGTGCCGAGAGAATTGCTCGCTTATGTCGTTAATTCCACTTCGGCGCCTGTATGCGTATTGATACCGATTTCTACCTGGTCTATTTATATTGGAAAATTAATTGAAGACCAACAACTGGTGGGTAAAGGCGAGGGGTTTTATGGATTTGCCAGAACCATACCCTATAATTTTTATGCGTGGTTTGCTGTCATCGGCGTTTTATTCGTAATTTTTGGCGTCATTCCCATCATGCGCCGGATGAAAAAAGCGGTTCGACGCGCTGAGGAAACAGGTGTTTTATCGCCGCCCGGCTCCGAAGAACTTAGTCAGACACACGAAATTCCCGCAGACATCGGAAAATCAACGCCGGCCTATTTTTTTATTCCGCTTATTGTATTAATTGGCGCTACTATCGCTTTGGATATTGATGCGTTAAAAGGGGTTTTTGTAGCTGTGCTTTTTACTATTATTTATTTTTGGTTTAAAAAAGTATTGCCTTATAACCATCTTTTTGAAAGCATTTTTGAGGGATTTAAAAGCATGTTATTTGCATTGGCCATTTTAGTAGTTTCCTATGTTTTGAAAAATATTGGCGACGAAATGGGTATGACGCAATACGTGATTGAAAGTCTGCAAGGCGTGGTATCAAAATCATATTTACCCGCACTTGTATTTATTTCGCTGGGCGCCATTGCATTTGCTACCGGCTCATCCTGGGGCATTTACGCCATCGCCATTCCAATGGTAACTCCGGTAGCCATTGCCCTCGACGCCAATGTATGGGCCACACTGGGCGCAGTGGTCAGCGCCGGTACCCTGGGCGCTCATGCTTGTTTTTATTCCGACGCTACGATTTTAACCGCTACCGGCACAGAGTGCAATAATATCGAACATGCATTTACGCAGTTGCCCTATGCTTTGATGGCGGCCGGGCTGGCACTGATTTGTTATTTAGTTTGTGGGATTATAAGTTTATAAGTTTATAGGTTTATGAGTTTATCTATAAGCCCATAAAC
>DAINSQ010000054.1:0-17106 GCA_036741235.1 Saprospiraceae bacterium | reverse complement strand
TATAAACTTCAAAAAATACACCGTCATGTTTTTTTACAAAAAAACCATCAAAAACGGCTATGTTATTCAAAATTCACAACCGGAACACGCCAGGGGATTGGAGGCCTTGCAGCGCAAAGTATTCCCTACGCTTTCCGATAGTGAAATTATGACTGCCGCACATTATTTAAAACACATGCAAATTTTTCCGGAAGGTCAATTTGTCGTACTTGACGGAGAAAAAGTCATCGGTATGAGCACGACAATGCGCTACCATTTGTCGTATGAATCGCACACCTTCCTGGAAATATCCGACAACCTGTGGATCGAAGGCACGCACGAACCCGATGGCGATTGGCTTTACGGTCTTGATGTAGGTGTTGACCCTGATTATCGCGGACAAGGCATCGCCCGTGAAATATACCGGGCCCGCCAGGAAGTAGCCCGGCATTTCGGCCTTAAAGGCCAGATCACAGTGGGTATGATGAACGGCTATGGCAAGGTAGAAGATGAGTATACAGTGGAGGAGTATTTTGAAAAACTAAAAAACAGGGATTTGATCGATCCAACGGTATCCGCGCAGCAAAAACTGGGGTTTAAAATTATTTCGCTGATTACTGATTATCTGGATGACCCTGCCTGCGGCAACGCCGGGGTACTGATGACAATGGAGGCGGAGAGGGAGGTTTAGCTTACTCGGGAACGCCACGGTTCGTTTATTTACTCAGGAATGTCTGCGGATAGTTTAGCTTTACAACGATCCTCCTGTGGCTGGTTTAGCGATAGGGTTCAGTCTTTGCCACGAAAAAACTAAACAGCGAAGCGCTAAACCAACTCAGGAGTACCGTAGTACAGCTAAATCGCGAAGCCATAAACCGCCCAACTCAATAGCAAAAAATATGTCTACAAGAATTATTTTATTTTTTTCGGTGCTCAGTATGTTGATCTCTTGCCGGCAGGAAGAAAATAACGCAACGCAGCTGCGGGCTCCTGGAGAATTTGAACCGCAGCAAGCCGTATGGCTGATGTACCCGCAAGCCGATCACGTTACCGAATATTCCAATGTAGCGGTAAGTGCTGAAATTATCCGCCAGTTATTGCCTTTTGTGCGCGTAAAATTGGTTGTTGCAAACGACAGCATTTTTGGATTGGCGCAAAAAAATCTACCGGCTGATTTTTTTAATAACAACAATTTTGAAATAATAAAAATCCCCTACAATGAATACTGGGCCCGGGATATGGGGCCGGCTTTTGTAATAAAAAATGGGAAACTGGCTATTGCCGATTTTCAATTTAATACCTGGGGTTATTACGATACGCTGGATGTCTATGCGCAAAAAGATGAAAAATTGGACGAGCGGGTAGCAGCCATGATGAACATCAACACCATCTCCTCTGCACTGATCAGCGAAGGCGGCGGCCACGAATCGAACGGTAAAGGCGCTCTGATGCTGGTAGAAACGGTGGAACTGGGCAGAAACCCGGGCATGAGCAAAGCGCAAATCGAAGCCGAATACCGCCGAACGCTGGGCGCTACACATTTCATATGGCTGAAGCAGGGCGTTCACGAAGACGACCATACCCATCTGGGCGCCATTGAAGGCCCGGATGGAATAAAGGCTTACACCGTAGTGACTACTAATGGTCATGTCGATGAATTTGCCCGCTTCGTTGATCCCAACACTATTCTGCTGGCCGAAATCGATAGTTCCGACCTCGTCGACGACCCCATCGCCCGCGAAAACCACCGCCGCATTGAAGAAAACCTGCGCATATTACAATCAGCTCGCGATCAGGACGGGCGGCCATTTCGCATTGTACGCATGCCCATGCCCAAAACTATCTTGTGGGAAATGCAGCCCGATGACCCCGTCTATCAGGTTATCAGCGAAATGGAATTTGAAGACGGCCATACTTTTCCCATGGGAGAGGCAATTGACGTTGTAGCGGCAGCCAGTTATCTCAACTTTCTGATCTCCAACGGCATTGTCATCGGACAAAAATACTGGCGGGATGGCCTCGACCCGGAAATAAAAAAACGCGACGAAGCTGCGCAGCGCATACTACAAGAGGTTTTCCCCGGGAGAAAAATCGTCATGCTCGATGCCTTGTCAGTCAACTGGGGCGGCGGCGGCATTCACTGTATCACCATACACGAACCCAAAATATAAGTTATGACGCACCAGGGACTACTTTGCCTCATACCCACCGCTGTAGTATTGGTGTTGTCCATCTTGTCAAGGCGCACCTTCGAGTCGCTGATCGCCTCTTGTGTTGCGGGTTTTATCCTGCTTGACGGTTGGGGCTTCTTTGGCGGGCTTACGGCAGCTATGACCAAGGTTATGCAAGATCCTACTATCGGCTGGATCATCCTGGTGTGCGGTTCTTTTGGTTCTCTCATCCACATGCTCGTCAAAGCGGGGGGGGCGCAGGCTTTTGGCAACTACGTGGTGCGTTTTGTGCGATCGCGTCGCTCTGCCCTGATCACCACCTGGCTGATGGGCATTGCCATTTTCATCGACGATTATCTCAATGCACTGGTGGTGGGCAGCGCAATGAAAAAAGTAACTGATAAATTTCAGATCAGCCGCGAAATGTTGGCCTATGTTGTCGACTCTACGGCGGCGCCGGTCTGCGTGCTGGTACCGCTGTCAACCTGGGCGGTTTATGTGGCCGGTTTGCTTGAAAACACGGGTGTAGCCGTAAAAGGGGAGGGGTTGCAGGCCTATATCCAATCCATACCTTACATAGCTTATGGTTGGGCAGCTATGCTCGTAGTGCTGTTGGTAGCGTTGGGCTGGATTCCTGCACTTGGCCCTATGCGTGCTGCCGAGCGGCGGGCAAGTGCGGGGCAACTCATTCCGCCGGATTCGGCGGCGATGGGCCTGCCCGAACACGACCAAATCACCAATCCTTATCCTAAACTCATACATTTTGCGCTGCCGCTACTCGTACTTCTGGGCGCCACTATCGCCCTGAAAGCGGACGCCTTGAAAGGCGTGATCATCGCCGTGGTATTTACAGTGATATACTTCCACCTGGCAAAAGTAGCCAACTGGAAAAAATCGGTAGACGACGTTTTTGACGGCTTCAAAAATATGCTTTATCCGCTTGCGCTGATCGTCATGTCGTTTGTTTTAAAAGAAGCCAACGACCGGCTGGGGCTCACCCACTACGTCATCGAAAAAGTATCGCCCTGGATGGACGGCCGGTTTTTGCCCGTGATCACTTTCCTGGCATTGAGCTTGATTTCATTTACCACAGCTTCATTGTGGGGGATGTATGCTATTGCGTTGCCTATTGTAGTACCTTTGGCGCAGCAATTGGGCGTAGATATCTGGCTGGCCGTTGGAGCGGTGGTTAGTGCAGGCGCCTTTGGCTCTCATGCCTGCTTTTACAGCGATGCTACGATTTTGTCGTCGGCAGCCTGCGGCTGTAATAATGTGCAACACGCCATTACGCAATTGCCCTATACGCTGATTGCAGCAGCAGCGGCAGCAGTTATGTTTCTTTTTATGTAAAAGTGTCACCCTGTCACATAAAACAACGCATCTATGTCCCACATTCAACTCCACACACCGATTCCCGGTCCCAAAAGCAGAGAAATCCTGTTGCGCAGGGCCTCCAGCATGCCCGCGGGGTTAGCCAAATCTACCGAAATTGTCGTAGCAAAAGCCAAGGGCGCCCTCGTTTGGGATGTCGACGGCAACCAATTGATCGACTTTGCCGGCGGCATCGGCATGATCAACGCCGGGCACCGACCGACGGAGGTCGTCAGGGCTGCGAAGCAACAGCTCGACAAGTGCATTCACGCTTGTACGCTGGTGACCACCAATGAACCGGCGGTGGAGTTGTGTGAGCTGCTCAACCAGCTTACGCCCGGCGATTTTTCCAAAAAAACGCTGTTGGCCAATTCAGGGGCCGAGGCAGTGGAAAACGCCGTCAATATAGCCAAATACTACACCAAGCGGCCGGCCATTATCGTATTTGAAGGCGGCTACCACGGTCGCACGCTGCTCACCATGAGCATGACAAGCAAATATGCGTTGTTTAAAAAGGGCTACGGCTCGTTTATGTCGGAGATATACCGCCTGCCGGCGCCCAATATGTACCGGCCATTTGAAGGCATGAACGCCGATCAGTATCTGCGCCACTGTGTGCAGCAACTCGAACACGCCTTAATCGCCCAGGTAGATCCCTCCGCCGTGGCGGCTATCGTGGTAGAACCCGTGCAGGGCGAGGGCGGGTTTGTGCCTATGCCTGCAGCGTTTCTCCAAAAAATACGCAGCTTGTGCGATCAACACGGTATCGTCATGATCGCCGACGAAATCCAGTCGGGCTTTGGCCGAACCGGCAAGTTGTTTGCCATTGAGCACTATGGTATCGCCCCGGATATGATTTGTATGGCCAAGTCGATGGCCGCCGGACTCCCCATCAGCGCTGTCACAGGCAGGGCGGAGATTATGGATACCCCGCACCCCGGGGCTATCGGCGGCACTTACGGCGGCAGTCCGGTAGTGAGCGCCGCCGCCATCGAAACCATCAAGCTCATCAGCGATCAGAAATTCCTGAAAAGAGCGGGGCAGATTGGCGAAATTATGCGCAAAACCCTCGGCGAATGGAAAAAGCGCTATCCGCTGGTGGGCGATGCAAGGGGGCTTGGCGGCATGCGGCTGGTAGAATTTGTCAAGGAAGCCGGCACAAAAACCCCGGATCCCGATCTTACCCTGGAAATTTTGCGCGATGCTGTTGCGCATGGCATCATCCTGATCAGGGCAGGTTTGTATTCTAATTGCATTCGCCTGCTGCCGCCTTTCGCCATTACCAACGAGCAATTGCGGGAGGGCCTGGCCGTATTGGAAGGGGCTATTGCCCGTGCGCATGAAAGGAGGAAGGCTGCCAAGTAAGACTGTGCAACTTTAGGACTTTTTGACGATGAGAATATACTATAACGGCGAAATACGCACCATGGCCCGGGTCAATTCGCGGCCCCAGGCACTCGCCGTGCGCAA
Organism: Saprospiraceae bacterium; assembly: GCA_036741235.1. GTDB lineage: Bacteria > Bacteroidota > Bacteroidia > Chitinophagales > Saprospiraceae > JABWBR01. The sequence goes on along the minus strand of DAINSQ010000054.1, from coordinate 12,115 downwards.
TGGGAAAATACTGGGTGTGGGCAACCTCGACGAGTTGCGCCCCCTGGCCGGCGCCGATACCCAGTGGGTTGATCTGCAGGGCAAAACCCTGCTGCCCGGTTTTTTTGACGCCCACATGCACCTTTGGAAAGTCGGCGATCTGCTCACTTTCAACCTCGACCTCCGTGGGGTTGAAAGTATTGCGGCCATTCAGGATATGTTGTTCGATTTTTCGCAAAAAAACAAACACCTCAACTGGATACGGGCGCGGGGATTCAACGAGACACAGCTCAAAGAAGGCCGCTTGCCCACCCGCCATGACATTGACAAAGTCATAACTGACAAACCCGTTTTTGTACAGCGCACCTGCGCGCATATCGCCTGTGTCAACAGCAAAGCCTTGGAGTTATGCGGCATTACAGCGGCCACGCCTGCGCCTTTCGGCGGAGAAATTCGGCTGGCCGCTGACGGATTGCCGTCAGGAATACTGAGTGAAACGGCGCTGGGGCTCGTTATGCAGCATTTTCCGCCTGTCAACGATGCCGATTACGAAACTATGATACTGGCGGCGTGTAGCGAATTGCGCAAGTATGGCATCACGGCGGTCACTGACCCCGCCGTCATGCCTGATTTATTGGAAGTGTATAAAAAAATGGACCGTGAGGGGCGCTTGCCTATGCGCATCCACGCTATCCCCATTGTTTTGCCCGACGGTGGCGCAGAAGCCCTGCCTTTACCTGAATTATACGCGTCGGATAAACTGGTTGTCAATACCGTCAAGTTTTTTGCCGATGGCGGCCTTAGCGGTCAAACCGCTGCATTAAGCCGCCCCTATATCAACGTACCTCGTTCTTCCTCTCTCTCCAATAAAGGCGTCCTCCGGCTCCAATATGCCCAGTACCTGCAACTGGCCCGGGAAGCCCAGGATAGCGGTTTCCAGGTGGCAACCCACGCCATTGGCGATGCGGCGATAGGTTTTGTACTGGATGTGTATGGGCAATTGAAGCGTGAAAACCCTGGCGCGCCACGGCACCGCATAGAGCACCTGGGCTTGCCCAATGCCCACCACATAGAACTGCTGGAGGATCTCGGCGTACACGTCGTAACCCAGCCCATTTTTCTCACTGAATTGGGGCGCAACTTTCGCCGGCACCTCGACAATGAGTTTTTGCAGCAATGTTATCCGGTGCGCTCATTGCTTGATAAAGGTATTAATGTGGCGTTTTCCACTGATGCTCCTGTTGTGAAAAACATCGACCCCCTGGCGTGTATCGCCGCCGCCATCAACCGCAAGGATGCCGACGGTTTCGATATTGCAGCGAATGAGGCGGTTAGTATGGAGGAGGCGTTGTACTGTTATACCGCGGGCAGCGCCCAGGCCAACCGCGTTTTTGACAGGACAGGTAGCCTGGAGCCTGGAAAAGACGCCGATATTGTGATTTGGGAAGACCCCGAACTTCTCCCGGCGCAGGTTGCACTGATTTGTTGAGATGAATTATTGATTGTAAATCACTGCGATTTTCGTTGCAGTACCAGGGCCGTCATACTCCTTAGCTCGTTCATCAAGACGGTTTTAAAGGGCTCCAGGTATTGGAGCCCATGTTGTTGCATCAAGGTCTCCAAGGCGGGGCGCGTCATCAAAAAGCGGTCGGCGCCGTCGGGCATTGTAAAGCGGCCATGACCCAGGGGGACCATCTTGTGCTCCAATCCCATATCTGTAGCGATTCTCAGAAACAGGGAGCCACCTGGGCGCAGCACCCGTGCCAATTCGCTGAACATTTGTGCAAAGTGGGCTTCATTTTCTGCAAAATGCAAAACGGCGCTGCAAATGATGTGGTGAAAAAACTGATCGGGAAAAGGCAGGGCTTCCACTGGCGCTAGTATGAAACGATCTGCCGCTAAACCCGGATAATTGCGCCGCAGGCTCTCCACCGCTGCAGGGTCTCTATCCGTACCGTACACTTGGCATCCCTGTTGCACAAACCAGTGGAGATTGCGCCCGGCGCCGGCGCCGGCATCCAGTATGCTATCAGTAGGGGCATAGCGGCCTTTTATGATTTGATCAATCAGGTATATGTCGGTCTGGCCAAGCAGTTCAGAAGGATGCTGCATTTTTTGTGGCTAAAATAATTGTTTTATCGGCTATCTATGCAGATAATACCTCACCAAATGAGTAATCACTCCTGCATTATCAATAGCCAAGACGGCACTCGCTTCGGCATGTCGCCATCACATACTGTATGATGTGAGCAAAAATGCGGATTTAACAATATGCAGACTGGCTGGTTTGAACTGAGCGGGAAGTCGCTAAAAGCTTATTAGACGTCCTTTTTCTGTGCTAAATGAATATTGGCTTACGCCGTCTTTTTTTCATATTGAAAAATAATAAGGCTATCGGCATAAATATTCACCCGGCGGGGCGATTCCATTTTTTTCAGGGAGGTATTTTTGAGCAAATTTGAAATGGCACTGGGGGGGTATAGGTGGAGCCTGGCGTTGCCCGGGGGTTTTAACCCTTTTGTTGAGTAGGTCGCTATTAAACGCTGCGATAGCCGGAAATCGGGCATCAGCGTTTGCGCCAAGGTTGCTCCAGCATTGACTGTTGTGTTTCATTTTTTTGCTCAACTCAAACACACCAGCAATCAATCACTGATTTTATGGCCACAAACAGCGCTTCGCGGCCCTCTTTGGTTACCACGGGCGAGTCTTCTTCTTCATCTATGGCCAGGGCGTCTTCTACAAAAGCCAGGAGGTCTTCCTGCGGGTAGTTAGTGAAAAATATGTCGAGGCGGGCGTGCCAGTTGTTGGTATGCACGTCTTGAAGCAAAGTCCAGTTGCGCTCCTCCGCTTCTTCCAGGGTTTCGGCGTCAACAGCGGGCAGCCCGGGTTCATGGGCAGCAATGGCTTTCCAAATGACCAGCAGCAGGTAAAGAGCGTATTCGCGTTCCTGTTGGGTGAAAGCCTCGAAATGCTCGGCGAAGAAGTAGCCGAGTACTTCTGGTTGCTGTTGTTCAAGTTCAACGACGGCTTCGTTGAGGGATTCCGGCGATTGGCCCAGGGCCTCAGCTGCAGTATCGAGGTCGGTTTCAGAGATAAAGACCATAATTATTCAGGTTTGTTGTCGGTTGTCGGTTCTCCGTTCTATGTTGTAGGTTGTAAGTTGTAGGTTCATTTATGGGGTTATGCACAGTCGCAAAAATCGCCCCCTCTCCCCCTCGCCAAGTCGCCCCCTCGCCAAGTCGCCCCCTCGCCAAGTCGCCCCCTCTTAAATAAGTCCTCTCGATTTCAATTCCAGGTACTTGTTAATCGCGTTAATCGTCAATTCCTCGGGGCGGGTCAGGAACGCCTGTATACCGTACTGACGCAACTTTTGCACCATTTGCATTTTTTCGGCCAGGTACTTTTGGGCAACCGTTTGGTGGTAAATATCTTCCAGGGTTTGGGCGCTTTTTGAAGCGAAATCGCGGATTTCGGTATTTTCAAAAAAGACGACTACAATCAGGTGAAATTTGTTGATTTTCCGCAAAATGGGCAGTGCCCGTTCAAGGGCGTAAGCGCTTTCAAAATTGGTATACAAAATTAATAAGCTGCGACTTGTGATGAGCTTGCGGGTGACAAAATAGAGCAGCTCAAAATTGGCTTCGAGCGGGCGTTCCTGTTCTTTGTACAAGGCCGACATGATTTTGTTGAGCTGCTCGGCCCGGCTGTCGGCTTTTATCGTTGCGCCTATTTTATCGGAAAAGGTGACCAGCCCGGCCCGGTCGTGTTTGAGCAGGGCGATATTAGACAGGGCCAGGCTGGTGTTGATGGCGTAGTCCATGAGGCTGAGTCCTTCAAACGGCAGTCGCATGGCCCTGCTTTTGTCAATGATGTTGTAGATGTGTTGCGCCCTTTCGTCTTCGTATTGGTTGACCATAAGCGAGGCCCGGCGACCACTGGCCTTCCAGTTGATGCTGCGATAGTCGTCGCCCCGCACGTAGTTTTTGATTTGCTCAAATTCGTAGCTGTGGCCGATGCGGCGCAAACGTTTCTGTCCTTTCTGGTGCGTCACGCGGTCGTAGGCCCACAATTCGAATTGCTTCATCTGCAGAATAGAGGGGTATACCGGCGCCTCTTCATCGGCAGGTATCCGCATTCTGCGCTCCGCCAACATCAGTATGGTTGAAATAAACAAGTTGATTTGTCCAAAATGGAATATTCCCCTGCTGAGCGGCCGCAATTCGTATTTGACTGTTTTTTTCTCGCCTGCCTTCAGGCTGATCCGCAACTCAAAATCGCGTTTTTGAAACTGGTGCGGCAATTCGTCAATGAGCGTCAGCGATAAAGGCAACCCCGATTCGTTGTTGAGCAACACCCGAACAGTATTTTGATCGCCTAATGACAACACTTTTGGCAGTTCCCGCTTCGCGCTCACCCTGGTACGGGGGCTATATAGCAATAAAATATCGAGTATGGTTAACGACAAAACCACGGCCAGCAGTACCTGCGCCGCTAAAAACAACGCCGGCAGGGCAAACGACACGGCGAAGAGCCCGATGAGCAAACCCCATACTACGAAAAAGCGACTGTGCAGGTGCAAGGACTTGAGCATGGGCTTATCGCGGCACTTCTATTTTTTGAATAATATCGTTAATCACGTCTTTGGTAGCGTACCCCTCCATTTCCCGTTCGGGCATGAGTATGACGCGGTGGTTGAGCACCGGATACGCAACAAAGCGGATATCGTCGGGCGTCACAAAGTCGCGTCCGTTCATGGCCGCTATCGCCTTGGCGGTTTTCATGACGGCCAGCGACGCCCGCGGCGAAGCCCCCAGGAATAAGTCGCCATTGTTGCGCGTATCGTGCACTATGGCGGCGATGTAGTCCAGCAATTCTTCGCGAATGTATACTTGTTCAATCAAAGCCTGACAAGCCCTGATATCGTCGGTACTGAGCACTGCATTGATCTCCTGGCGTTTGTCGAGCTTGAAATCTTTGCTGAAACGCCGCAAAATAGCTTTTTCCTCCTCCAACCCCGGGTAATCGATGATGATTTTCATCAAAAAACGGTCGAGTTGCGCCTCGGGCAATTTGTAGGTGCCTTCCTGCTCGATGGGGTTTTGGGTGGCTATCACAAAAAAGGGAAATGCCATGGGATAGGTCTTGCCATCAACGGTAACCTGATATTCCTCCATGACTTCAAACAGCGCTGACTGAGTTTTGGCGGGCGATCTGTTGATCTCGTCAATAAGCACTACATTTGAAAATATAGGCCCGGCATTGAAGTGAAAACTCGAGTTTTGGAGGTTAAAGACCGTGGTGCCCAATACGTCGCTGGGCATCAAATCGGGCGTAAACTGGATACGCGAGAATCCCACGTTGAGCGTTTTGGCCAGCAATTTGGCCGTCAGCGTTTTAGCTATGCCGGGCACGCCTTCTACCAACACGTGGCCGCCGCTGAATATTCCCGCCAGCAGCAAGTCCATGAGGGTATCCTGCCCGATGATGACTTTGCGCAGCTCTTCTTTTACGCGATCAACGGCCACTTTGATGCGCATCAAATCGAGGCGGGGTTGGCTTTCCGGCGCCGGCGTTTGAGACTCCTGGGGAAGCGCCTGTTCGTTGTCTAGTTCTTCGTTGAGCATATCTTATTTGCAATTTTTATAAAAATGGTCGATGTGTTTGTTGAGGTCAATGAGGGTATTGGCCGACATAAACTGCGAATTTGTGATATTGCGGTTTAAGATGACAATTTTGTCAATAATATCAGGGTTGACCTCCGAACGGGCCTTCAACCGGGCAACAAATGCGTCGTCAATATCGCGGCTTTGCAAGTTATACCGCTCGCGCGCATGCTGAAAAAACAACTTGAGCATTTGCAGCGCCAATTTGCGGTGATTGTTTTGCAAGAAGTACAACCGCCCCATGATTTGCACAAATTCGAGCGACGTGTTTTTGTTTTTGGCCAATACGGGGATGATCCGTTGGCGCCGCCTGCCGCGGAACAAGAGGAATAACACCGCAGCCAAAACCAGCAGATACCAGGCCCAGGTAAGCGAGGGCTGCGACAGTATGTACTGCAAGGCGCCCTGGCGACTGAGCCGACGGCTATTGGGCGGCAGTTGCGCAGCCATTTCGGGTACTTTGCTGTTTTCATCCCAGTATATGGGCCCGTCTGGCAAATGCGAAAAGACGGCGGAAGCATATTCCCAGCCTTCTTTTTTGCACAATTGATAGTTGGAAAACGCCAGCGGAGTAGTGTGCAGGTAGATGAACCCCTTTTCAAAGGGTATTCGCGCAAAATTGACAACCGAGTCGTTTAGCAGTCCCAATTTCGCCCAACCCGCTTCTTCGCAAAAAAAAGTATCATCGATATAATTCCAGGGGTAAAAATCGATCTCATTTCTGTTTACATAGGATAAATCAAACAGAGCGCCCTTAAGATCCGGATGCGTAAGCCTGAGTTGCGCCACGGTATCGCCGGTATAACTGTAGCCAATCCATTCCATGCTATCGCAATCCATATCGTAAAATTCGGAGATCAATTGATATGGCGCAACCTTGCTAGATAAAAACACATGTCCGCCCCGCTCCGCAAAGTCGAGCAAATGCAGCAGGTCTCCCTCTGACAAAAACATAGCCGGCCCCACAAAAACATAGCCGGCCGGTTGCTCCAGGTCGAGGGGCAATGAGGCGGTGAGGCTGTCTTGCAGGATGTGAAAGTCGCCCGCGCCCGCCCGTTTTTTGAGCAATTCGGCCATTACCTGCGCGCCATAGGGGTCTTTACTCGTTTGTTTGTAATTTTCGCGCCAGTTGAATCCCTTTTGCGGCCTGAGTACCAGGATGAGAAAGACCAGGCCGATCATCAACACAATGGCGATATACAAGAATCTTTTGTTGGTCATCGGGCGGCGGATTTACCGGGTGATGCCGCCAGCTCAACGGTGAGCGGTGCAAATAAACGGGCGTATGCCTCGTAGTTTTGTGGAGTTACAACCTGATCGCCATACCATACCCATTCATACAAAGCCGTTGCCTGTGAAAAAGGCGCAGACAAATTTGTGGATTGCAACTCGGCCAGCAATGCGTTATTGGTTTTGTCTTTTTTCCATTGAATAAATTGGCCGCGGGCCAGGGTTTGCAGCGCCCAAAGATAATGAAGCCGGATTGCCAGCGTGAATTGCCCCTGCTGTACGGCCTGCTGAATATAACTTTCAAATGGAGCGTCCATTAATTCATCTTCCAGCTTATCAGTGTCGAATACATTGCTATTCAGGGTGTCTACACGCTTATTAGCGGGCCTTTTTACTTTTCCAAAAAAATGATACAACACAAAAGCCAGCGCAACAGCGCCCAGCAGGATAATCAGCACTTTGGCCGCCTCCCGGTCAATACCCCACGAGCCTGGGCCAGGCAACGACCGCTTCCTGGCAGGTTTTACGTCCTTGTTGTAATCCAACCCGGCAACGGCCTTCTTCCAATCACGCTCCTCAAACCCCCGATTTTCAATGGATGTCGACTCGTATTCCTCCTGGCCGGAAACGGGGCGCTGGGCAAATACATGCCTGCCGCTTGACAACACAATCAGTATTGCCGCTACTAGTTTTATTGCCCTCATGTTTTTGCCCGTGTGCGCCGTCATGTCGTTTTTGGTGAAATACTCTCGCGCTCCATGCCGCGCAGGCGCGTAGTAGCGCCCAGGCGGGCAATGCGCGCTTTCAAATCCGCCGCTTCGTTTATTTCTTTCAGCGTGTAATATTGCAAAGCCATTCCGGCGTATAACAGCGCCGCCATCCAGGATATTAGAAAAATGTAAATATACGTAAGAACGACAATTTCGATCTGATCCATGGTACTTTGCTCAAAATTGAGCACCCAGCTGAGGGTGCTGAAGAATAACCAGCCTACGCCGGTATTGAGCAAAGTTAGTAATAACAGGCCTAAAATCAGCATAAGCGAAATCAACCCGAAGGTCCGAAAATACTGTCCCCGTATTAATGTAAACAACCGCGGGACCGATGCCGCAATGGAGCGTTTTTCGCGAAATGCCGCATACATCCACAACATGATAACGGGGAAAATACCCCATACCAGTATTATCGTATATCCATTATTGGTGTATAAAATACCTTCAAGCAGGGCGGCCCCCAGTCCACAGATCAATAGCGCTTTCAAACGAGGATTGCGATCCGATGTGGGGATATTTTCTTCGCGCAGGACACCCAAAAATACGCCGTAAGCAACCAGCGTCAACACTATCCAGGTCATCAACGGCGCGAGCGACGCATTAGCATTCGAGAAAAATTGCCCCAACTGATAAATGGCATACAATGCATTGTTCTGAAAATAAAAGACTTCTGCGGGCGATTTACCCGACGCGCCAAATACAACCAGCGTAAATGCAAGCGGCAAAACCAGACTCAGCGGCAGCAATTTGCCCATTCGCTTTTTTAACAATAAAAAGGCGTCGGCCAAAATTTCTCCCGACGATTTGATCAGCGAAAAATTCAGGTGCATCAACGCATCGGGCGGTAATCGCGCATCGCGGATCGGCGCCTCAAAACCGATGCGCGATTTGATCCAGGGATACCACACGAAATAAACCAGTACCACCAACAGACATACGGCAATAAAAAAACCGCGCGCCAGATCGGGTAACCCTGTGTGCCGCGTTAGATAACCTTCAATAAAGCCGGCCATGATAAACAAGGGCATAATGCCTGCCATAATCTTGATTCCCCGCCGCGCCGAGCGCTGAAAGGCCTGCATACGAGTGTAAGTGCCGGGAAACAATAATCCCTGGCCCATTGTAATCCCTGCCGCCCCCGCTATGATGATGGCCGATATCTCCAGCGTGCCGTGCATCCACAAGGTGAGAAAAGACTCCCAAAACAAGCCCCGTTCGATAAAGAAAAACTGAAAGGCGCCTACCATTACGCCGTTGTAGAGCAACAAAGCAATACTGCCTATTGAAAAAAAGACGCCAAGTGCGTAGGTGAGAAAGGATACATACAGGTTGTTGACGGTTATGCCCAGCGTCATGCCGAATTCGCCCTTCTGCTTGTAAACGCGCATGGGGTCGCCCGAACGAATATTTTCTTCGGTCATCCGCACATAGTCGTCGCCAAGTATCACAGTCGCAAAATCGGGATCCATGGCACACGATAACATACCGATGCCAAAAGACAACATAAAAACAAAAAACGACAGGCGAAATGCATGGCGCGACTCGTACACGAGGTGAGGCAGCTCGTCGGTCCAAAAAGTGATCAACCGGTGGCGCTGCGATTTGCGATTCCGGTATATACTCAGAAAAATGCGCTGAGCCAACCCGTTGAGATATACTCTCACCGAGCGATTGGCGTAAAAAGTGCGGGAATGCGACAGGTCGTCAGTAACCTGAATGAACAAATCGTTGAGCTGATCGGGATCTTTGAAAGGGCTGTCTAATACCCTTTCGAGTTCTTTCCACTTGGACTGGTTTTGCTCTATGAAGTTCGTTTCGCGCATAATGTTGCTGCTTAACGGTTAACCCGGTTAAAGATATAACCTCCCTTGACAGCGCCCCACACTTGCTGGTCTTTGCTGTCGAAACCGCGGTCCCAACTCTGAATGCCCTTGCCGTCAATGCGCACTTCCGAGGTGGCGTAACTGGCGCCGCGCAAGTTGCTTTCGCAACCTTTTCCCATCGTGCTGCCGCTGTAACTGCCGTCTTTGTTTTTTGTGAGAAAAACGGCGCAGCCTTCTTTGAGTTCCAATTGTTCGGGCGAAAGCGCCTCAAAACGGGCAATATCCCGCCAGGCGCCGATGAACTTTTTTTCCTCGGGTATGAGGTAGACGTTGCTTTTAAAAGTTTGGGCGTCAACCTGCTCTACCCTGTAAATGCGCTGGCGATACGGCTGCTCAAGCCGAGCGGTCATGGCTTGCTCAATGTACAGCCAATAACCGGCAGCGGCCGTATTGCGCTGCGGCCAAATCGGCGTCATGTGCAGCGATACGTCAAAAAAAGCGCTGTCCTGCCGCGCTTGTTCAGCTGAGTTGAAAGCGCCGGTCATTAAGCCTGCCAGGCGCTCCAGGTCGGCGCCCTCCACAGATACTTTTTTTGTTGTATTGCAGCCTACTAATGAGATTACGAGGAGCATGGCTAACAATCGAACAGAATCTTGCAGTCTGGCCGACAGGTGAAAAATGGATGTCATATCACTTTTATTCCTGTTTTAATGATTTCATGCGCAAGCGGATTGGTATCTTCAAAATCAGCGGTATTAAATGTGTGAATTTCAAAATACATATATGGCTTTTGAATAGTAACATCAATAAAACGCTTGACGTCTTCGAAACTAACCCCCATGAAGTCGTCTGACACAAGCGCCACATCAATATCTGATAAGTCATGCTGTTCGCCCCGGGCATATGATCCAAAGAGATAAACTTCTTTCAGTGGCACGCCTTGATTCCTTACTGCTTCCGCAAATTGATGAACAATATTTACTACAGGGTATTTTGCAACCATTCTACAATTTTTTTAATTTCTAAAAAGTAAATCGCCGGTATAAGTTTTTGTAGCAATGCGATATATGTTGAGTTTATAATCCGGGTAGCGACTATCTAGCTGAAATTGATTCATTTGACTTAATAACCTAAGCTGTTCGACTGAACTAGCTTGTTCATTCTCCCTGATTAGTTAGCAAAGTTAAGAAAATCAGTATATTTGATTCAATAAAAAGGCTCATACCGTGAAACCACCTACCCTCCTCTCTTGCTTTTTTGCCGGCTTTATTACACTTTTGGGACCGGCCTGCGGGAAAAAAAATCCCGCCGGCGGCGCAGCTTTGTCGTTTTCGGTAACCTACCCCGCCGACAAAGCCGGCGAGCAGCCCTTCGACGGACGGCTGATGCTGATGCTCGCCACCAACGATAAAAAGGAGCCGCGTTTTCAAATTGAAGACGGGCTTAATACGCAAATTTTATTTGGCGTCAATGTAGAAAACTGGAAAGCGGGCGAATCGCGCACAATAGATGCCGGCGCTTTCGGTTATCCATTCACCAACCTGAAAGACGTGCCCCCGGGAGAATACTTCGTACAGGTTTTATTGCATAAATACGAGACTTTCAAACGAGCCGACGGTCATACCGTCAAATTGCCCATGGACCGCGGCGAGGGCCAGCAGTGGAACCTGGCGCCGGGTAACCTCTACAGCAAACCCGTCAAACTGCGCATCGACCCGGGGGCGTCGAATCAAATTGAGCTGGTTTTAGACCAGGAGATTCCACCTGTCGAATCGCCCAAAGACAGCAAATACGTCAAGCATATTCGCATCCGCAGCAAATTGCTCAGCGACTTCTGGGGGCGCGATATGTACCTCGGCGCCCATGTACTCCTGCCCGAAGGCTGGGATACGCACCCCGATGTAAAATACCCGCTTGCCATATTCCACGGCCATTTCCCCGCCGACCTCGGCAACTGGCGCACTACGCCGGCCGATACCTCAACACCCTGCGTATACAGCGAGCGCTTTCAGCTCGATTGCTATAACCACATCCAGGAGCAGGAAGCTTACCGCTTTTACAAACTATGGACCGGCCCCGACTTTCCCCGGGTTATCGCCATCGAAATCCAACACGCCAACCCCTACTACGACGACTCCTACGCCGTCAACTCGGCCAACCTTGGCCCTTACGGCGATGCCATCACCTACGAACTCATCCCTCATATCGAAAAACAATTCCGCGGCATCGGCCAGGGTTGGGCGCGTTTTCTTTACGGCGGCTCCACCGGCGGCTGGGAAGCCCTCGCAGCACAAGTCTTTTACCCCGACGAATACAATGGCTGCTACGCCGCCTGCCCCGACCCCATCGACTTCAGGGCGTATTGCCTCGTTAATATTTACGAAGATAAAAACGCCTACTACTACGAGAGCGAATTCAAACGTGTAGAGCGCCCCGCCCACCGCAATTACCTGGGCCACATACAAGCCACCACCCGCGAAACCTGCTACCGCGAATTGGCCCTCGGCGACCACAGCCGCTCCGGCCAGCAGTGGGATATTTGGGAGGCCGTCTACTCCCCGGTCGGCGCCGACGGCTACCCGAAGCCCATCTGGAACAAGTTGACCGGCGAAATAGACAAAGAAGTGGCCGCCTACTGGCGCGAAAA
>DAINSQ010000053.1:0-27736 GCA_036741235.1 Saprospiraceae bacterium | reverse complement strand
ACAGCGCCAGCGTGACATACAATACCCGCATCGACAATACCGCCCCGACGGTAACCACCGGCACAATTGCCGCCTGTTACCCGACGGTTGCCGCCGCCCAGGCTGCCGCCCTGGCAGCTACCTCGGCTACCGATAACTGCCCCGGCATGCTTACAGAAACTGCTTCTACGGTTGGCACATGTACGGCGGTAGTCACAGTAACCACCACCGACGGCTGCGGCAACAGCACAGCAGTGACCTACAATACCCGCATCGATAACACCGGCCCGACGGTAACTCCCGGCACAATTGCCGCCTGTTATCCCACGGTAGCCGCTGCCGAGGCCGCTGCATTGGCTGCGACAACGGTTGTGGACGACTGCCTCAGTACAACTACGATAGTAGCTTCTACAACGGGTACTTGCAACGCAGTAGTGACCGTAACGGCCACCGACGGCTGCGGCAATAGTGCCTCTGCCAGCTACAATACGCGCATCGACAATACGCCGCCGGTAGTTTCCTGCAAAAATTCGACGGTGACCCTCAATGGCGACGGAGTATATACGCTTGTTGCCGGCGATGTGCTGAATTTAGGCGCTACCTCTGACAATTGCGGGCAGTACAACGTAACGATGACGCCCAATACGTTCACTTGCGCCAATAAAAACCAGACCATTGCGGTGACGGTAACGGTGAGCGATTTGTGCGGCAATAGCAGTACCTGTACTTCCCAGATCACCGTTGTGGAAGGCACTGCACTGCCCAGCGGCTGGAGCGCCGGCGATGTGGGCACAAATGCTGCGGGCAGTTCAATCTATTCTCCCTGTATCAACAACGGCAGCTTTGTGCTCAATGCCAAAGGTTATACGACCAATACGACCGATGTTCAGCATACCGTTTATCAAACTTTGTGCGGCAATGCCGAGATCAAGGCCCGGGTAAGCGGACTGAGCCCCATGGGCGGCTGGGCAGGCGTACAAATGCGCGAAAGCTCGTCGCAGGGTTCGAAGAAGTTTACGCTCAAAACGCAGTTGAGTACGATTTTGAGAAGGGAAATCAGAACCTCCAACTTCGGGGTGACCAATACGCTGCAAATGACGGTTTCGCCTTCGCACGTCTGGCTGCGCCTGGTCCGCTCGGGTAGCACATTTACCGCTTATAGCTCGCCCGACGGTGTGAACTGGACTTTCCGCAGCGCTGCTACGATTGCGATGAATAGCTGTATCCAGGTAGGATTGTTTGTTGAAAGCTTTAACAACACGACTACCACTACCGCCACCATTGACAATGTGATGATCAGCGGCGGCGTAGCCCCGCTGGCCGGCGATTTTGAAGGCGCCAATACGCTGCCGCAAGCGCAAGCAAAAGTGAAGGTGTATCCCAACCCTACCAACGGGCTGGTGATGATGGACCTCACGGAAATCGCAGGCAAGCAGGTGCGCGTGCAGGTCTTTAATGCGCAAGGGCAACAAGTAGAGGAAATGAGACTCGACGAAGCCCGCGAATTGGAGCAGTTAGACCTCTCGCCCTACAGCGAAGGCGTTTACTGGATTCGCATCCAGGCCGAGGGAATGACGCCGGTTACCGAGAAAATGATTAAAAGCGAATCGGTGATCAGGCCGTAAAAGAGAGGGAGAGAGGGTGGGAGTGAGAGAGGGAGAGATGTTACAAGTTCTCCCTCTCTCTAACTCCCTTACCCTTCTCATTATCTGGCAATCATCAACTTACCCGTAAACGCCCGGCCCTGGGCGTCCACAATTTGGAAGAAATATATACCGCCGGGCAGAGCGCCGCGGTCAAAAATGTATTCCTGCGCGTCAAACCGGTCGGCACGCACCTGGCGGCCGGCGGCGTCCAGCAGGCGGAATTGTTTTTCGCCGGGGATCAACGCTTGTGCGGCAAAGATGGCCGAGGAGCGCATCGGGTTGCCCAATACTTTCCACAATTGAAGATAAGGCTGCGGTTCATCTATCGCCACGATCAGTTTGCCAATCGTATGAAGCACCGTATTGGTAATAATCGGCGGGTTAAAATCAAAAATAATGGAGGCCGTATTTTCGATGACCGTGCCGTCGGGCAGGTCGGGCAATTGATTGATGGAAAAGCTGAAGAAACCCTTTGACGCCGCTTCGTTGGCATTGCTGTCGGGCAGCGCTATGGGGGAAAACAGCACCTCCAGCGTATCGAGGCCGCGGATTTCCCAGGTATAGGGATGCGAGGCGTAAATCGGCAGGAAGCTATTGACATCGAGGTAGGGAGATAAAACATCTATCAGTTGCACGCGGTAAGCCGTGTCGGTGCCGGTGTTCTGAAACTCGATAGTGTACTGGATCGGCCGATTGGCGGCCAGCAGGTGGTCTTCGCCCACGCCGGTCGGGATAGCCGTTTTTTGATTAGGGTCGTAAGCCTGGTTCACGATGCGGCAGTCGATGTCGTAGTTCTCGCCGCCCTGGTCGAGCCAGAAGGCGGTGATGAGGCCGGGCACAAGTCCCCCGCAGTTTTCAATGGCAGCCGCGGTTAGTTCGCCGGTATTAAACCGGGTGGCCTCCATGCGGAAAGTAGAACCGTCGGTGGGCATATCGATAACCAATTCCTCCTGTGCGTCGAGCTGGAATTCGTCGCTCATCAAAACCACCTCGTCTTCAATGATGATGTAATTATGCGGAGCTAATGTGGGGGCATCGCCGATATTTTTCAATTTAAACCGCACCAGCGTATCGCCGATGCACTCGGTTTGGATTCTGACTTCTGAAAAAGCCGTGGGTGTGGAGGGGCAAAAATTGGCGGCTTCGGCATAAGCTTCCGGGCAGATAGTTTGCCCCAACAGGAACGTATCGCAAAGCGTTCTGACTGTCATATTGACATAGGAAGTTACAAACGGCGGCAGGTCGCCTACCTCAAAGTACAAAGTATCGCCAACCACAGTGGCGATGGGCGGGGTAGCGCTCACCACTTCCATCACCGAAAGCGGCAGCACCACGGCCACCTCGACATCCTCGGCTGTAATGCCGCCGGTATTGACGGTAGACACTTGCATATCGGTAGTTACCAGGCAACCCCGGAAAAACGGCGGCAGGCCCAATTCTACTGACAAAAACGGGCAGTCGATGAGCGGTTGTAGCACAAACGCAGCCTGGGGAACGCCGCCGATCGTGTCGGGATTGAGCCATATGGTATCCTGGCAGGCCGCCCAACTCATAGAAGGAAAATGCGGCAAGGACAGGGCCAGGGCGCCGGTGTCGAGGTAGCCGAAACGGGCAATGCCGTCGGATTCGGTGGCGCGCAAGGTATTTTGCGTAGTTGCGCTGAGTCTCACCTGCACGTCTGCCACCGGCGTATCGCCGGCATCGGCCAGGCAGTTGCCGTTTTGATCGATAAGGACGGTGGCCCAAACGGGTTCTGCGCCGCAATTTTCCTCCACTTCAAAGAGGGAATTACATCCGGGGGCGTTGTCTTCGATAGTCACATTATCGGAGTCGTTGAGCAGCTTGTCGCAAATGGCAAATATAGCGCATTCGCTCAACAGCGGATTTCCGCTGATTTCTACAGGCGAACCGGTAAATACCAGGTTCTCAAATCCGGTAAGGCTCCCCAATACCTCATTATCAATAATCATAAGCGCGCCGGCTATAGAATCCAGCTGGCCAAGCCCATCAAGGCTTTCCAGATTGTCGCAGTTGGCGATGACGAGATCGTCTCCAATGTTCGTCAAATTATTCAACCCCTCAATCGAGGTAAGCGAATTAAGGGATTCGATGTACAACCTGTTGCCGATATGCGCCAGATTCTGAAGTGGGGATACATTCTCCAACAGATAATTGGCAGTAAAATAAAACTGCCCGCCTATATAAACAAGGTTATTCAGCCCTTCCAGAGACGGCAGCGTATAATTGCTGGTAAGGATTAAATGCCGGGGTATGGAAGTGATATTGCTCAAAGCAGATATGTCGACCAAAGACTCATTAGTTTGAATGGATAAATCCGTGCCGATATAAGACAACTGGTTTAAGCCCTCCAAACTTTGAAGCGAAGCATTGCCTATAATATCCACATAATCATAAACATGCGTTAAATTATCCAGCCCCGAAAGGTTGATCAGCGAATTATTCATCTGAATAGTCAATCGGCCAAACAGGGTTTCAATGCCTTCCAGGCCGTTGAGGCTGGTCAACAGCGCATTATTTCTGATCCACACATAATCGCCGATAAAATCCAGGCTGTCCAGCCCCGACAAGTCGGTTAATCCATTATTATTATCTATGCGCAAATAACCGCCGACGTATTCGAGCGACGATAACCCGGACAAACTTTCCACTGCGCTGTTTCCGGTAATATTGAGATACCCGTCAACGCGCGTAAGTTGCTCCAAACCGGCCAGGCTTTCCAGCAGATCATTTCTAAAGAGATATAGAAATCCTTCAATGCGCGTAATATTGCTGAGCGGCGTAAGATCGGTGACAAGGCTAACATTATCTCCAATAGTTACGTTGCCTTCAATGACTGAACAGCCTGGATACAGTATTGGAAAACTATCGACTTGCGCCTGGGTAGTCATTACGATGCCGTTGGGCAGGCAGGATTGCGCCTGTAAGGCTGCTATCGTGAAAATAGTTATTGCAAGCAGTAGTAGTTTTTTCATGATCTCCATTTTTTAATACACACCAAAGATGCGATCAATACCTATGCATAGAAAGGACATTTTTTGTAATTTGTCATAAATATGCCTTTATTAATTTGTCTTATTTTATTTAAAATCAATAAATTATTAATTTTATTGTGTAAATTTTTTTAAATGAAAAGCAGCATATTAATCAAAACCTGGGAAGCGCTAAGCGAAGCGCAACGCAAGCAGGCAGTCAGGGCGGTACAATCGCCATTGCTTAACCAAAGGAAAGAAGTGGCCCTGCTCCTGGACTTCATTGCCAAACATGCCGATAAAAAGACATGGACAAAAGAAGCGGCTTTTCAATTTGTCTATAAAAAAAGGCCCTACGACGACGGCAAAATGCGCCACCTGATGGCTTATTTGCTGGAAGTGATCCGGCTTGGCCTGGCCTGGCAGGGATGGCTGGAAGATCAGCCGGCAGTCGACCTGGCGCTGTGCCGGGAATTGAAAAAAACGGGAGACAGCGAGTTATTGGAACGCGAGTTGGCGCGCGCAAAAGCGGCGCTTGAAAAATCGCCGGATCGCCACGACGGGTATTACTTCCGGCGTTTTTTGCTGGAGCAGGAGATATGGGAATTGGGCCGGCAAAAACACCGCGGCGGAGTTGACAACGTGGCAGAGATCAACAATGCTTTCGGCGCTTATGTGGCTGTCAACTCCCTGCGGCAGGGTTGTATCCTGTTGGCGCAGCAAAATGTATCGAATGTATCGGCGGTTATCCCTTATTTGCCCGAGACGCTTCGACTGGTCGAGCAGGGTCATTTTGAGCACAACGAAGCCGTCAATACCTGGCATGCCAGTTATACGGCTCTTGCCGAGCCCGACCGGGAGGAGCGTTTTTTGCGCCTGAAAAATCTGATTGCCCAAAACGGCCCCATCTTCCCGGAAGCCGACCTGCGCGACCTTTACATCCTGGCCATCAACGTCTGCATCCGCCGCATCAACGCCGCCGACAAAAAGTTCATGCGCGAAGCATTTGACCTGTACCGGGGCGGACTGGCCCGAAAAGTATTCCTCGAAAACGGTTATTTATCAAAAACTACCTACCGCAACGTGCTCAACATAGCCGTTGCTGTTGGCGAATGGGATTGGGCTCTGGCGTATTTGCGCGAGTTTGAGGTCTACCTGCCCCCCCGCGACCGCGACAACATTTTTCGCTACAACCTGGCCACCTACCACTTTCGCAAACGCGAATACGGCAAGGCGCTAGAGTTACTTCGCCACGTAGAAATGCGCGATATACTGGAAAACTTCGACGTGCGCCGCATGATGGTGCGCATGTATTACGAGTTGGGTGAAATCCAGGCGCTGGAATCGCTGCTCGACAGCTTTGACATCTACCTGCGCCGCCACAAAGAAGGCGGCTACCACCGCGAGATGTACCGCAATTTTGTGCGGTTTTTGAAGAAGATTATTGCGCCGGTTGAACGCAAGCGTGGAGAAAAAGAGAAACTGCTATCTGACATTAGCACGACCAGTTTACTGGCTGAAAGAGAATGGCTAATATCGCTATATGGCTAAATAATATATCATCATTTTTTTATATTAGAAAATATAAATTTTAAAATTTAAAAAAGTGTATTATTCTGCAATTTCAGAATAAATCATATAATTGTACTCAAAGTTTAGTTCCCAGGTTTCCAACCAAAAGTTTCCAAGCCACGCCCGACTCGACGAGAGGAAATCAAAAAACGATTTCCATACCAATTTAAATAAAAATATAGTTAGCAAATAACAGGCTGCGAGAATATCCTTGCACAGCTCTCGTATAACCAAAATGATACGCAAATGAGAAAAAGCAAACAAACACTTTTGCTGCTACTGATGTGTACGGCAACTTACCTGCCTTTTGCCTGGGCTCAATGCGACGACAACCAATGCCTATACTTTGATGGCGCCGGCGATCAAATCACGCTAAGTACTATTCCAATTGCCGGCAATTCCAGTTTTACAATTGAAGCCTGGTTTAATGCTGACGCAGGCACAGGAAACTGCTCAGCCGATTTCAAAAGATTGTTTGCCCTCAGTGGCCCTGGTTCGCGGTTCGAACTGGGCGTCTGTGGTGGGGGGCAATTGCATTTCTACTGGTTCAACGGTCAGCCGCCGGTTTTGTCCGGACCAGTAACCATTCCAACAGGGTCGGTGCTCAATGCCTGGCGACATGTAGCCGTCACGCGTAGCGGCAGTGTGGTTCAGATTTTTTTGGATTGTGAACTGGTTTATACCGGCACAATGAACGTATTCGCCTTTAATTTCAGCACCTTTCGTGTGGGCTACTGGCTGGGGCCTCCGCAACCGAACGGCTACTGGCAAGGCAGAATAGATGATATTCGCATATGGAATATCATACGCAGCGAAAAAGAAATATGCGACAATAAATACTGTGTATTACCTGGTACCACGGGTTTAGCGGTACACTGGACGCTTGACCAAGGCGCCATACCTGGCGGTAACAACACCAGTATTACGCAGGCGATTGATATTACAGGTAATGGCTTCCACGGTTCGATAACAGCGCCTCCCGCCAACAACTTTTCGCTTAACGGCCCTGTCAGCAACTTTGTATTATCTAATATTTTTGACTTAAATATCAGTGATTTGCCTACACAAAGCACTGCACTCACTGAAATATGCAGTGGAGAAGCCGTACATTTCTGTATAACGGAAGGAGGCGGGAGTGAAATAGCGTCACAGCCGGGTTTAAGCGTAGTATGGGAATGCGATGATGGAAGCGGATGGCAGCCTGTTGCAGATCCCGTATTCTCGGGCTTCTGTTTTGCCGTACCTCCCGGCCGCATTACGGTACCCGATTGTATTAGCGGACCGGGATATATTGATAAACGCTATCGCGCCATCATTACCCAAACGATAGGCGCCGAAACCTGCACTTTTTGCACCAATGAATATACGCTGCGCGTATGTTGCCCTGTATCTGCACCTGTAGTCAACATCAATGTATCGCCTGCCGGTATACTCAACGGCACGCTTTGTGAAGGCGACGTGGTTTCGCTCGACGTTTCCTTGTCAGGTTTGCCGCCTTTTGCCGGCGCGATGGGCAACGCCGTACAAATTTCATGGACAATAAACGGGGCAATGCTGCCGGCTTACGACAACCAGACCTCTTTCTCCTACCCGGTAACAGCAGGAACAGAAGATTATTGCTTTGAAGCCATTGTTTCCAATTGCGGTTGCCCGGCGCAAAGCGTTCAGGAATGTATTGCAGTAGACCCGATCCCGCATTGCGGCAGCATACAAGGTGTAATTTCCAGCGGCTTATTACCCGACCCGGATAATAACCCCGACCACTACATAATCTGTCCGGGCGATGATGCAACCCTGGTCATGATTAACCCATCAGATTTTGAAAACTGCACGCCGGTTTGGCAATATTTATTTCCTTCCGAAGGAATTTGGCGCGACCTTGGCGCCGGTAATTCCACCCAGAATACCAATATATTGCCGACTTATGACCCCAGCCTTTCTCCTTATTTGTGGCCGGCCGGCGAAACCTGTATATTTTATCGCATTGAATGCCGCCCGTTTTCTGATCCTTCGGGGTGCGAACCGTGTCATAGCAACCTGATCAGGATTTGCCTTCAACTCAGCACGCCTGCCGACGACATAAGCGGTTCGGGGTTGGTTTGTCAAGGTGGTGTTTCCATGCTGAGCGTCGATAATTACGATCCTGCTTTACAATATACCTGGTACTGCGACGGGCTATCGGTGGGCACGGGCCCAACCTACAATGCGGCACAACAGGCTTGTTATTGGGCTGTCATCAGCAATGGCTGTGCGGGCCAGCACTATACAACTGCGCCGATTTGTCTCACTGTGTGTGAAATCGAACCAGTAATTAGTTGCCCGTTAATGCCCAACGAATGCGCCTGCGAGGGTGAACCCATCACCCTCAGCGGATGCAGCTCAATGGACAATTGCTCGGGGCTACTGGAATTTCTGTGGACGGATAGTTTCGGCAACGTATTGGGCACGGATTGCATATTAACCCACACCCCTGACCCTGGCGGAACAACCTACACCCTTATTGTCACCAACCTCTCTACGGGTTGCACGGTAGAGGCCAGCACCACAATTGTTCCATGCGCGGAGGAATAAGACATTCACCATCAAAGCCAAACGAGTATGAGAAAGATTACTATCGCCATATATATATGCCTTCTGATTTGGCAAACGAAGGCTCCCGGCCAATGCCCTGCAACCGTACCCACTTTTAGCATCAACTCGCCGTCGGCAACTGCAGGCCGTACCTATTTGCTCAGCGACGCCATTCGCAATACCGCCGGCGAGTTGGTTGGAATTGGCATCAAACAAGAGGCCGGCGCCACTGATTGGCATGTATACTTTGCCAAATACAACAGCAACGGGCAGTTTATCGGCGTTCCTCAGCGGATAACCCCGACAAGCGGCAGTTTACCGGTATCGTATAATTTTATTGAATCAAAGACAGCATTTATTACCGAAGCATTTGACGCCACCGGCAATCCCAACGGATATATGATAGCCGTCAATACTTCGCTGAGTCTTGACAAAGACATCTGGGTTGCTCGCCTCGATCCAGGCGGTTGTGTAGTATGGAGCCGGCGCCTGGGTTTCAACAACGACGGCGTTGACGAAATTGCCCGCGGTATTTTCAGGAGCGGCACTGATAATTATGCGATTTTGGCAGTGCGCAATCCAAACAACTTTGGCAATATGGTTATTCACGAAATGGATGGCGCCGGCGCCGCATGTACCTCGCATGAATTCGCTACGGGGTTTGAACCCCTGGGTATGACGCCGCTGACACCCGGCGCCTTTGGCAATGCCGTTTGGGCAGTTTGCGGCGACGAATACGCCAACTACGGCGGCAAACCGGGTTTTGTGTTGTTGGATGCAGGCTTTCAGGAAATCAATGGTATCGGCGACGTATTCGATCCCGACGTCTCCGATCCGGATAACCACCACCCTATTGATCTGGTGCAAGTAGGCAGTTCCCTTTTTGTTATCGGCGCCACGGCATCCAACAGCGGAAAAGGCTGGCTGATGAAATTATCCTGGTCGCAGAGCACTCCGGGGGTCGATTTGGCATATGACTGGTCGAAGATCATTGACTGGCCCGACGATCCCGGTTTTTTTGTCCAATACGACGTACCCTGGGATATCGAAGCAAAAAACGATACCCTGGCCATTGGAGGCTGGTCGTATTGGAGCGACCCCTCCTTGCCCTATCGCCCCTGGCTGATGACCATCAAAAACGACGGTACGCTGCTGCAATCCAAACGGCTGACGCACAGCGCTGCGCAATTTGGCATATTACACAAAGTCATTAACCTGCCCAACCAGGGTTATTACCTCGCCGGCCAACAATGGAACAATCTTGGCCAATCGGGAGGAACTCAGGCCTATGCCGCCCGCTGCGATAACAATCTCGTCATAGGTAGTTGCATGTGCAATGCCGACCAGCTATTCCAAACGCCTGACATAATGGGTGCTTTCGAAGGTCTTATCGACTTTCCCCTGAATTCCGTTCCCTGTCAGAATAATGCGATGACAGCCCAATGTATAGCCGACGATAACAGCCAGCAGTCTGCTTTCAGCCCCCCATCTCCAATAATTGCGAAGTGATAATACAAGGCATAAACCCTGATCCGTGTATGGGGTCGGTTCAGTTTTCCGCCCAGGTAACGGGCATGGGCAGCCTTGTCACCTACAGTTGGGATTTCGGCAACGGCACTACAGGTACCGGCGATAGCCCTACTGCTTTTTACACTTTTCCCGCCAATTACCAGATTTGCGTAACGGCGTCCGACGGCGTGTGCAGCGCAACCTATTGCACAAACATTAATGTTGCGTTAGACAACATCGCGCCCATAGCCGTCTGCCAATCCGCCATTCTTGCCTCACTGGACGCAGCGGGTACCGCGTCTATCACAGTAAGCGACGTTGACAACGGCTCTTTCGACGATTGCCCTTTCACGATGAGTCTTGACCGGGACATGTTCTCCTGCGCCGATCTGGGCCTCAATACGGTTACATTAACGGTAACCGACTTATTGGGGAATTTCAGTATTTGCACCGCTCAGGTTGATGTGGTAGACAAGCTTCCGCCCACCATAATGTGTCCGGCGCCTCAAACGATTATCGGCATGCCGAGTCCCGCAGGCGAGTGTTTTGCGCAAGCAAATAACCTAACGCCGATACTCAGCGATAACTGCCCGCCGCCTTCTTATTCCTATGTGTTTTCAGGTGCGACAATGGGCAGCGGCGTTGGCGATGCCAGCGGTTCGTTTTTTGCGGTAGGACTTACGACTGTAACCTACACAGCGGTAGACGGCTCAGGCAACACAGCCAACTGCACTGTTGACATTACGGTGCTGCCGTGTCCATTTCCCGGAGATTTTGAAAAAATATACGGCGACACGGCTTACAGTGTTCCCACCCGGGTAAAAGCATTTAGCGACGGCGTATATGTGGCGGGGCAAACCAGGATAAGCGGGCAGACATACGCAACTTTCAGCAAGTTTGATATCAACAACGGAACATTGATTTTTGACTTCCGGCTCGACTTTCCCTCAACGATCACTGATTTTGAATACGAGCCCTCCACCGACGAGCTCATCCTGGTGGGGTATACCGAGCCTTTTCAGGTGGCCGGCATTCCCCAAAATAATGAATCTATTATTTTCAAAATCAATGACAACGGCGTTATTCAATCGGTAAAACGGATGCAACAAACCGGGCGCGAGTTTTTCCAGAAGATCATTCGGCACCCATTTCCCAAAGATCCAGCCTTCCCCTACTACATACTTGGTACCCGCAATACGCCGGCCAGCCCCAGTCCCCCCTCGTCGGTAGATGTAGTAGTAGTTTTTAATGCAGACCAAAACCTGAACTTTAAACCGGGTTGTCCCTGGCAATACGACTATAATATTGATGACGAGTTTCACCGCGGGCTTATCGCGCTTGCCAATGGCGATCTTATTCTATTAGGCAACGACTCTCCCGATGGCTATGGAATAATGGTGCGAATAAATGGACTAAATGGCAATATAATCGCGGGTTCCAAGCGCACCAATCTCATCATCGATATATACGATGGCGTAGAATTGCCATCCGGTCAGATTGCCATTGCAGGATCTAATTTTGGCAATAACGAAGCTTTTATTGCGCTCTTGACGGCCGATCTGAATTTTATTTATGCCCTTCGCATTCCAGAAATCATTGATTTCCGGGAGATTGGCATAGACAACGTGGGGCGATTGTATTCGATAGGCCAGGTTAAAGATCTGCTGAGCGAAAAGTATAATATTATACAACGCTATGTGGTCTCTGGAGCTTTGATCAACCTTCAAATGTCGAAATACATGGAAGACGATCCCATTGTGGAAACGGATTACACATTGGGGCATATAGCAGTTACGCCGGGTTTTAACCGCATTTTTTATGCTGATGGCAGAAAGAATACGCCCTCAGGTTTTGGCGATCACGATATGTTGGTAGGCAATTACGACCTGGATCTTACTGCCAGTTGTGCGTATGATTACCCGATTAATCCCATCATTTTTGGCAATTTATTTACACTTGATATCACGCCTACCAAGGTAAATACATTACCGGTCCCTCCCAATTCCCAACTGAGCGCTATTCCGATCCCATATCTGTGCAACGACTTCTGCACGCCGGATTGTCTGGCAAGTTTCGGCTGGCAGGGCGGCTGCGCGCTCACTGTGTTCAACAGCGTGGGCAACGGCACGCCGCCATTGACGTACAGCTGGGATTTCAACGGCGATAACATTGAAGATGCAAATGTTTTTAATCCAACTTATACTTTTCCCGGCGCCGGCATTTATACGGTGTGCCTCACCATTACTGACGCATTGGGTTGTGTAGTAGAAGTATGCAATGACGTACAAGTGCCTGCCGATAATACGCTATTCCAACTCAACTGCCCCCCGGATATTACCGTCAATACCGATCCAGGAGTTTGCGGGGCAGCGCTGAATCCTCAGGCTACAACGATTGACGACTGTCTGCCCGACCCAGTAATTTTCTATCAGTTGACGGGAGCCACTACAGGAACAAACCCTGCCACGTTTTACAATAAAGGGCTAACCACGTTGACGGCTACGGCGGTAGACGGCATAAACACCCTGACCTGTACAACGCTCATAACCGTGATTGACAACGAACCGCCGCAAATCAGTTGCCAGGCGCCGCCGCCTGTCAACGCGCCCATTTGTGATGGGGGCGCTAATGTGAGCTTCAACCCACCCACCATATCCGATAATTGCCCGATGGTAACCTATACCTGTTCGCATACCAGCGGCCAGTTTTTCCCATGCGGCACCACCATGGTGACTTGTACGGCTACTGACATGAGCGGCAACACCAGTACCTGCACATTTCCTGTTACGGTAAATTGCACTTGCGGGGCCATCACATCCGCACAACTTTCTTGCACTGACGATCCCTATTTGTATGCTTTTAGCCTGGAAGTACAAGACCTGAGCGGCGCTGCCTCATGCGGTTTGAGCATTGTAAACAACCAGTCGGGTACGACAACGCTCAACATCAGCAGCATTTCTGCTTTTTCGGGAGGATTTGCTACCATCACAGGTACTATTGCAGTCAGCGACCCCATTCCAAGCCAAATCAACCTTACCGTTCAGATGTCTTGTATTTGTCCCCTGGGCAATACGATTAATTGTGATTTACCCATAGCACTGCCAACAGATTGTTGTAAAGAAGTCAGCGTTCTGGATTGGCAGGTGTGTAAAGACGAAACTTCCTTCGACGTGCCTATTGAAGTGCTCGGTACCCTGAATAATATCAGCAGGGTGAAATGGTATGTCCAACCTGCGCCATGCCCTGCGCTGCCCTGGGGGATTACGCCTTTCCAGGACAACCTTACCAACACACTTGAACCGCTACATCTTAACCCGGCTTCTCTCACCGGCGACGTATGCGTTTATGTAGTTGTAGCATTGAACGACGCCCCGTGCAGCCAATTGGTATCAAATGTAGCTACCATTAATTTATGTGAAACCCCCACCTGCAGCATCAACGACCAGGAATACTGCTATACAGGATCGCCTATCACCCCGGGGTTACTTACCCTGACGCCGGCGTCTACCGATTGTAATTTTGATATAGCCTGGTACGACCCCAACGGCAATTTGGTACAAACCGGCGGGCTTACCTATCAGCCCACACAATCTTTCAGCCATACAAATCCGTTGGTTGACTGTTACCAGGATTATCATTACAGGGTCGTAATCACTGATTTGTGCGGACAACAGGAGTGTTTTGCGAGAATCAGGTTGTACAGTAATGATGCCCCTAAAGGCAATATTAGCATGGATCCATTCGAATTGCAGCCTTTCTGCCCCGGAGAAGACGCCACCCTGGTATACGACCCCGGCTGTGCCGGAGAGCCGCCGATGTGGAATTGGTGGTCGAGCATCGACGACATTACCTATCTGCCCATTTCCGGCGCGGGCTCATCCAATCCCTTATGGCACACCAACGGCCTTGATCAGGATACCTGGTTCATGGTGACATCTCAAAACGGCGTTTGTGCAGCGGATACAGTAAAACTGCTCATTGACGTGCGCCAGCCCTTGACGATCAGCCAGTTTTCTGCCCAGCCCGACCCACCCTGCGATCCCATCTGTGTTAGCCTTTACCTCGAATACGTTCCTTACCCCGACGCTGATTGCAACACAACCATCAAATGGTATAAAGACGGCATATTAATCCACATCACCCCTGCGCCGGCAGGTTCGCCCGCTGTGTTTAATTATACAAGCACTTCCCTTGCCGGAAATTACTTTGCCGTAGTGAGCAATGATTGCTGCGGAGAGAAAGTTACCTCGCTGGTGAACATCGTCGGACCGCCTTGTTTTGCGAAAATCGTGGGGCCTTGTTTCAGATGTAATGATCAACAAATTACACTCACCGGTATGGTAGTCAATCTTCCGACGGGTTCGGCATGTTCCTACCAATGGTCTACTACCGATGGTATTATTATCAGTGGCGACAACACCGATCAGGTGGTTGTAAATGCCGGCGGTACATATCTTTTTACAGCTAATTGCAATGGTTGCATTAAAACGGCTTCCTTCGAGCTGCCCCAATGCGTGCACAATATTTCGGGGTGCGGCATTCTGGTAGAGGTCATAGATCCGGCTGATGTAAAAGGTTTACCGTTGCTGGCCATGCCCAATCCGACCTCCGGTGAACTGACAGTAGCCTGGGGAATCGAATTGCCCGTTGATGCGCGTATTGCCATAATAGACGCTTTGGGAAATACAATCAGCACCGAAGTCGTTCCCCGGAGAAATACCCTATGGCAAACCCAACTCCAACATCTACCAAGCGGCGTGTATTTTATTGAAATACAAGCTACAGGGTATGTATTCAAAACATTAAAAATTGTCAAAGAATAGCTGCAATTGAGTAGGGCTTATGAGTTACATAGGCCCTACTCAAACCTACAACCTACAACCTACAACGGATAACAGAGAACCTACAACCTACAACTTACAACTTACAACTTACAACCGACAACCGCCTCCTCACATCTCCAACTGCTCCCGTACCAGCTCGTAATAGGCGCCCTGGCGGCTGATCAGCTCCTGGTGGGCGCCCAGTTCAACGAGGCGGCCGTGGGACAGCACGGCGATCTGGTCGGCGTCGCGGACGGTGCTGAGGCGGTGGGCGACGACAACTACCGTGCGGCCGTGGTAAAATTGGCGAAGGTTATTGGTGATCTGTTTTTCGTGGTGGGCGTCGAGGGCGTTGGTGGCCTCGTCGAAAAACAGGTAGGCGGGGTCTTTGTAGACCGCCCTGGCGATAAGCAGGCGCTGTTGCTGCCCCTGGCTGAGACCGTTGCCGCCGGCGCCGACGGGCGTGTCGTAATGCAGCGGCAGCGATGCAGCGACTTCGTCGAGACAGGCTACTTCGGCGGCCCGGTGCAGTCGGGACTGGTCTACTTCCGGGCTGCTCTCGGCGATGTTGCGCGCCAGGGTATCCGAAAAGATAAATCCATCTTGCAATACCGCCCCGCAGCAGCTGCGCCACGTATGCTTGCTGATGGCGCCAAGCGGGGTATTCCCAACTCTGACTTGACCCGATAGCGGCTCGTAAAAGCCGAGCAATAGCTTTACCAGGGTAGTCTTGCCGCTGCCGCTGGCGCCTACAATGGCGGTCACCTTGCCCCTGGGGATGGTGAAACTCAGATCGCGCAGGACATAGTCGTCAAGCGGGTTGTATTTAAACGATAAATTTTCGATGACCAGATCGCCGGATTCAGGCAGCGCCTCAAGCATCTGCGCTTCGGCCGGCTCTTCGTCGGGCTGCTCGTGGATTTCCCGCATCCGCTCCAGGCTGATGCGCGCGTCCTGGGCAGCGCGCAGAAAAAACAGCAGTTGCTGCAATGGCGCGTTGAGTTGTCCGGCGATGTACTGTATGGCCAGCATCATACCCAGCGTGAGTTCGCCGGCAATAACGCTGCGGGCGGCTACAAAGGTGATCAGGATATCCTTGAGCTGGCTTAGAAAAGCCGCGCCATTGTCCTGGTACTGCGTAAGGCTCAGCCAGCGCAGATTGGTTTTAAACAAACGCATTTGCACCCCTTCCCACAGGCTCCGGCGGCGGTTTTCGCTGTTTTGCAATTTGATTTCGGGCATGGCCTGCAACAGCTCTATGATAGTAGACTGGTTTTCCGCCAGTTCTTCAAATCGCCGGTTATCCAATGCCGCTCTTTTTTTCATAAATAAAAAAATCCAGCCCACGTAAAGCGAAGCGCCTGCCAAAAACAGCGCAAAAACCAGGGGATGGTAATACAGCAGCACCAGTCCGAAAACGATGACATACACCCCCGAAAATAAGGCGCTTAAAGTCGATTGCGTAAGGAACAGCTCAATACGCCGGTGGTCGGCGATGCGCTGCAGCAGGTCGCCGGTGTGTTTGGCGTCGAAAAAACGCAGCGGCAGGCGGAATAATTTGGCCAGAAAATCGCTCAACAGCGCCAGGTTGACCCGCGCGCCGATGTGCAACAAGATAAAGGACTGCATGACCTGCACCCCCATTTGCCCCAGAAATACGGCCAACTGCCCCATCAATAACAGGTAAATGAACGGAATATCGCTCTGTTGTACCCCAATATCTACGATAGCCTGCGTGAGAAAAGGAAACAGGAGTTGCAACAAACTGCCTACCAGCACGCCTACCAGCAACTGTAGCAGCATGCTGCGATACGGTTGAATATAGTGCAACAGGTGCGACAGGCTGCGGCGCCGGGGTTGTTCGCCCTGCAAAGCGTAAAATTCGTTGGTCGGTTCCAGCAGCAGGGCATTGCCCTCCGGCTGCCCGGTAAGCCAGGCCTTGCAAAAGTCGACATGCGAAAGCCCAATTTTGCCCATCGCCGGGTCGGCAATCCACACTTTGCGCCGGGTAATGCGGTAAACGACTACAAAATGCCTGCCCCGCCAGTGTACTATCAGGGGCAGCGGCGCCTCCAACAAGCCGGGGCGCCCCGCAAAAGGCAATCGCACGGCTACGGCCCGAAAGCCTATGGCTTCCGCCGCCTCCGTCAATCCCAGCATCGATACTCCCTCCCTGTCGACATGGCAATAGTCGCGCAGGGTACTCAGCGCGTAATTCCTGCCGTAATACCCGGCCACCATGCGCAGACACGCCGGCCCGCAATCCATGGTGTCGTATTGGGGGTGGAAGGGGAGGGGCATTGTTGTAGGTTGTAGGTTGTAGGTTGTCGTTATATACTGACAACCGATAACGGAACTATTTCCTGCAAAAATACCTTTATACAGCCATTGAACGAAATATCTTTGTATAGTAATCAAGCACCGGTTTATATGACCAAATTACAACTGCGCGGTAAAGACCTCATCGACATCGGTTTTCCGGAGGGGCGGGTGATCGGCGTGGCGATCAATGCCATGACCAGGCACCACAAGCGCACGGCCAAATACCGGGTATTGGAGCTGCTGTCGGAAGTACTGGCCGATCCGGAGCGATTTGCCGGCGATAAAATTTTGGGTGAAATATCCGAACTACTGCTGAAGCAACAGAAAAAAGCCGAAATACAGGCGCCCGTATTGCGGCCGGAGCCGTTGGCCTACCATACCTACGGCGCTGACAACATCGACGAAAGCGCCATTGAGCAAATGCGCACGGCCATGCGGCTGCCCATTACTGTGGCCGGCGCGTTGATGCCGGATGCGCACGGCGGCTACGGATTGCCAATCGGAGGCGTATTGGCAGCCGACAATGCCGTTATTCCGTATGGCGTGGGTATGGATATCGGCTGTCGCATGTGCCTGTCGGTATTCGACTTGCCGGTGCAGGTTTTTGCCCAGGACCGGGAGCGGTTGCGCGCGTTGCTGCTCGATCACACCCGTTTCGGCACGGACATCTTCGAGCGACCTATGGACGACGAGGTACTCCACCGCGAGGAATTCAAGCTCATTCCCAAGGCCAAAGAGTTGCGCGAACGCGCCCGACAGCAAATCGGCACCTCGGGTTCGGGCAATCACTTTGTAGAATTCGGCGTAGTGGCCATTCCCGAGGGGGCGAATCCCTGGTCGTTGCCTGCCGGTAAATACGTGGGGCTTTTATCGCATTCGGGGTCGCGGGGCCTGGGCGCGGGGCTGGCCCAGCACTATACCAAGCTGGCCATGTCGCTGTGCCAACTGCCGCAGGAGGCCCGCCACCTGGCCTGGTTGTACCTCGACACTGAAGAGGGGCAGGAATACTGGCAAGCAATGACCTTGGCGGGCGACTACGCCTCGGCCTGTCATCATCATATTCACCATAGAATAGGCAAAGCCCTGGGCCTTGAGCCGCTGGCGCGCGTTGAAAACCACCACAATTTCGCCTGGAAAGAACAATTGGCCGACGGCCGCGAAGTCATCGTACACCGCAAAGGCGCCACGCCTGCCGGCAAGGGGGCGCTGGGCATCATTCCCGGCTCAATGAGCTCGCCGGGCTATATCGTCATGGGCAAGGGCGATCCGGAGTCAATCAACTCAGCCTCGCACGGGGCGGGCCGCCTTATGTCGCGGCGAAAAGCCAAAGCGACCATCGACTTCGGCGAGTTCAAAAAACACCTTAAAGAAAGCGGCATCGACCTTATCGGCGGCGGGCTCGACGAGGCCCCCTTTGTGTACAAGGATATCCGGCAGGTCATGGCCTGCCAGAGCGATTTGGTTGACATCATCGGCGCCTTCACGCCCAAAGTGGTGCGGATGGACACGGAATGAAGCTGCCGGCCTATCGTGACTTTTGAGGGATACATGCAGGTGATCGGCGCTGCCGGTGTGTCGCAAGGTGCGAAAGCCCAACAATCGGAAATACAGCTTCACCAGTCCATTGCGCAAAAAACTGCGGCCAATCGTACGGATATCCACTGCGTGTACGTAGCCGTTGCTTTGCCGGTAGTGCAGGGAATAGCGCTTGGAGGGCAGTCCCATGGCCTTGTAATCCTCCGGCAGGCGCTGGGCGTCGGTGAGCATCAGCGAGCCGTCGAGGTATACCAGCGTACTCACGCCAAGCCGCAATACCGGGTGCAGGCTGCGAAACTCCTGCTGAACCTCCGCGCCTTTGGTATTGGCTGCGGAAAAAAACAATACGGTTTGACAACAATAAAAAAGCGTAGCCGCCAGGGCGATGACATAATTCTGCTTGATCTGCTTTTCGATGGGGGTTTTGGAGTCGAGCAGGCGGTTGCGCCCATAACTCACGTATAAAAACAATAACGCAGCGCTTGCCATTACACCTCCAAACACGCACAACCACGCGGGATAGGCGTATTGCGCGTGAAGAAAAACAGCGGTGCGCACCAATACGAAAAAGGGCAGGGCAACAAGGCCTAGCAATCCGGCAAGCAGCAGCAACAACCGATGTAAAGTTTTGTTGGTCAATACATTTACCAACAGACCAGTGTGCGCAGGAGGCGCTTTTTTGGGCATAAAAACAAGTTTTGAGTGGTATGTATGCCATTCATCCACTCCAAAAGCGGTTTCTGTCGACTTAAAACGGGCACTCGTAATGAAAAACTGGCGCCCCCGGAGTTTAAGGCTCCATCTTTGCGTAAATTTGAAAAACAAAGTTAAGCAGCTAAAAGTAAAATCCGGCAATCATGAAAACGCAAAAAGTGGGGAGATGGTTAAATATTGCCGCTTGTCTTATTACAAGCATCACGCTAAACGCAGCGCATGAAATGCCCGTTGATACGACTAGTTTGTTTCAGGAATGGCAAAAACAGGATGCGCTGAAATTCGATCTGGAATTTGACATCAACCTCATGCTCAGCCAGCGAAACAGCGAAAATACCGTACCTGCCATTTTGAAATTCAAAAAAGGAAAAAAAGAAGAAATCACCTGGAATGCCGAGATAAGAACCGGAGGGCGTTACCGGTTGAAAGTATGCGATTTCCCACCGTTGCGCATCAGGTTGTCAAAAGAAGAACTCCGGGCCAGAGGTTTTAGCGGCCATAACAGTTTCAAGCTGGTAACCCACTGCAAAGAAGACCGCACTGAGACCGACGTCACACTGGCGAAGGAGGGGCTTGTTTACCAAATTTACCAGCAACTTAGCGAGTATTGCCTTCAAGTCAAAATGGTTAGAATAACCTATCGCGACATCATTACCGGAAAAAAAATGACGCGCACAGGTGTTCTAATCGAAGACGACGACGAGATGGCCGATCGTCTGGGCGGCGAGCTTTGCAAGGACTGCTACGGTACCAGCCCCTCGCAGATTGAACCCAAGAACCAGCTCACGCAGGCGCTTTTCCAGTATATGATCGGCAATACCGACTGGTCGCTGGAAATGAATAGAAACGTGGAAATTATGACCCTGCGCCAAAAAGGAGTTATGGTGGCGGTACCTTTTGATTTCGACTTTTCGGGGTTTGTCAATGCGCCCTATGCCGTGCCCGACGCAAATTTGGGGCTAAAAAGCATCCGCGAACGCGCTTTTAAAGGACAGGCAGTTGATAAAGACACGGCAAAGGCCGTCTGCGATTTATTTATATCCAGAAAGAAAGTCATCAGGCAGTTGATTGAAAAAGCCCCCGGACTGAATTGGGATCAAAGGCAGGATTTGCTGGCGTATATCAGCGACTTTTACGCACAGTTGGAAGGCGGGAGTTTGATGGGGGTGATAAGTAGGTTGTAGGTTGTTGTAGGTTGTAGGTTGTAGGTTGTAGGTTTGGTTGTCGGTTATCTGTTTTTATTATCTTTGCTAGCCTATTTTGAACAGCGTCACAACCAATACCGTGAAAAAATACCTGTCGGCATTCATCAGCTTAGCTTTTATGCTCATAACGTCATTAACGGCCTATGCCATGTGGCAGCGCACCGCCAACCAACAACTATGGGGTTACAGGCCGCTATTGCTGCTGCTGGCCGCCTGGGGGGCTATTACGGCGTTCCGGTACTGGCGTTCTCAGGGCAAAGCCGGTATGGAATCGCATCCGCGATGGCTGTTGCTGTCCACTTTGAGCGGCGTATTGCTGGGGCTGGGGTTTCCCGGGCTTTTTCCATTCCCGCTGTTATTGTTTGTAGCCTGGGTACCGCTATTGGTTTTGTTGCAGGAACTCGAAGCAGCGGGCGCTTCCTGGCGGCGCATTTTTCGATACAGCTATCATACTTTTGTCATCTGGAATATCCTCGCCACCTACTGGGTGGCCAATACTGCCCTGGTAGCCGGGTTGTTTGCCATCCTGGTCAATTCCCTGTTTATGAGCGCGGTAGTAGTAGTGGCTATGCAATCGCGCAAGCGCATGCCGCGATTTGGCTTTTTGATATTGGTCGTCTATTGGTTATCATTTGAATACCTGCACCTCAACTGGGAGCTCACCTGGCCCTGGCTCACCCTGGGCAACGGCTTTGCGCAGTGGTACCCTCTGGTACAGTGGTATGAATATACCGGCGTCTTCGGCGGTTCGCTTTGGATCTGGGTTGCCAACCTGCTGGCATTCCAGATCTGGCAGCGCTACAGAGATCAACAAAAATGGCCGGTCCCTACCTTGTTGCGCCTGGCCTTGCTTGTAGCCCTGCCCGTTGCCGTCTCGCTCGGCATCTACACTACCTGGCGCGACGAGGGCCCGAAAATCGATGTAGCTATTGTACAACCCAATTACGAACCCCACTACGAAAAATTCGACATCCCCGAACGCTTACAACTGGAGCGTTTCCTGCAACTCAGCAGCCAGGTTACCGACAGCCTCACCGACTACCTCGTCTTCCCCGAAACCAGTTTTGGGCTAGTAGAATCCACCAAAATGAATGAGTACCCGTCGTTTAACAGCCTGCGCGACTTTATGCGGCCCTACCCCCAACTGCGCATCGTAAGCGGCATCGACGGTTATCACATCTTTGAGCCAGGGGAGCCGCACAGCGACTACGTGCGCAGTCAACAACGCGCCAATGGCGATGTGTTGCACTACGAAGTATTTAACGCAGCAGTAGAGCTGTCGCCTGTTGTCAATACGCCCATTCCCTTGTATAAAAAATCAAAGCTGGTGCCCGGCCCCGAGATATTCCCCTTCCGGCACATTTTCTTTTTTTTGAAACCTCTCGTTGAACGCCTCGACGGCACCACGGCGGGTTTGGCCACCCAGCCCGAACGCTCCGTCTTCAACACCGGCAAGGCCGGCATCGGCCCGGCTATTTGCTATGAATCCGTTTTTGGAGAATATTTCACCGGCTACATCCGCAAAGGCGCCCAGGCCATCTTCATCATGACCAATGACGGCTGGTGGGACAATACCGCCGGCCACCGGCAACATCTCTGGTTCGCCTCGCTGCGCGCCATCGAAACCCGCCGCAGCATTGCCCGCGCCGCCAATACGGGGATTTCGGCTTTCGTCAATACCCGCGGCGACATTTCCCAGGCCACCCCCTACGGCGAGCAAGCCGCCATTCGGCAAGAAATCACGCTAAACAACCATCTCACTTTTTATGCGAAATGGGGCGATGTGATCGCACGCATTGCGCTTTTTCTAACTCTCCTTTGGCTGCTCAATACAATAGCGGGGGTGCGGCGGGCAAAACCGTGATGTACACGATTTACAGGGCTTTTTTATACGCCTGTGAAAAAAATCACTGTCCCCCTCCCTACCATTGACATTGTGCCCAAAACCAATTAATTTGCAAGGTTGTTTATATACAAAAAAGCCTGCCGTAGCGACACGGCAGGCTTTTTGCGCCTAAAAAGGATTTTTAAATACAGTAATTATGACAGACTTAAATTTGAACACGGCGAAACACCCGATGAAGCAATGGAGCAAACAGCTCAAAGGCGAGAACTCCTGGACGATGTTCAAGGTGATTTCCGAATTTGTAGAAGGCTTTGAAACCCTTAACGAAGTGGGGCCCTGTGTGTCCATCTTCGGCTCGGCCCGCACGCGTCCCGAGCATCCTTATTACAAAATGGCGGTAGACATTGCCCGCCTGCTCACCGAAGAAGGCTACGGCGTGATCACCGGCGGCGGCCCCGGCATCATGGAAGCCGGCAACAAAGGCGCTTCGCTCTACGGCGGCCTGTCGGTAGGCCTCAATATCAATCTGCCCCACGAACAGGGACACAACAAATATATCGATCTCGATAAGTATCTCAGTTTCAGGTACTTTTTTGTGAGAAAGGTGATGTTTGTCAAATATGCCCAGGCCTTCGTAGCCCTGCCCGGCGGCTTCGGCACCATGGACGAACTCTTCGAAGTACTCACCCTGGTGCAAACCGGCAAAATCAGCAAAGTGCCTATCATCCTTGTCGGCGCCGAATACTGGTCGGGCCTCAAAGGCTGGATCCAATCGGTGATGCTTGAAAAGGAAAACAACATCAACGCCGTCGACCTCGACCTGATGCCTATTACCGACAGCCCGGAGGAAGTGGTGCAGTATATCAATGCATTTTACGCCCAGAAAAACGAACAACTCATTCCCAATTACGAGCTGTAATGTTTTTTAACCACAGGTAAACGGAGTGCCGCAGAGTCAACACCATGCTTTGGGTTACTCGGTTTTACTCCGTTTAACGCTGTCATAAATAACCGATATAAACCGCATTTTTTCCCTTAATTTTGCGCCGGCTTAACCGAAACAAACTATGTCATTCAGAAAAGAAAAAGACAGCATTGGCTACGTAGACGTGCCGGCTGACAAATACTGGGGCGCTCAAACGCAGCGCTCATCCGAAAACTTTAAAATCGGCGGGCACCGTATGCCCATCGAAATTATTCGCGCTTTCGCCATCCTGAAAAAAGCCGCCGCCCTTACCAATCTGGAATTGGGCGTACTGGTCCAGGACAAAGCCGAGATGATCGCCCGCGTTTGCGACGAAATCACTGCCGGTCAACTCGACGATCAATTCCCGCTAGTCGTGTGGCAAACCGGCTCGGGCACACAGTCGAATATGAACGTCAACGAGGTGATTGCCAACCGCGGCCACGTTTTGCATGGCGGCGCGCTGACCGACGACAAAAAATGGCTGCACCCCAACGATGACGTCAACAAGTCGCAGTCGAGCAACGATACTTTCCCCACCGCCATGCATATCGCTGCTTATAAGATACTGGTGGAGGTCGCCATCCCCGGCATTGAACGCTTGCGCGACACGCTCAGGGCCAAGTCGGAGGAGTATATGAAAATCGTGAAAATCGGCCGTACGCACTTCATGGATGCCACGCCGCTTACGTTGGGACAAGAATTCTCGGGTTATGTCTCCCAGCTCGACCATGGCATACGCGCTATCAAAAATACCCTGCCCCATCTGGGCGAGCTGGCCCTCGGCGGCACGGCAGTGGGTACCGGCCTCAATACGCCCAAAGGCTATACGCAAAAAGTAGCCGCTAAAATCGCCGAACTATCAGGGCTGCCCTTTACTTCCGCTGAAAACAAATTCGAAGCCCTGGCCACCCACGACGCTTTGGTTGAAGCCCACGGCGCGCTGAAAACCGTGGCCGTAGCGCTCACCAAAATCGGCAACGATATCCGTATGCTCTCTTCGGGGCCGCGCAGCGGCATCGGCGAAATCAATATACCCGCCAACGAACCCGGCTCTTCTATCATGCCCGGCAAGGTGAACCCTACCCAATCAGAAGCCCTCACTATGGCCATGGCCCAGGTAATCGGCAACGACGTGGCGGTCAATATCGGCGGTATGAACGGCCATTTCGAACTCAACGTGTTCAAGCCGCTGATCATCTTCAACTTCCTGATGTCGGCACGCCTCATCGGCGACGCTTGCGCGAGCTTCGACGAACACTGTGCCGTGGGTATCGAACCCAACTATAGCCGCCTGCAAATGCACCTCCAGAATTCGCTGATGCTGGTGACGGCCCTCAATACCAAAATCGGCTACGATAATGCCGCCGCTATCGCCAAAAAGGCCTACGCGGAAGACAAAACGCTCAAACAAGCCGCCCTGGAACTCGGCCTGGTCACCTCCGAGCAATTTGACGAATGGGTGAAACCGGAGGATATGATCGGGGAGCTGGGGTAATATCTGCAGAGTGCGCCTGCGGTTATTTCAACTCCTCTTCAAACAGCTTGAAAATGCGTTTATACTCATCGACCCAACTGGAAGGCTCCACGAAACCGTGGTCCTCCATTGGGAAAATGGCCATC
Organism: Saprospiraceae bacterium; assembly: GCA_036741235.1. Lineage (GTDB taxonomy): Bacteria > Bacteroidota > Bacteroidia > Chitinophagales > Saprospiraceae > JABWBR01. The sequence continues at coordinate 2,436 of DAINSQ010000053.1, read as the reverse complement.
TCCCAGTTGTTTTTGCCCAGTTCAATAAGGCGTTGAGACAGGCGCACCACATCCTGGAAATGCACATTGACATCGACCATGCCGTGGAGCATCAGCAGGCGCCCCTTTAAGCCCTCGGCAAAATAAATGGGCGAACTGCGACGATAGGCCAGGCTATCAGTAGTGGGCGTATTGAGAATATTGGCCGTATAAGGGTGGTTGTAGTGGGCCCAGTCAGCCACCGAACGCAAGGCGGCGCCGCAACGAAAAGTTTCGGGGGCGTTGAACAGGGCCATCAGGGTGATAAACCCTCCGTAGGAACCGCCGTAAATGCCGATGCGTTTGGGATCAACCCCGTAATTTTTGGACAGGAAGCGGGCGCCGTCGATCTGATCGCTGAGATCTTTACCCCCCATATGGCGGTAGATAGCCGTACGCCAGTCGCGACCATAGCCGGCGCTGGCGCGAAAGTCGATATCCAGCACGGTATAGCCGTTGTCCGCGAGGAAATTGTGGAACATATATTCTCTAAAATAAGAACTCCACCACTTGTGCACATTCTGGAGATAGCCGGCGCCGTGAACAAAAATCACGCCGGGGCCTTTGCGGGCGCCCCCGGCGGGGCGGTACAGCCTGGCGGGCACGCGAGCGCCGTCGGTGGCGGGAATCCATACGATTTCTGGTTCGCGCCACCGATATCCTTTGAATGCCGCCGTTGTCGATTGGGTGAGCTGACGCCGGGGCGCGCCCGGGCGATTTTCCATGACGAATAACTCCCAGGGCTGGTTGCTGAATGAATAACGAACGGCCAGATAGCGCTCGTCGGGCGAAATGGCAACCTGATGGGCGCCCGATTGCTGAGTAATACGTTCCAGCGGACCTCCGGCGGCAGACAAGCGGTAGAAATGCTGTTCGTGCGGGCCTTCGGCGTTGGCGTGGATGTAAAAATAACTGCCGTCGCGTGAAAGTCGCACACTTAGTACTTCGAAACGCCCGCTGGTGAGGGCTTTTTTCTCCCCGTTTTCGACATCAATGGTGTAGAGGTGGGAATACCCTGACTCCTCCGACTGGTACCACAAGCGGCGGTTATCGGGCAGCCAGCCCATAGTGCCGGCGGCATTGAGCCAGCCTTCTATGCCGGGGCCGCCGATCCACGCGTCGTCGTGCTGGCGGTCGAGGTGGCGGAGTTGCCCGGTATCCATATCAAGCAGCATGATCCACCGGTCTTTGTTGTCGAGGGCGCGCACTACCACGGCGGCCTTGCCGTCGGCGGCAAAAAACGGCCCGTGAATAACGGTTTCGCGCGGTCGACTATAGCGCGGAGAGTAAGCGGTGGAGTCTTTGTGGTATTCGCGCAAAAATTCCGGCTTGTCGTAAATACCGTCGATGAGCTCCGTGTTGACGAGAAAACTGGTATCTCGCCCGATGTCGTAAATATATAGTTCAGCGGCATCCTGTGGCCCGCCCACTTTAGCGCGGGCTCTGAGGGTTTCCGTATAACCCGATTCCGTCACATAATCAGGTACGGATGTAACCTTGCCGTTGCTGGTCGTGAGGCGATATGTCACATAATTTATATCGGGGCTGCACTGAAGGTTAGACAATTGTTTTTCGCCGTAGAATATTTCCAGCGGTCGCCTGGGCTCCAGGAGTTTATCGCGTTGTTCGCGCAATTCGCGGGTTTCCTTGCGCTGTTTCACCACCCCCATCCACTCCAGTTGGTCGTTGCGCAGCCATTGGTCCTGGTTGCCGTAAACCGGTTCAACACGCCTGGCGCCGCGTTTGAGATTGGTAAGTTGGCGCAGCGTGCCATCTGCTATTGTCCATACGTACAGGTTGTTGTCTTTTGTAAAAACAATAGCGGATTCGTCGCCGCTGAAAACGGGATTGCTCTCGCGGTCAACAGTATTGGTAATTTGCCGGGTTTGCCCTTTGGTTTTATCCCATAAAAAAATGTCGCCGTTTTTTTCATACAAAAACAAATTGCCGGATTTATTGTAAACGCCGGGCTCCGGCATTGTTTTTTGATCTTCGGAGCTGACTTCCAGCGGCTCGCCACCGGAAATGTCAACTTTGTAAAGACTGCGCAGGGGCGCCATTGCCGGGTTCCAGGTAAAATAGATGGTCTTGCTGTCTTCACTCCAATACACGTCTTCAGGAAGATAACCTACAAAGCGATCGCCTTGCATGATTTGTTCAATACTCAGCCCTGAACGGTTGGCTGTTTTTTGCGACTGGGCTGCCAACCCCATAAATAGCAAGGGAAGGATCAGGCCGATGGATAGTTTTCGCATAGCGAAACGGTTTTGTATGAAGGGGCTAATATAGTTTTTTTTACAGACTGTGAACTTGTACCTTAGCGGGCAGTTTTATTTGCGATGGTGCGACTGTGCGAACCAATATAGCCCCAGCGCTCCATAGCGTAGGGTTTTATACACTGCGATATGGAGCATCCCC
>DAINSQ010000052.1:0-27767 GCA_036741235.1 Saprospiraceae bacterium | reverse complement strand
TACAACCTACAACCCACAACCCCTACAAAATCGACTGCTGCAAAAAATTAAGCTTATCGGGATAATCCGTAGTAAAATGCAGGCCGCGGCTTTCGCGGCGCATCGCTGCCGACCGCGTGATCAGGTAGGCGATCGTAATCAGGTTGCGCAATTCGCAGAGTTGCGGAGAGAGCGTAGTGCTGTTGTACAGCGCCTCTGTTTCGCGGTACAGCAATTCGAGGCGGTCGATAGCACGTTGCAGGCGCACATTGGAGCGCACAATACCCACGTAGCTGCTCATCACTTCCTTGAGTTCCTTAACGCTTTGCGTAATAAGCACCATTTCCTTGGGGTCGGTAGTGCCGCCGGCATTCCATTCCGGGATACCGGTTTTGAGGCTTAGCCGGTCAATAACCCCAAGCACGTCAATATGGATGCGGTAGGCAAATACCATCGCTTCGAGCAGCGAATTGGAAGCCAGGCGGTTGGCGCCGTGCAATCCGGTGCAGGTACATTCGCCGCAGGCATACAGGTTGTGGATCGAAGAGCGCCCCATATCATCAACCCGGATGCCGCCGCACATATAATGGCAGGCGGGCACCACGGGGATCATATCTTTCATCGGGTCGATGCCGATGCTGAGGCATTTATCATAAATCGTTGGAAAATGCGCCACAAAAGCCGCTTTGTCGAGGTGGCGGCAATCCAGGAACATACATTCCTCGCCCGAAATTTTCATCTCGTTGTCGATGGCGCGGGCTACAATGTCGCGGGGCGCCAGCGATTTGCGGGGGTCGTATTTATGCATAAACTCCTCGCCCTTGCGGGTTTTGAGGATGCCGCCGAAGCCGCGCACCGCCTCCGAGACCAGGAAAACCGGATTTTCGCCCGCCGGATTGTACAAAGCCGTGGGGTGAAACTGCACAAACTCCATGTTCTCCACATGGGCTTTGGCGCGGTAGGCCATCGCAATGCCGTCGCCGGTGGCGATCACCGGGTTGGTCGTATTGCGGTATACCTGACCCGTGCCGCCGGTGGCGATCACCGTCGCCTTCGACAAAATAGCCTCGATCTGCCCGGTCTGCTTGTTGAGCGCGTAGGCGCCGTAACATTCGATACCGGGCGTAAGGCGGGTTACATTATAGCCCAGGTGGTGCTGGGTGATAATATCTACCGCAAAAAAATGCTCCTGAATTTCGATATTGGGCAATTGGGCCGATTTTTCGAGCAGGGCGCGCTGTATTTCCCAGCCGGTGAGGTCTTTATAGTGCAAAATGCGGTTTTCGGAGTGGCCGCCTTCGCGGCCCAGGTCGTACGACTCGCTTTTGTTTTTGTCGAATCGCGTACCCCATTCAATAATTTCCTGGACGCGCTCGGGGCCTTCCTTCACTACAATTTCGACTATTCTGCGGTCGCAAAGGTCATCGCCGGCGTCGAGCGTATCTTCGATATGTTTGTCGAAAGAGTCTTTTTCCTGATCCCACACGGCAGCCACCCCGCCCTGGGCGTAGCGCGTATTGCTCTCGCTGTCGTCGGTTTTTGTCAACACGGTGATCTTCAGGTCGGGGCGCTGCTGGGCTACATAGATCGCGGTGCTAAGCCCGCCGATGCCCGAGCCCAAAATAAGGATATCGGTTTGGTGCATGGTTAGTTTAATTATGAAACTAAGATAGAAAGAAAAACAAGCGCCAATTGTTGCGTGGGATAAAAATTTTGTGCGATGAATTGTATAAATTGCGCAGCGAGTAAAAAATACAACCATGCGCACGATAAAAGGGCCTGCCATTTTTCTGGCACAATTCATGGGCGACGAGCCGCCGTTCAATTCATTGGAAAGCATTTGCCGCTGGGTAGCCGACCTGGGTTACAAGGGGGTACAGATCCCCACCTGGGAGTCGCGGCTGATCGACCTGCAAAAGGCTGCGGAAAGCAAAGCTTACTGCGACGACCTGAAAGGAAAAATTGCCGAATACGGCCTGGAAATCACCGAGTTATCAACTCACCTGCAAGGACAGTTGGTGGCGGTTCACCCCGCCTACGACACGATGTTCGACGCTTTTGCACCCGAACAATACCGCAACAACCCCAAAGCGCGCACGGCCTGGGCAGTGCAGCAATTGCTGTGGGCCGCCAGAGCTACCGCCAATCTGGGCATCGACCGCCACGTTACCTTCTCGGGCGCCCTGGCCTGGCCTTTTGTCTATCCCTGGCCGCAACGCCCGGCCGGGCTCATCGAAACGGCTTTCAAGGAGTTGGCCGTGCGCTGGACGCCCATCCTCAACGCCTTCGACGACGCGGGCGTTGATCTGTGTTACGAAATACACCCTGGTGAAGACCTGCACGACGGCATCACTTTTGAGCGCTTTTTTGAAGCCACCGGCGAGCACCCCCGCGTGAATATCCTCTACGATCCCAGCCATTTTGTGCTCCAACAACTCGACTACCTCGAATATATCGATATCTACCACGAGTTTATCAAGATGTTCCACGTCAAAGACGCCGAATTTAACCCCACAGGCCGGGCAGGCGTGTATAGCAGCTATGAGAGCTGGATTAACCGCGCAGGCCGCTTCCGCTCGCTGGGCGACGGCCAGGTCGATTTTGCCGCTATTTTCAGCAAGCTCGCCCAATACGACTACGACGGCTGGGCCGTGCTGGAATGGGAGTGCTGCATCAAATCGCCCGAACAGGGCGCCCGCGAAGGCGCTCCGTTTATCGAAGACCATATCATCCACGTCACCCAAAAGGCTTTCGACGATTTCGCCGGCGGCCAAACCGATGAGGCTGTGAACAGAAGAATTTTGGGGTTATAGCGCGCAGTCGTCTGTTGATGTGCTGATGGGTTTATGCGACTGAAAGCGAACGAAGTGAGTCCCGACTAAAAGTCGGGGGAGTCCCGTACTGACCGAAGGGAAGTCGGGAGGTTTATAGTTTTACTCTAATTCATAAACCAATAAACTATTAAACTTATAAACGAACCTACTACAACCCCTCACTTCAGGACAGCGATAAGCAATAAAACGGCCAGGCAAACCAGCACCAGCCAAAAGCGGATGTCTTTGAGTAAAGTTGATTTTTCTGATAGCATGTTGGTTCCTTTTTGTTGAAAATACAATAGTTGGCAACTATTTACATCCAAAAAGGATGCCATAACAAAAAAATGTAATATGTTTTGATGGGGTAGTTTTTTTAATCGCCGGTAGTAATGTTATGCACCTGAGTGCTATTAACCAAAAAACGCATGACTCATGAAAGCTATCCCTTACTGGATTGTACTGGTCTTCCTGTTGTTTCCCATTTGCGCCATTCAGGCCGATACCATCCCATTTAAAGCCGGACTTTACCTGAGCCACGAGAATTTGAGGAAAAACATCCCCGATTACCCGATGGATATGGTCGATATGCGCCTGAACAGCGGCTCGACGCTTCTTGTAGGCTTGCCTGGCGGCAAAGTCGTGACAAACAGTCAAACGATCAATACGCTCGACATCAAGCACCTGAAAGTAACCGACACGAAAAGTTCGGGGAAGAAAAAAGTGGTCAGAAAGGAAGACGTCTGGGCCATTGTCTACAACAGACAACTCTACGTCAACCTGGAGGGATATTTTGTGCTGGCGCCGGTCGTTGGGGCGCTTTGTCACCTAACAGTAGAAAAAAACCGGGCAGAAGGCAAGGACTACGAAATGGGTCCGTTACCCCAGAAAACTACGCTCGACAAAGTCAAATACCAATCCGTCCAGTGGGTGCTTGAGCTGAAAACCGGTCGTTTTTACCCCTTTAAATCTGAACACCTTGCACAACTAATCGCCGACGACAAACCGCTGCTTACGCATTTTGAAAATAATGAAAAACGCGATGAACAGTTGTTTCTGTACCTCCAGGAATACAATAAACGCCATCTGTTAATGCGGCGGTAGAGACGCAAGATATTGCATATTTACGGGGCATTCAGCGTATATCCACAATAGGGATCTTGATTTCCACGCGGGTACCCTTCGGTTCGCCGGTTTTGGCGTCTTTCAGGTCTATTGTTTTCACAAAAACGCCCTTGTCCTTTGAATTGTGCAGAATTTGCAGGCGTTTTTCCGTGATGCTGGTACCCATAGAGCGGTGGTTTTGGAACTTGGGATCCTGCATTTGCATTTGATGGGCTTTTTCCCGGCCAATACCGTTGTCTTCCACTACGCAGAGGATCGTATCGTCGTCGTACATCGAAAAATGCACCTTGATCAGTCCTTTTTTTCGGGTACGCAGCCCGTGTTCAATGGCATTTTCCACATAAGGCTGTACGATCATCGTAGGCACGCCGAGGATATCCTCTTCGATCTCGTCGTCAACCTTGATCTCGTATTTCAAGCGGTCTTCGAAGCGCAGTTTTTCGTTGATATGCAGGTAATCTTCGAGAAAAGCGATTTCCTGTTCCAGCGGGATAATCTCCAATTCTGAATAATCGAGGCTTTGGCGCACCAGCTTGGCAAACTTGGCCAGGTATTTGGAGGCGCTGCTGACTTCATTGGAGGTGATATAACTCTGGATTGCATTAAGCGCATTATACATAAAATGGGGGTTCATCTGAGCGCGCAGGGCTTTGAGTTGCAGGCGAGTAGCTTCCAATCGTAGCAACTCGGTTTCCTGGCGTTTTTTTGCGGCTTCGTATTTGGCTTCGAGTTCTGCCTGCTGGCGTTTGTCGAGTTGCAAGTTGTATTGCTCGAGAAATTTATCGTGCAACAATTGGTATTCGTAAGCGCTTTTGTAATCGCCATCATCGGCGTAAAACGAGGCCATATATTTGCAAATACTGGCCAATTGCTTGTAGTCTTCTATTTTGCTGGCATAAGCATAGGCGCCTGCAAAATGCTCAAGGGCATCATCGGGCTGGTCGAGTTCGGTATACAAACGGCCGCGCCACAATTCCAGAATAGAAAAATTGAGATAATCTTCCTCTGAGGTTTCCTTATAGAGTCGCTCTGCTTTATCAAAATGCTCCAGCGCTTCTTTATAGCGTTCGTTGTAAAAATAGCAGAAGCCCAGGTTGGCGAAGGCGCCGGCGCGGGCCTGCCGGCTGGCGTCGTCGCGGGTATTAATGGCCTTGCGGAAGTACAACTCGGCATTTTCGAGGTCGTTGAGGGCCATATAGGCAGTGCCCACATTGACGTAGTGCCAGGCGATACGCGTGCGCATCTGCAGGTTTTCGCACATATTGACCACCTTCAGGTACGACTGAACGCTTTTTTCGTATTCGTCGTTGCGATCGTAAATTTTACCCAGACCGCTATAAATGAGGGTCAAAAAATAATTGTCTTTGAGTTCCAGGGGCCGGTCGAGCGAAGCGATGAGTTTTTTGGATTCCAGCAGCAATTCTATGGCTTTGGGATAATCGGCGTAGTGCAGTTGCAAAAAGCCCTCCCGGCAGGTAATGCGCGATTGCAGTCCCTGATCGGGAAAATTGCGCAGCAACTTGGCGGATTTGTCGAGGTATTGCATGGCCTCTTCCATGCGCTCCAGGTTCATCAGCGTACCGGCATAATCGATATACACCTCCGCCACTTGTTTGGCGGTACCCATGTCTTCGAGGACCGCAATTGCCTTTTGAAAAGCTTTTTCTGCTTCCGCAAAATGATAGAGGTTGTTCTCTATCGTAGCCAGGTTGAGGTGGTAATTGAGCTTGAAATCGCTATAATTGAATACGCGCAAAATGCGATATTCTTCCTCCAGCAATTGGCGGGCTCTTGCAACATTGGTAAACGCGTAGTGGCAGGCCAATTGGTCGATGAGCGCCAATCGCTGCATGGGGTCTTTGCGTTGCTGCAGTTTTTGTTCTAATGTTTGCGGATTCAGCATAGGTATTATCCCCAACTACTTGACTCTTTGTACAAAGATAACGCTCGAGCAATAGCTTTTACCAATATAGGGCAGGTATTTTGTATAATGCGACAAATATCCGATTTGTTATCTTTGCGTATTATGTTCGAAAAACTCATACCCTACGACGCCGCTTATATCATTTTGGACGACTACGTGCGCTACCACCACGCTTACAAGCGTATCACCAAGCGCGCCAAAATTCGCTTTGAGCAACGCGACTGGCTGGGCATTCAGGCCGACTCGCGCGAGCGGGTGACGCTTTACCGCGACATGGTGGGGCAGACTACCGAAAAAGTGTTGGCCTTTCTCGGCAAGCAGGCCAACGACCCCGATGCCTGGCGCGAGATCAAGTTGATGTACCTCGAAGAAATCCTCAATTTTAATTCGCGCAATATCGCCGAAACGTTTTTCAACTCCGTTTTCCGGCATTCGCACAAGGGGCTGAGCATCGACAAAGACCTGATGTTTGTGGTGGCTACAGGCAGTTACCGCGAGTTTAAATCGACAGTGCCTATTTTTCATACGTTCTTCGTGCTTGAACCATACGAGCACACCATCCGCCAATTACTAGCCTGTTATCCTTTTGACGCTCCCTATCAAAACCTCGAGCGCGATATCCAATACATCACCGATACCCTGAAACACAAATTGCGCGCGCTGCGCTACACGCCGCGCAACGTGCGCATAGAAATGATCAAATCGGTATTTTTTCGCAACAAAGGCGCTTATCTGGTGGGGCGACTGGCCGTCGACGACCGGTATTTCCCCTTTGTCATACCCATGCTGCACGAAGAAACAGGCATTTACGCCGACGCCCTGTTGCTCGACAGCAACGACGTGAGTTCAATTTTCAGTTATAACCGCTCCTATTTTTTGGTAGATACCGACATTGCCACCGAGCTGGTCGATTTTCTACAAACTATCACCCCCACCAAAAGCCTTAGCGAGTTGTACAACTCCATCGGCTTTGAAAAACACGGCAAAACCGTTTTATATCGCGATTTCCTGCGGCACCTGGAGTTGTCTGACGACAAATTCGTGATCGCCCCCGGCATCAAGGGTATGGTGATGAGCGTGTTTACATTGCCTTCCTACAATATGGTATTCAAACTCATCAAAGACCACTTCCCGCCGCCCAAAAAAGTGACGGAAAAAGAAGTCAAGGAAAAATACGAGTTGGTGTCTATGCACGACCGCGTAGGGCGTATGGCCGACAGCCATATGTTTGAGCATTTTGTGTGCGAGCGCCGGCGCTTCTCCGAGGAATTGATCCGGGAATTACTCAAGGAAGCCCCCTCTAAGGTGACCGTTACCGATGAAAAAGTGGAGATCAGGCACATTTATATTGAAAAACGCATGATCCCGCTTAATCTCTTTCTGGAAAAAGCCACCATTGAAGAAGCGGAGGAGGTCATCACCGATTATGGCCGCGCCATCAAGCAACTGGCTGCCGTCAATATTTTCCCCGGCGATATGCTGCTCAAAAACTTCGGCGTAACCCGCCTCAAGCGCGTGGTTTTTTACGATTACGATGAAATCGGTTTTCTCACCGATTACAACTTTCGCCGCCTGCCGCCGCCGCGCGACTATGACGACGAGTGGGCCGGCGAACCCTGGTTTGCCGTTGGCGAAAACGATATTTTCCCCGAGGAGTTTCCCCGATTTCTGATAGGCCGCGAAGATATCCGCCAGATTTTTCGCGAAAAACACGGCGACATCTACGACGCGCAATTCTGGATCAACGTACAGGAACGCCTTCGCAACGGCGAGTTATTCGACGTATTTCCCTATCGCAAGCGACTGCGGTTCAAAAATGTTTACGGCAAAGACGGCGGATGGTTCCTCCATGCTCACCAGCCGACGCCGTAGTCTTCGCCGTGGTTGCTGGAGCCGCCCCAGAAGCTGCCGTGCGTCCAGTCGAAGAAAATGGCGTTGATTGGCCCCGAGGTGCGGCGCTCGAAGTCTAGTTTGTAACCCATAGCCCGCAGTTCCTTGCGCGTCCAATCAGGGATAGCCTCGTTGAGCGTCAGCGCCCCGGGTTTGGTTTCGTGTTTCCCGAAAGAATTGCGCATCTGGTAGCTTGTGATATTGGCGGCTTCGGCGGCCTCCTGCACGTTCATACCAAACTCCACTACATTGAGAAAAAACTGCAACATATTCTGATCCTGGCTATCGCCGCCCTGCACTGCAAACGAAAGGTATGGCTTGCCGTCTTTGAGCGCCATGGTTGGCGTAAGCGTAGCGCGGGGGCGCTTGCCGGGCGCCAGCACATTAAACGGATTTTCGCGGGGGTCGAGCACAAAACTCTGCATGCGCTGGCTCATGCCTACGCCGGTGCGCCCGGCAATACACGCGGGCACCCAGCCGCCGCTCGGCGTAACCGAAACCACCCAGCCTTCTTTGTCGGCAGCCTGGATAGAGGTAGTACCGCCGAAGAAATTGGCAGGCACAGGTTGGTCGGCGCCGCCCAGCGACTTGTTCCAGTCTTTGAGCAAATCAAGAAAAGGATTGGTTTTTCCTTCAAAAGGATAAGGGTCGCCGGGGCCCGCAGCAGGGTCGTTGCGCTGAAGGTTGATCTGCTCAACGCGCTTTTTGGCGTATTCCTTAGACAACAGCCCCTTGATCGGTTCTTCCGGCGGGAAATAGGGGTCGCCGTAGTAAAAATCGCGGTCGGCAAACGCCAGGTTCATCACCTGATACAACGTATGGATATAACGGCTGCTGTTGTAGCCCATCGCCTGGAGGTCAAAAAATTCGAGCATATTGAGCGCCTGGAGCATGACCGGGCTTTGCACCCAATGCGTGAGTTTGTATACCTCGATGCCTTTATAATCGGTTTTGACGGGTTCTTCGATATAGACCTTCCAATTGGCCAGGTCTTCGAGTGTGATGAGCCCCCCCTGTTCCTGGCAGCCCCGAACGAATTCCCGTGCGATATCGCCTTTGTAAAAGCGGTCGTACGCCGCATAGATAGCCTCTTTGCGCGATTTGCCGGCATTCAGCGCCTGCGCTTCGGCCTCCGTCAGCTTGCGAAGGGTCTCCAGCAGGTCGGTTTGCCGGAAGATCTCCCCGGCTTCGGGGGCTTCGCGGGGCCGGCCCGGGTGGGGCAGAAAAACGGATTTGGAATAGGGCCAGGCTTTGATCTTGGCTTTGTTGTTTTCAATAGAGTTGGCCGTCTGGGCCTCTATCGGATATCCTTCGGCAAGTTGCATCGCGGGCGCCAACACATCTTTAAGACTCATCGTACCATATTCGGCCAGCATGGTGAACAGCCCGCCAGGCGTGCCCGGCGTTACGGCGGCCAGGGGGCCGAATTCAGGCGGGTAGCTGTAACCTTTTGATTTGTAAAATTCCGGCGTGGCGCCGGTGGGCGCTACCCCCAATGCATTGATGCCGACGACTTTGCCGGTTTTGGGGTTGTAAATCAAGGCCTGCGTTTCGCCGCCCCAACTCAGCACATCCCACATGGTGCTGGTGGCTGCCAGCATGGCGCAGGCGGCGTCTACGGCGTTGCCGCCGCGCTGAAAGGTCATGGCGCCGGCCGTCGCGGCCAGCGGTTTACCGGTAATAGCCATCCAGTGACGACCATGCAAGACGGGCTTCTGCGTGGGTTGACCCTGCAATCCGACAGACACCATGGCAAGCAACAGAAGATGAATCGCGCGTAACATAACCATTGTATTTTATGACAAAAAACCTCTGAATTTAACGAAACTGTTAAAAAATGAAAAATTTTCACCTATATTTGAAGCGTCAAAGGAAAGTCCTCCCTATTCTGTCCTCAAAATAAAAAGCATAAATCATTTCCCCGAGTAAGACCGCTCGCCAGCCATTTTATGGTTATGGTCAGCCTTTTATTTATACTTGATGCAAGCAGCGCCTGCAATTGCAGCGCTTTACCATATATCATAACTGACTAAAATCCCGGTATTATGAACCTGTTATCAATACACACCTTAATTGGTTTGGCCCTGGCGCTGTTTTTCAACAGTACAAACCAACAAAGCCGGCCTGACGTTTTGCCCGAAAGCGAACATCGAGGGCAAACGACAACCGAAAAGGCGGATTTTAATACTTATTTGTCGCCGGTGTTATCGGCTACCAAAACCGACGCGCTCGTCACTGATGTCGGCACGGTCGGCCCCTCGCCCGGCGATGTGCTGGAATACACCGTCAGCATTTTCAACACAGGAGATATGACGGCTACCGGCGTTGTTTTTAACGACAACCTCGACCCGCGTACTACCCTCGTGCCCGGCTCGCTGATGTGCTCGCCTGTGCCGTTTCCCGATACGTATTATGTATTGGGCAACGTAAAAATATCGGTGCAGGCAAACGCCGGTTTCCTGGGCAATGACCAAAATCCCTGTAATACGGGCGGAGCGCTGTTTGTGACGTCTATCATTACCGACAATACACAAGGAGATGTGACCTTCAACCCCGACGGCAGTTTTACGTTTAACCCGGCGCCGGGATTCAACGGGACTACTTCCTTCCAGTATATCGTCAGCAACGGTATCATGGGCAACCTGGGTACGGTTACGCTCATCGTAAACGGCCGTATCTGGTTTATCGACAACAACCAGCCGGGGGGCGGCGACGGTCGACTCGGTACGCCATTCAATAGTATCGCCGATTTCAACAGCAGCACGGGCGGCGGTTCGGCGGGAGATATCCTGTTTTTGTACCGGCAAACTGCTGCGCCATATACCGGCGCCGGACTAGCGCTCAAGAACAACCAATACCTCATCGGGCAGGGAGCTGCTGCCGGCATTGCCGCAATTGCCGGGTTTACGCTGCCGCCCTTCAGCGAGCCATTGCCCCTCACAGGCGCCGCCAGGCCGGTTATTGGACACAGCGATACGGCCATCGCACTTGCCTCTAACAACCAAATCTATGGGGTAGACGTATCAAATACGGGCGGCACAGGCATTTCAGGCGGAAGCGTGGGCAACCTCAAAATTCGCGACATGAATGCGGCCAATAACGGCGGCCCGGCATTGAACCTTTCCAATGGCAGTCTGGATGTCATCATCGACGAATTAAACGCTTCCAACACCTATACCGGATTCCTGATCGGAAATACAACGGGTAGCTTTACCGCAGACGGCGGTACGGTGCAAAACATAACCAATCGCGGCGCCGATATTCAGGGCGCTACGAATATTACGCTAAACGACATGACCTTCACCGACGCTAATACGGCTGACGCCGGCGGCATCGGGGTTTGTGATTTGGATAATACGTTGGCCTGTAATGCCGCCCTTTATTTGAGAGATGTTACTACAATAGCCTTAAATAATCTCACGGTTGATAATACGGCTGAGCAGGGACTCAACGGCAGCAATATCGGGGCGCTGACCCTGATGGGCTGTACATTTACCGACAACGGCAATGACGATTACGAGGGGGCTGTGAAAATCAGGGAACTCCACGGCAGTTGTTTTATCACCAACTGCACCTTCTCCAACGGCGCAGAAAAGCTGGTAGATATTGCCAATGCCGCTACTTCCAACCCGCTGACCCTCACCGTAACCGGTAGTACTTTCTCTGATACGTACGACAGCTCGTTTGGCGGTGATGGTATTTTTATCAAAACAGAAAATGCGGTGTCCAATACGGTTAATATTGACGATTGCGACTTCCTGCGGCTAAAATCTTACGGCGTCTCCATGCGCGCCGCTGCAGGTACGCTTAATGCCAATGTAACAGACAGCAATTTTGATAAAGATACCAAAAAAAGTATGTCGGGCGTGGAGATCACCCCGCTTGGTACGGCTTCCGTCAATATCAATATTCTGCGCAATACAATGTCGTTTGCCGGCGCCCATGCCATCCTGGTTGATGGGTATGGCAATAGCAGCTTTCAGGCCCGTATCAACAGCAACGAGATTACCGGCCCCAATACCTGTTCGGATTGCGTGTTTGGCGGCAGTATAGAAACCACGAATTGCATTTGTGCAGGCAGCGGCATTGCCGTTTTTGCCGGCGATGACTCCAATGGGAAAGCAGAGCTGATATCAAATACCATTGACGGATTGGACTACAATGCGACGGGCATAGCCATACATTCGGTTGACGATGCCGATTTGAATACTTTAATATCAACCAATACGATTAACCTGGCCGGCGATTCGAAATACGCCATCGACCTCGCTTCCGGCCCTGCCGATAATCTGGAGACAGCCTCCATTTGCGCCCATGTGATCAATAATACGACCGCTTTCTCCGCAACAGGGCCGCAGTCCTATACCGCTCATTTCAACGTTATAGCTTTCAGTGCAGGATCATCGATCAATTTACAAGGCGCCGGCAATACAACGGCTGCTGTCTGGAATGGCAATGGCAATACGCCTGTGTCGCCGCCGGCTGTCATTGACAGTATCAATACTAACGGGGGTATCATTGCCCTGGGCCAAACCTGCGATTACACGCTTACGCATCCATTACCGCTATTACCCCCGGTAGACGAACTGGCTCAACCTGGCGGCGCCCCGGTCAACTCGCTTTTGTCGCAAAATAACCTGCCGCAAAATGCAACAGCAAATGGCGCTGATCTACCGATTGTCAACCCGGATACACCGCCAACCTCGACTTTGAGTATGGTAGATCTGGTATCGGTCGGCCCCCTCAGCCTGCCTGCCAATGGCGCTATCATCATCAAATTCAGGGCTGCGATCAACAACCCCGTTCCTGTCGGGGTATGCCAGATTAGCAACCAGGGTGCGGTGAGCGCCGACGGCGTATCGACAATCCTGACCGACGATCCTGATGTAGCCGGCGCCGGCGATCCTACGGTAACCAACTTGATGATACCGCCAAATATCACCAGTTGCCAAAGCAATATTGTAGCGTATACCGATCCCGGCGGCTGCACGGCAACCGTTAATCTTAATGCATCGGCATCGGGCTGCCCCGCGCCGACGATTACTTATCGCATCGGGCTTACGCCTATACCCTCCACTTATTCGTTTCCTGTAGGCATTACCAACGTTACGGTACTGGTATCCAACGGCGTTATGCCCAATGCATTCTGCTCTTTTAAAGTAACGGTTATTGATAACCAGGGGCCGGACGTCACCTGCCTTTCCGGAACCCAACAGCGCGTAGTCAATACGGCCAACTGTTCTTATATCATTCAAGGAACGGAATTCAACCCTGTCGCCGATGGCAATTGCCAGGGGTATACCCTTACCAATAATTACACAGGCTCTTCTACACTTGCGGGTGTTGAACTACCAGTGGGAACGTATACGATTGCCTGGACGATCACCGATAATATAGGTTTGCAGGATGTATGTTCTGTAACCATTCAAGTAATCGACCAGACGCTCTCCATCACTTGTCCGCCGCCGCTTTCCACCGCCTGCAACATTCTCAATTTGCCGCCCTATAGCAGTCTGTCAGCCTTTATTACAGCTGGAGGAACCGTATCACAAAACTGCGGCCTCAACCAGGCCAGTTTTGCGCTGTTGAGCCAAACGGGCGGCCCTGTTAATTACGTTCGCACCTACAAAATCAGCGACGCCAGCGGCCAAACGGCTACCTGCACGCAAAATGTGACCGTAGTTGACAACGTGCCGCCGGTTGTAACAGCGGGTACTATTGCCGCTTGTTATACCTCGGTAGCCGCCGCAGAGACCGCCGCACTCGCTGCCACATCGGCAAGCGACAGCTGCCCGGGCACAGTCACTAAAACGGCCTCTACAACGGGTACCTGCTCGGCAACGGTAACTGTAACGGCTTATGATGCAACAGGAAACCCGGCATCTGTAACGTACAATACCCGCATCGATAATACGCCGCCGACGGTTACGCAAGGTACGATTGCCGCTTGTTATCCATCAGTTGCGGCGGCCCAGGCGGCAGCCCTTGCCGCTACATCTGCCACCGATAATTGTCCGGGTACGCTTACCGAGACAGCTACGATAACCGGCACATGTACCGCTACGATCGTGGTAACAACCACCGACAACTGCGGCAACAGTACACCCGTAACCTATACCACGCGTATTGACGGTACCGGGCCAACACTGACAGCGGGCGCCATTGCCTCCTGCTACACATCAGTAGCCGCTGCCGAAGCCGCTGCCATCGCAGCTACAACAGCCGCCGACGGCTGCCCGGGCACGGTCGCCAAAACAGCTACGACAACAGGTACCTGTCCGGCAACAGTAATCGTAACCGCTACCGATCAATGCGGCAATACGGCCCAGCGAAGCTTTACCACCACTATTGATACGACCCCGCCAACAGTAAGCGCAGGTACTATTGCCGCTTGTTACCCAACCGCCGCCGCCGCACAAGCCGCTGCAATTGCCGCTACAAGCGCTACCGACAATTGCGGCGGAACGGTAACCAAAACCGCCACTACATCGGGTACCTGCTCGGCAGTCGTAACGGTGACAGCCGCCGACGCCTGCGGCAATAGCGCTACGGCGACTTACAATACGCGTATCGACAATACCCCGCCCACCATAACGCAAGGCGCCATCGCAGCGTGCTTCCCTTCCCTGTCGGCAGCCCAGGCCGCCGCTCAAGCCGCTACCACGGCAACAGATAACTGCCCGGGCAGCGTTACCATGAGCGTATCAACCTCGGGATCCTGCCCGGCAACCATTACCGTAACCGCTACCGATATGTGCGGCAACAGCGCCTCCACCTCTTATACCGTACGTGTCGACAATACGCCGCCGGTCGTTTCTTGCAAAAATGCAACAGTCACGCTCAACAGCAGCGGTACCTATACGCTTACGCCCAATGATATCATCAACCAGAGCGCTACGTCGGATAATTGCGGCACTTATAACGTGGCGATAAGCCCAAATACGTTTAACTGCGCCAACCGAAACCAAACGATTCCCGTTACGGTGACGGTAACCGACGTCTGCGGCAACAGCAGCAGTTGTATTGCTCAGATTACGGTACTTGAAACCACTACCCTCCCCGCACCTTGGGTTGGCGCCAACGTAGGCGCTGCCGCTATGGGTAGTTCTTCTTACCAGCCGTGTAGCGATTTTGGCAGCTTTGTGCTCAGCTCGAAAGGGTATTCCACTAATATTCAGGATGTTCAACATACAGTATACCAAAGCCTGTGCGGCAATTCGGAGATCAAACTGCGGGTAACCAGCCTGAATCCATTAGCCGGGTGGGCCGGAATTCAAATAAGAGAGAGCAGCGCTCAGGGGTCCCGGAAGTTTACCTTGAAAACGCAACTGAGTACGATTGTGAGAAGAGAAGCCAGAGCCAACAATTTCGGCCCTACCAATACGCTCCAGATAGGCGTATTGGTCGAACATTCCTGGCTGCGCATCACCCGCAACGGCAATACTTTCAGTGCCTTTACTTCGCCCGACGGCGTTAACTGGACCTTGCGCAACACGGCAACGTTCTTTATGAATAGTTGCGTGCAGGTTGGGATGTTTGTGGAAAGCTACAATAACCTGGCCACCACCACGGCAGTCTTCGACAATGTATCGATTACCGGAAGCTTCTTCCCGCTTGTCGGCCCCTCCGATAACGGCAATGTTTTGCTTTCTCCCAAAATCAATATCTTCCCCAACCCAACCAGCGGCGAGTTGGTACTGGATATGGCTGAATTAACGGGCAAAACCGCCCGCATTCAGGTGTTCAACGCCCAAGGACAGCAAGTAGCAACCATGAAAATCGACGAAGCCCGCGAATTGGAACGCATAGACCTCTCGCCCTACAGCGAAGGAGTTTACTGGATACGGGTTGAGGCGGAAGGAATGACGCCGGCGACTGAAAAAATCTATAAGAGCAATACCATGGTTATCAGACCATAAGCAGCTGTTTTTCATAAAAAGCTTCTCAAAGCGCCAAATGGCAGCTTTGGGAAGCTTTTTTTATAAACGCCGGGAACTGACAATAATCATCCTGCCATTTTGATATTCCTCATTATTTGCAAAGGCGAGTGGGACTAACTTTGCCGTAGGAAAACGATTGTATCATTTTCTAAAGCAAAAGCCGTGTCGAAACAACTTGTCGAAAAATACAATATACCCGCGCCGCGGTATACAAGTTATCCCACTGTGCCATATTGGGATACTGCGCAAATGGACGTTTTGCCCTGGGGCGAACGCGTGCGCCAGGCTTTCAGCCACCAGCGCGAGTTGAGTCTGTATATCCATTTGCCCTATTGCGAAAAGTTGTGCACCTACTGCGGCTGCAACAAACACATCACTACCAACCACCGGGTTGAGCGCCCTTATATCGGCAGCGTGCTCAAAGAATGGGCCATGTATACCCAGTTGTTGGGCGAGCGCCCCATCTTGCGAGAATTACACCTGGGCGGAGGTACGCCTACTTTTTTTTCACCCCAGCACCTGGCCATGCTAATAGAGGGCATCCTGGCCGGCGCCGAGGTAGCTCCCGAAACCGAATTCAGCTTCGAAGCGCACCCCTTTTCTACTACCCGCGAACACATGGCCGCCCTGCGCCTGCTGGGTTTCAACCGCATTAGCGTGGGCGTACAGGATGTATCGCCGGAAATTTTAAATATCATTAACCGCTCGCAGACCATCGCCCAGGTGGAAAATGTGACCCGCTGGGCCCGCGAACTGGGCTACGACTCCGTCAATTTCGACCTGATCTTCGGCTTGCCGCTGCAAACCCTCGACCATATCAGCGATACGATGCAACTGGTAAGCCGCTTGCGACCCGAGCGCATCGCCTTCTACAGCTACGCCCACGTGCCCTGGGTAAAACCTAGCCAACGCGCCTACTCCGAAGCCGACCTGCCCGAAGGCGAGGCCAAAAGAGCCCTCTACGAATGGGGCCGCGAACTACTGGAGCGCGAGGGTTACGTCGAAATCGGCCTCGACCACTTTGCCCTGCCCGGCGACAGCCTCTACCAAAGTATGCAGGCAGGCACGCTGCATCGCAACTTCATGGGTTATACGCCTTTTAATACAAACCTTTGCATCGGGCTCGGCGCCTCGGCTATCGGCGATACCTGGGACGCCTACGCGCAAAACGAAAAACGCATCGCCGACTACCAGCAACGCATCAACAACGGCGAATTACCAATCACCAAAGGGCATCTGCTCAGCCCCGAAGATCAGGCGCTGCGCCAACATATACTGAATCTGATGTGCCGGGGCTTTACCGCCTGGGAAGACCCCCGTCTCCAAAATGACGCCCTCTGGGAAGGACTCGAACGATTGAACGATATGGAAGAAGACGGACTGGTAAGCCGAACGCCCCACGAACTACGCGTGACCAACGACGGCATGCCTTTCCTGCGCAATATCTGCCTGGCGCTGGACGCCCGCTATTGGCGCGCCCAGCCGGCGGCGCAGCTATTTAGTAAGGTGGTTTAAATTTTCACGCCATGAAAAAGCAAACCGGTATCTGGCTCGACGCCAGAGAAGCATTCCTCGTCCGACTGATAGATGGGGAATTGGACCAAGTCCATCACATCAAATCCGATTATGACGAAGGCCGCATCAAAGGCGGCTCTCGCTCCAGCACTCCCTGGGGCCCGCAGGATACGACCTCCGAAACTAAAATCCTGGCAAGAAAAAAACACCAGTTGCAGGAATATTTTGAAAGAATAAAAGACCAGGTGCTCGATAGCCAGGCACTGTTCGTTTTCGGCCCCTCAGAGGCAAAAATCGGATTGGAGAAGGCTATCCGCGAGGACAAAAACTTCAAACCCGCCCTCCTGGCCGTTGAACCCGCCGATCAAATGACGGAAAAACAACTGGTGGCAAAAGTGAAAGTATTTTTTGAGAAGATTTAAGCGGCTGTCAGTCACCGGTTGTCCGGTCTACCTCCAACGTGGAAAGGGGAACTAGCTACTCATGCCCAAACCGTAGCCTCAATTCCGCCACAAACCATTGATCGTCTTTTTGTAAGGTCAATTGGTGGCTATGAGGATAGAGCAATTCCAGCCTGCGCCTAACATTGCGCAGTCCAATGCCGGAACTGTTGTCCTTGTCTTCCGGCATATCTGGGGCGATTTTATTTTTTACGATAAAAACCAAATCGCGTTCATCATAGCTCAGCGAAATATCGATGAGCGGTTCGCGCACATAACCCACGCCGTGCTTGAAGGCATTTTCCACAAAAGGGATCATCAGCATCGGTTCTATGATCTGACCGTGCGTTTGTCCTGTTTTATTAAACCGGATTTCCACATCCTCTCCAAATCGCAGTTGCTGCAATTCAATGTAGTTCGTCAGATAATCCGCCTCCTTATCGAGCGGCACCTGCGCGTCGGCTGATTCGTACAACATATAACGCATCAACTCGGAGAGTTTGATCGTCACCGCTTCGGCCAATTCTGACCGCGAGCGGATGAGGTATACCAGGCTGTTTAAGATATTAAAAATAAAATGCGGACTGATTTGCGAGCGCAGGAAGGCCAACTCCGACTGGAGGCGCTCCTGTTTTTCCTCCCGGCGCCTTTTTTCCTGATCGAGCAGATAGGTGATAAAGCCGTAACCCGTACTTACCGCCGTAATAAACATCACGGGGATGAGCGTGCGGTACACGCTTTTGTGCTTGTGGTGTAAATCTTCCGGCAGTATCCACTCTTTCATGAGCATATGCAGCAGCGTTACCACTGCAATCATCACAAACAGCGAAATCACGTAAGAACCGACTCCCCGTTTGTCGAGCACTTTGGGGATCAGCCATTCGGTATTGAAAAAAAACAAAGGGATGAATGTCAGATTTATCGGTATCATCAACGTCATGAAGCGCCGGAAAGCCTCATGCCCTTCCGAGTTGAGAAAGGGCCAGCCCAGCCACATGCTCCAGAATAAAAGCAAAAATAGTAGCCTGTATAGTTTTTCAGTATTTATTTTTAACGGCAACAGCGGCATATTTTGTTGATCTGCCACAAAAATAGGGCTTATTCAGCCTTTTTGCCGATCAAAGAGATGAAACTGACTTTTGAGGAGATGAAAACCCAAAAAACTGCGTGTTTTTTCAGTTATCTGTTATCCTTATCCGACAACCCGCAACTCATCTCCGGCACTCCTCAAAAAAAAGCCGGCGGCTATCCAATTCCAGCGCGCAGAGGAAACCCAGGCCGGGCAGGCGGTCCTTGTACACACAGCCGCAATCGATATTCAGCACCGGTAATTCCTGAAGCCTGTCGAGTTGGGCTTCAATGGCGTAGCGGGGAGTCGGGGTATGACCATGTACGATCAACGCGCCGTCGAGCAACGGCAGGTTGATATGGTCGTACCAATTCCTGATCCAGAGCATCGACTCGGTATCTTCGAGGGGGGTGTCTTTCTTGAAATTAAACCCGGCATGGACCAGCCAATAGCCCTCAACAAGTGCATAATAGCCGAGCCGCCTGAAAAAAGAAAGGTACGGTTCTGGAAAGACGGCCGCCGGCGCAAGCGCCTCCCGAAAACTTGCAATGGTCTCCGCTCCGCCGGCGGTGATCCACGATTTCGCCGCTTCCTGGTTGCGTTGGTCAAAAGCGTTAAGCAGCATTTGTTCGTGGTTGCCGCGCAAGCATATAATCTCGCGCCCCTCCTGCCGCAATTGCAAAATCAGGTCGATAACGCCCTTGCTGTCAGGCCCCCGGTCGATGTAATCACCCAATAAATACAGCGTATCGCCCCGGCCAAACCCGATTTGTTCAAGCAATGCTTCGAAGGTGCGGCGGCAGCCGTGAATATCCGATATGGCAAAACGACGCATAAGCCAGGTTGTGAAAATCGCCTGCAAAGATAAGCCCTGTCCAATTTTATTTGTCCGGAAATATTCGGGCTTGTGGGAAAAGGTTTATTTTCGTATCCAGGGTGACAAGGCGCCACGTAAAAAAAATAAATGAGACTAATAGACAGGCTGCTGGGCAGCTCAGAAGAAGAAACCCCGCAGCCGAATATTCGGTTTGGGAGGTACAGCGACTCGTACAAGGAACTCGTCAACTTTGAAAACTGGGACGAGGCGCTGCGAAAATTTGAAGCGGAAGAGTACCTGTCCGGCTATGAGGCTTTTTTTGCCTACCTCCGCGACGAAAAAGAGGACAATGTGCGCTGGTGGAAAGAAGACGGCCGGCTGCGCTTTGAGTTGCTGCAAGGCTCCAAAAAAATTACCGGCTTCGCCGATTTAAAAAAACTTCGCGCAGAGGCCAAAATCGCCAAAACAGGCTCGCTTAACGTGGGTTTCATGCGCCGGCTCATGGAGCAAAATTTTAACCTCAAATACAGCCGATACGCCCTCGACGTCGATAAAAATATTACCATCGTTTTTGATACGTTCAATATCGACGGCTCTCCGTATAAACTGTACTACGCCCTCAAAGAAGTAGCTACCCACGCCGATAAGCAGGACGACCTGCTGCTCGATGAATTTAAGATGCTGCAATCGGTAGACTCCTCGCACCTGGAGCCGCTGCCCGACCCGGAAAAGGAAGTCAAATACCAGTACATTACCCAATCCATCCAGCGCGTTTTTGACGAGATGGACCACGGCTCCCTCAACAAAGACCATTACCCCGGCGGCGTGGCTTACCTCCTGCTCGACCTGGTGTACCGCCTCGACTATCTGGTTAAACCCGAAGGGTATACCATGGAAACCCTCGAAAGGCTGCACCGGCTGTATTTCGCCAAAGACGACAAAACTACCGAACAGAAAAACCAACTGCTGTCTAAAGAATTGCGCAAATTGATGGAACGCCCCAAAGCCGATTTTTTCCGCGAAATGTACCGCATCACCTCTACTTTCGGCATCACCAATCCGGTGAATCACGACAGGGTGGTGGATTTTATCGAGGGCGAGCTCAACCATATGGACTGGTACAAGGACAACGGCCATACCGCCGTTGCGCTGGCTATTCCCGGTTATATCGTCGGATATTGTATGTTTAATTACGCCGTTCCTAAACCGGATCGCGATCTTTTTCATTTATATTTTAAGATAACCCAACCCCAGTATTTCCGCGATTTGGGTTTCGAGGCCGATTTTTACGAGCCCGCTACCGGCAAATTCAACAAAAAAGCAATCCGCCGGGCAATCGACCAAATCGCAAAAGAAAACGAAGACCAATACAACCGGCTCGACCCCAATACCGGCTCGCTCGATTACGATTCGCTGCCGGATTTCGCAAAGTCGTTCCTGCAAATGGTGCGCAACCTCGACCTGACCAGAATTGATTAATAACCAGATTATGCAAGTCGTACCCGATATATCAACCATCAGAGCAATCCTCGAAGAAGTCGCCGACCCAGAAATCCCCGTCCTGACTATCAACGACCTGGGTATTATCCGCGATGTGCTGACTCACAACGACGGAACGGTAGAAGTGGTCATTACCCCCACTTATTCAGGATGCCCCGCCATGCAAACCATAGAGGTGAATATCAAAGCGGCGCTGCAGGATAAGGGCTACGACCGGGTGAAGGTGACTTCGGTGCTGAGCCCGGCCTGGACGACCGACTGGATGACCGAAAGCGGGCGCCGGAAGCTGAAAGCCTACGGCATTGCCCCCCCCGAACCCGGCAGCGCCGACAAGAGCGCGCTGTTCGGCGACGAACGCCGCATCGAGTGCCCGCATTGCAGCAGCCACAATACCCGCCTGGTGAGCCAGTTCGGCTCTACGCCCTGCAAAGCCTTGTACCAGTGCAAGGATTGCCTCGAGCCGTTTGATTACTTTAAATGTCATTAGGGGGGCGATAAGGGCGATTTCATGCTATACCCCAGCAAAACAAAAGGGGCGTTAAGCTGTTCCCTAAGTATGAACTTTCATTAAAAAACCAACATATATGGCTTTTCAACTTCCCGATCTACCCTACGCATTTGACGCGTTGGAACCTCATATTGATGCCCGCACCATGGAAATTCACCACGGCAAACACCATGCTGCGTATATCAACAACCTGAATGCCGCCATTGCCGGCACAGATATGGAAAATAAACGAATTGAAGACTTGCTGGCCAATGTATCGCAATACCCGATGGCGGTGCGCAACAACGGCGGCGGGCACTTTAACCACACCTTGTTCTGGGAGATCATGTCGCCCGAAGGCGGCGGAGAGCCCAGCGACCGCATGAATATCCACAAAGCTATCAACCGCGATTTTGGTTCTTTCGAAAATTTCAAAAAAGAATTCACCAACGCCGCGATGACCCGTTTCGGTTCGGGCTGGGCATGGCTCTGCGTGGATGGCAACGACAAACTGTTTATCTGCTCGACGCCCAACCAGGATAACCCCCTGATGGACGTAGTGGAGGCCAAAGGCGCCCCCATCCTCGGCGTAGACGTATGGGAACACGCTTACTATCTCAACTACCAGAACCGCCGCGCCGATTACCTGACTTCGTTTTTCAACGTAATCAACTGGCACGAAGTAACCCGGCGCTACAACGAAGCCAATCCCGGCGCTTCCAAGTTCTAACCTTTGTAATACAAGCGCTGATCCGTGGCGCGGGGTGCAAAACCCTGCGCTGCGGAGCCTTTCTTATTTAATCTCGCAGTGCAACAATTGCAGCGGCCCGTCGTGGGTAAAAATGCTGCCGTCGAGTGTGTCGCCCGGCACAACGGGGCCTACGCCGGCGGGTGTACCGGTGAAGATCAAATCGCCCATCAGCAATTTAAAATATTGGGAAACAAAGACGATAATATCCTCGAATGAAAAGATCATATCGCGGGTATTGCCGTGTTGTACCACCTCGCCGTTTTTGGAGAGTTGAAACTCGATAGCATCGCGGTCGACGCGGTCGAGCGGGATAAACTCGCTGAGTACCGCCGAGCCGTCGAACGCCTTGGCCAGTTCCCAGGGGTGGCCTTTCTTTTTGAGCTCCGACTGCAGGTCGCGCGCCGTAAAATCGATGCCGAAAGCGATCTCGTTGAAATAATCGCGGGCAAATTCGCGCTGGACATGTCGCCCGTTTTTGGCAATCTTGAGCACAATCTCGCCTTCGTAGTGCAGATCTTTGGTAAATTCGGGGTAGTAAAACGGCTTGCCCCCCACCAACATCGCGGAGGCGGGTTTCATAAATACCACCGGGCGCTCAGGCACCGGGTTGTTGAGCTCGCGGGCGTGTTCTTCGTAGTTGCGGCCTATGCAGAGGATTTTCATGATTGTTATATTGAGGCGATAAATTTACAGGTTTGTTTTTTGTTTGAAATAAAAAAAATAAAATGGTTCACTATTTGAACTAATTTAGTTCATTACTGGTTCAAATAATAAAGCTAATTCATCATGAAGTCTCTGACCATACATAACATAGATGCTGATCTGGCCAAGGCTATTGAAAACCTGGCAAAATCTACCGGGCTTAGCCAAAACAAGGTTATAAAATCATTACTCCGTAGAGCACTTAATATATCCGAAGAGGACAAGCCTAAGCGCGACCTGTCAGCATTCTTTGGGGTTTGGACGCAGGAAGAAGCGAATGGCTTCGATGAGGCTATTAAATTTTTTGACCGGATTGATGAAGAAATGTGGAAATGAAAAGAATTGTATTAGATACAAATGCTTATGCCGCCTTAATCAAGGGTGATGAAGCCGTTAAGGAGGTTATAGAAAATGCAGATCAAGTTATTTTGCCTGTTTTTGTTCTGGCAGAATTGCTATTTGGTTTCAAGAACGGAAGCCAGACGCAAATCAATACTGCATTACTGGGGAATTTCATGCAGCTACCTGGCGTATCTTCATTTCATCCTACAAATGAAACAGCTGAAATATATGCGGATTTGGCCTATGAGCTGAAAAAGTCAGGCAAGCCAATTCCTTCAAATGATATTTGGATTGCTGCATGCGCAATTGAA
The DNA here is from genome assembly GCA_036741235.1 of Saprospiraceae bacterium. Taxonomy (GTDB): domain Bacteria; phylum Bacteroidota; class Bacteroidia; order Chitinophagales; family Saprospiraceae; genus JABWBR01. The sequence continues at coordinate 4,162 of DAINSQ010000052.1, read as the reverse complement.
GCGGGTAGTGTTATTATCACTTATGATCGTCATTTCTTAAACATTGCCAAAGCCCGTATATGGCAAGAACTTCAATAGTGAGTAAGAAGCTATTTTCATCTAAAACTTCACATTCATCAACCCCGCCAGTTCCTTTACCTCGCGGATCGTCTCCTGGGCGCGTTGGCGGATATGGGCCGACGAGGCCTTGACTTGTTCTTTCACCTCTTTTTTGTTGGCCAGGATCTCGGCTTTGCGGGCGCGGAACTGCTCGCTGAGGGCTACCAGTCCTTCGGCGACGGCCTCCTTGAGGTCTACGTATTTGAGCGAGCCCGTCACGTAGGAGTCCATGAGCGCATCGTATTCCGGCAGGCGGCCGCTGGCGCGCAGCAGCGTAAAGAGGTTGCTCACCCCGGGGCTCATCTCGCCGGAGGGCGTATCGCCGGTGTCGGTCACCGCCGAGCGGATCTGCTTGCGGATGCGGTCGGGGTCTGAGAATACATTGATATAGTGCTTTTCGCCGGCGCTTTTGCTCATCTTGCGGTTGGGGTCGGCGGGTGACATGACGCGGGTGGCCTCGGTATAAAGACCTTCGGGCAACACAAAGTAAGTTTTGCCCACCTGTGCGTTAAAGCGCAGGGCGATATCGCGGGTGAGCTCTATGTGCTGGTCCTGGTCGTCGCCCACCGGCACATAATCGGCCCGGTAGATCAGGATATCGGCGGCTTGCAACACCGGGTAGTCGAAAAGGCCGGCCGAGATAAAGCCGTCGCTGCTTTCCTCGCTTTGGCGGGCTTTGTCCTTAAACTGCGTCATGCGGCTGAGTTGGCCGTAGGAGCAGAAGCAGTTAAAAACCCAGCACAACTCCGCGTGTTCGGGCACGAGCGATTGGATGAACAGGTTGTCGGGGTGAACGCCTACGGCGATCAGGTTGTAAATCAGTTCCCAGGTATTTTCCACCAGCTTTTTAGGTGTAAAGGGCATCGTCATGGCGTGGTAGTTCACCACTCCATACACGCACTGGTAGTGTTCCTGAAGGTCTACCCAGTTTTTTACGGCGCCGAAGTAGTTGCCGTAGTGCATATCGCCGGTGGGCTGGATAGCCGAGAGTACGCGCTTGCGCTGATCCATAACGGGATTTATTTTACCACAGATTTAAACGGAGTAAAACGGAGCAACACAGAGCGAGATTTTGACGCTGGTCACTCCGTTTTACTCCGTTTAACACTGTGGTTAAAAAAAATTATTCAAAGGCTGCTATTGCCGAAATTTCAATATTCACAAAGCGGGGCAGGTTGGCCACCTCCACCAGTTCGCGGGCCGGGGCCCAGGTTTCTTCGAAATACTGGGCATACACCGCATTGATACGGCTAAAATTGTGCATATCTTTCACAAACACCGAGCACTTCACTACGTCCTGGAAAGTCAGTCCGGCTTCTTCGAGGATCGCCTTCAGGTTTTCCATTACCTGGCGGGTTTCGTCTTCGATCGTGCCGGTGACGATATCGCCTTTATCGGGGTTAATAGCGATTTGGCCGGAGATATACAGCGTATTGCCAAAAATTACGGCTTGGTTGTAGGGTCCTATGGGCAGGGGCGCCTTGGAGGTTTTGATAATTTTTTTCATCACAAAATGGGATTAGGTTGGTAAAAGGATGGCTGAAAACCAGGAGTTTCGTCCTGTACATCCTGAAAAACGTTTGAATCATGTATAAAACGCAATAAGCCCCTCATCGCGCGGATTGGATGGGAGCTTACCGGTAGCTTATGCATAACGCGGGCAATCGCCGGGCTTATTCCTCGGGCGCTTTGATCACCACTTTGCCGCGATAGAACATGTTGCCTTCGCTATCGTAGTAAGCGTGATGGTACATGTGCTTTTCGCCGGTGGTGGGGCAAGTAGCGATTTGGGGAACGGCAGCCTTGAGGTGCGTACGGCGCTTGTGCTTGCGCATCTTCGAGTTTCTATTCTTAGGATTTGGCATCGCATCAAGAATTTAAAAAGTCGTAATCAATTATCGTTGTCCTTCCACTTTTTGAGCGCCTCCCGGAAAGGGTTCTGCTCATCGCGGTTGGCTTCTTCACTTGTATCGGCTGCGTTATCCAGGTAGCGCAGCATGTCTTCGTTGCAGGGCCTGTCGGGGTCGTTTTGGCAGTCGTACACCCTGATCATCGGAATGGCCAGGCAGATAAATTCGTAAACGTACCGGGCAACATTCAGTTGTTGGGCTTCGGGGTGCATATAGACTACTTCGGCGTCTTCGGGTTCTTCTTCCTCGCTGAACTTGACCATCAGCCGTTGCGTATCGGCGATGGGCAGGTTGATGGGCGCCAGGCAGCGGTCACATTCTGTTTTGACCGTACCTTCGAAGTCAAATTCCAGGATGATAAGGTCCGGCCGCTTGTCAAAGGTCATGGTCATCTCGATCTGCCCCTGTTGCACCGGCGATTCTTCGAAATGCTTGAAAAAAGCGTCGTCAATCTGGAATTTGAACGCATGGACGCCATGGCGCAGCCCTTTAACCGGGATTACATAGGGGATGAGCGCATCCATTTTTCCTGCTTTTTGCCGGCCTGCGCATTCGCTGCCGGGTTAGTTTTAAAAAAAGCGGTTGCAAAGGTAAGTTTTTTCAGGGGATATGGGAATATCTTGTACAGGTTTTTTCACTTAAAGTATCGTTTTTGCATCGAACCCTTTGAATCCCGGTTAATTAATAAGCGCTTAATGATAGAAAGTATAGAAAGCTGAGAAAGAACGAGTAATTTTGTGCAACGATCCCCTTCTGCCCTGAATAGCAACATACTTTTTGAGAGAAAAATATATTCCAAATTAGTATTGACTTCAATGGAAAGGCTACCAATTGGGCGAAAGCCTGAAAAAAAGTGCGCGATAAACCGCTTTTCGATACTGAATTTTTGTGTTGAAGAATGGAAGTTGCGCCAAATGATCACTGCTATTGCGGTTTTATTGACCGCCTGGTCGATGCAACTGTCGGCCCAGGTGGCTTTCACTGGGGCGATGGTTAATTCGTGCGGCGCAAACGAGGGCGATCAGGAATTTGTAACGTTTGTTGCTACTGGCAATATAGATCCCAACTTGTTAAGCATTACTTACGGCTCTGATATTGCATGCACAGTTGGCGGTTCTGTTGTATACAATATGATGTTTGCAGAACCACCCGGGTTTATAGCAACTTTAAATGCTTTGGCAGGTTGTAGTGCATTTGTAGCTGCTAGCAATCCCATTCCCGCCGGGAGCAATGTCATTATTTTTGACATAAATTTGGTGGCATCAAGTTATACGGGATGGAATACTTTTTGTAGCACTACTACCTATGTTCTATTCACCAACTTGCCTAATCCCGGTGGTAATTTTTCCAATGCAGGTAGTGTAACTCGCTACTTTTGTGTGGATTATAACGGCTCGCCACAAGGGATTTATGGGTATACTAATACCGTGCCCACCGTTGACGGCACCACAGCCACATGGGCCGCCCCCGGCACTGTCAACTCAAACATCCCCGCTACGCCCAACTGCAGTTTCGGCTCGGTAGCGCCCTGCGCCGTTACCAATATCACGGTAACCAATACCAGCGCTTGCAATAACAACGGCACGCCCGCCAATGCCGCCGACGATTTTTATACGGCGAATGTGACGGTTACTTTTTCCAATAATCCCACAACGGGTACTTTAGATCTTTTCAGAAATACAAACCCTACGCCTGTTGCTAGCATAAGCGCAGGCAGCGTGGCTGCGCCTTCGTATACGTTTATGAATGTGCAGTTGCCGGCTACTGGCGCCGGTTTCAACCTGACTGCTACGTTTTCTGCCCAAACTTCTTGCACTTTTACCAGCGGCTTTACCGCCCTGGCATCCTGATCTCCCTGTTCCGTTTTTTTGGTATCTGGTTCGCCCACTGCTCCCACCTGCCAGGGGGGGACAAATGGCAGTATTACCTTGAATCCAACCGGAGGTTCGCCTACTTATTCTTATAACTATACCGGCACGGCCTCCGGTAGCGGCAGCGGCGCCAGCATTACCAACCTGGCAAGCGGCTCCTATAATATTACGGTAACGGACGGTATGGGTTGCACGGCAACCACAGTGGTAAACGTACCCAACGGCGCCCCGTTGCCCACCGCCAACACCGCCCCACCCCAGTTTGCCTGCGCCAACGCCGCA
>DAINSQ010000051.1:8270-27860 GCA_036741235.1 Saprospiraceae bacterium | reverse complement strand
AGCTCTACCGAAAGTTTCTTCTGCTTCGCCGGCGCCCTCTCAGGCTCTATCCGCCCCCCCCCGCCCCCAATATTCAACCTTGTACGTGACTATTGACGGGCTCAATGTGCGTTCTGCGCCCGGATTAAAAGGCGAGGTGCTCGATCGGCTTAAGTTGTATGATGAAGTTTTTTTTCTCAATGAAAGAACAGATTCATTGTACGAGTTCAGCATCGGAAAAATAAAAGTCAAAGAGCCGTACGTAAAAATTCGCACCCGTAAAGGGCGGACGGGTTGGGTATACGGCGCCGGCGTGCATTATTACAAAATGAAACGCGAAGGCGCCGAATAGCGCCCCCGGTTAATCTGCCAGTCGATATTTTTCTATCACGCCTATCAGTTGCTCGCCGAAATCTTTTTCGGAAGAGAACCCGGCTTTTTCCAGTGCCATTGCCCAATCACTGATGTGTACGGGATGATATTCGTTAATTTTTCTGCCCAAATCGCCGGTAGTCAGATACAGACTGTGATCGCGAAAGCTCGTCCAGGCATTTTCATAATGCCGCAGGCACAGATTGTCGTAATAGCCGCTGTGCCCTACCCAATCGCCGGAACAAGGCAGCCGGAAATGATTATTTCCTTTTTCGGCGGCATCGTATTGGCCGGCGGTACTCAGCAGCAGTGCATTGCCAAGTATCACTTCGGCAGGTATGCCGTATTTGCGGGCTTCGGCGCGCGCCACCTTCTTAAACCGCCTGATGTAAGCCTGAACTGCCTCCTCCGAAACCGCGTAGAGCGCATCTTCAGCTTTCGGTTTTCGGGCGCCCAGTATACTTGTCAGATTGAGCAGATCGGTTGATCCTGTAGAGGCGGCGCTTCGCACAGGTTGGGCCTCTGTAAGCCGCTCCGTGGATCTCTTTTCCGCTTTTCGCGCAGGCTCTACCGGCGCTGCGGGCTCTTGTCCATTCGTCGTATTCAACCTGACATTAAAGCTCAAGTCTTTTTTTAATACGATAAAAACCAGGAGCAAGACTACTCCGGCCTTAAACCAGTTGTTGCGCAAATAGCGCCAGGCAATAGTCATTGTAGTTTCTTTTTCCATACGCTTTTTATTAAAACAAAAACCATTGCAATAATAAACATTTTGTTTTTATTATACAAAAAATCTGTTGATAAAAGTCATTATACCCTATGATAGCGGTCATTAAGCCAGGCAAAGAATCGGATTACCTTTGAAAGTAGTATCAGATAACAGCAGGAGCCATGTTGATAACAGACCAAAAACGACTCCGGGAAATACAAGTAGAATTCAGCAGGATGTATCCCTACCTGAAGCTTGAATTTTACAGCAAGCACCACGCAGAAGGCAAGGGCTCGCCCAAGCGGGCGTTACTGGCTTCGGAAAAAACCATCGGAGAAGTCAGGCAAATTCACAACGAAGGCGAATTGCAATTGGAAGGCGACATGACAGTGGCCCACCTGGAGCAGCGGTTTGAAGAAGTATTTGGTTTGCACGCGCAGGTATTCCGGCGATCCGGCAATTTATGGATGCAAACCACCGCTACCGATGGATGGACGCTGACGGAACAGAACCGCAAGGGCGGCGCTTCAGAGACTTACTGGAAAGAAAAATACGAAAAAGACATCGAAAATCCCGTGGACTCAGAACTATGAGGAATAGTATTACACCTTGTGCCAAGGTCGAAACAACCATTCAGTAAAGTCGATCTTTGACAAATAAGCCGACAGGAAAATTGCGGATACGGTCTGTACGGTATCTCACAGTAAGGAATCGGAAATGACCATTAATCTATCCGCTATTTTAACAATTGGCTTTTGCGACTAGGACGAGGGGTGGTCGCCTCCCAGGCGACTGCCCTTTTTCTTTTCTATCGCTCTTCAAGGAGTTTTAGCAAATATTCTCCATATCCGCTTTTCAGATAGCGGTGGGCCTGCTGTTCGAGTTGTTCGGCATTGATAAAACCCATTTCATAGGCTACTTCTTCAATACAGCCGATCTTGAGGCCCTGGCGGTCTTCAATAACTTCGATAAACTGGCCGGCCTGGATCAGCGACTTGTGGGTTCCGGTGTCGAGCCAGGCTACGCCGCGGCCTAATACCTGAACTTTCAGCTTGCCGTTTTCGAGGTAAATGCGGTTGACGTCGGTAATTTCGTATTCTCCGCGAGCGCTGGGTCGGAGTGATTTGGCAATTTCCACCACATCGTTGTCGTAAAAATAGAGGCCGGGCACAGCGTAATGCGACTTGGGTTGTTGGGGTTTTTCTTCGATAGACACGGCCTGCTGGCGGCTATCGAATTCTACTACGCCGTAGCGTTCGGGGTCGGCCACCCAATAGGCAAAAATAACGCCGCCGTCGGGATTGGCGCTATCGCGCAATTGTTCGTTGAGTCCGGCGCCGTAAAAAATATTATCGCCGAGGATCAGCGCGGCGGGGTCGGCGCCGATAAACGATTCACCCAGCACAAAAGCCTGGGCAAGGCCGTTGGGTTCAAATTGGGGCACGTACGAAAAATTACATCCTATTTGACTGCCGTCGCCGAGTAGTTTTTGAAAATTGGGCAAATCCTGCGGCGTAGAAATAAACAAAATATCGCGAATACCGGCCGACATGAGTGTTGACAGCGGATAATAGATCATCGGCTTGTCGTATACCGGCATCAGTTGTTTGCTCACTGCCAGTGTGAGCGGATACAGCCGGGTTCCCAGACCACCGGCGAGAATAATTCCTTTCATAAAATGATCATTAAGCGGGGCGAAGATACAAAAATGCCGGGGCAAGGCGTTGCCTCAACGAGGCAGAAAGACAAAATTCGCTCCTTGAGCATCGATAACCAGCAGGCATAAAAATTGACGGGGATCCTTATACACTTGCCTAAAGGCGGGCAATTTGTCTTCCATTACGATTTGCTTGGTTACCAGTTCTTCCAGCGTTGAAGCATTAACCGACCAATCACTTTCAGCCGCCTGTTCGATAAGCGGAATACCGATACTTAACAGCTCTTGATGCACAACAAAAATGGGATAAGTCGATACTTCCTGATCGAGGATGACATCTGCGGCTTGCCCCAGCATAGGGATATAAGCCCGTAATACCGTTTTGACTTCGCTATATGGTAGCTGTTCGCCTGTCATTTCAGGATAAAATTATGTTTTTTTTAATTGCAGCAAAGCTACGCTTTCCATGTGGTGCGTATGGGGGAACATATCCACCGGCTGTACTTTTAGCACATCATATTTCTCGCCCAACAATTGTACATCGCGGGCCTGGGTGGCCGGATTGCAGCTAACATAAACGATGCGGGGCGATTCTAGTTCCAGCAGCATACGCACCACATCGGGGTGCATACCGGCTCTGGGCGGGTCGGTGATCAGCAGATCGGGGCGACCGTGTTGCCTGGCAAATTCATTGGTGAGCATATGCCGGACATCGCCCGCATAAAATGCTACGTTCTCAATCTGGTTTAACGCCGCATTCTCGCGGGCATCGTCAATAGCAGCTTCGATTTCCTCAATACCCACCACTTTTTTACATCGGCGGGCGACATACAGGGCTATACTGCCGATGCCGGTATACAAATCGTATACATTTTCATGCCCCTGAAGTTGGGCAAAATCGACCACCACGTCATAAAGGCGGGTAGCCTGGGCCGTATTGGTTTGAAAAAACGACTTGGGGCCGATACGAAACTTCACTGCTCCCAGCATCTCCTCCACATATCCCTTGCCATGATGCGTCAAGACTTCGAGGTCGTAAATAGTATCGTTGCTTTTGGTATTAATACAATAACAAAGCGTAGTTATTTGTGGAAATTGCCGCAGCGCCTCATCCAGCAAGCCCTTGATCTGTTCAGGTTGGCTTTCGCCAAAACTGATCAAGGCCATCACCTCTCCCAGGCTCGTAATACGCAACATCAGGTTGCGAAGCAGCCCGTGTTGGCCTTTCAGATCGTAAAAGGAAAGCCCTTGAGCCAAGGCAATAGCCTTAATTCCATTGCGAATAGCATTGGACGGCTCGGGTTGCAACCAGCATTTCTCGATATCCAATACTTTATCAAAAGCGCCTGGGCGGTGAAAGCCGAGCACATCAGCGTCTTTTTCCAGTCCTTGCTCCAACTCCTCAACTGTTAGCCAGCGCTTATTGGAAAACGCAAACTCCAGTTTATTGCGATAAAAAGTATCGGATTGAGCGCCTAGCATGGGCAGCCACTCCCCTACTTCAACCTTCCCGATGCGCTGCAGGGCATCCTGAACTACCTGCGTTTTGTGGCGCAATTGCGCTTCGTAGCCCAGATGTTGCCATTTGCACCCGCCGCATACGCCATAGTGGCTGCAAAAGGGCTGGACACGGTCGGCAGAATAGCGGTGAAACTGCACCGGGCTGGCCAGGTAGTATGCTTTGGTGCGTTTAAATACGCGCACATCGGCGACATCACCGGGGGCTGCGTTTTCTACGAAAACGACCTTTCCCCCTTCGTGGCGTCCAACACACAAGCCTTTGTCGGCTATTCCGGTCATCTCCACGGCGGGCAATATAAGCGGTTGTTTTTTATCTCGAGCCATAACAAATCATCTCGTGAGCACGATATAATCGCGCAAAAGTGTTTTTAAAAATTCGACCTGATCGCGGGGCGTTTGCGGCAAATGCAGAAGCGTCGCAAGTTTGGCGGTAGTCATGTCAAGCGCTTGTTTATGGGCAGAATTGGGAAAGGCCTGGTAGCGTCCCAGTACCTGTTTGACCAGAAGCATATCTTGTTCGCTCAGCGAGCGAACGGCGGGATATACCGGCTGATAATGCTCCGCGCTGACGATCTTCGCAATATCCTGAAGGAGGAATCGCTGCATGGAACGGGTTCTGATCACTGTCGTATTGGCCGTCATGTCGCCAAGGCGCTGGCGACGGCTGGAAGTAGCGATAAGCAGAATAGCAATGATCCCCAACGAAAACAGGCTGTCGGCAATGTGAAATACCGAGCGCAACAAATAATCGCTGAGGCTGGGTTCTTCCCCGTCGAGGCGGACTACTTTGATGCCTATTGCCCGTTTGCCCAGCGACTGCCCGTCGATGAATACCTCTGAAAAAAAGTGATACAGCAACAGCAGGCAAACGGGCAACAGCGCATACAGTCTGGTTACAATACCCGATTGCCCCTTGAATAAAGCGCCTAGCAAATAAATACCCAATATTGTTACCAACCCCACCACCACCAGATCCAAAATAAAAGCGAGTATCCGGTCGAGTACGGTAGCCAATTCGTACTGGATTACGACATTTTGAGTAGTGGTGATATCGATTGTTCGCATGAAAAACGCTTAATCAAGCCCGCCGGACAAAGCCTTTCCGGCCTTTCCGGGCAATTGTATTGTTACTTATTCACAAAATAATGTCTAAATTGCGATATTACACGAACAAAAGGACCAACTTTATTTATCAAAATCATCATCTATGCTTAAGGAGTTCAAAGACTTTATCATGCGGGGAAACCTGCTCGACCTGGCCGTTGCCGTAATCATTGCCGGGGCATTCGGCGCGGTAGTCGCGTCGTTTACCAATGATTTGATCATGCCTCCACTTGGCCTGTTGCTGGGCGGGGTTGATTTCAGCGATCTCGCTATCACCCTCAAAGCCGCCGAGTTGGGCCCCGACGGCGCTGTAACCGCAGAGGCGGTACAATTGCGCTACGGTATGTTTATTCAAAAGGTAGTTGACTTTTTAATTGTTGCGTTTGTTATTTTCATGGTAGTAAAAGCCTACAATCGCGCACTGGATGCCGCCAAGAAAAAAGAGGAAGCCGCGCCGGCGCCGCCTCCGGGCCCCACTGCTGAACAATTGCTGACTGAGATCAGGGATTTACTCAGCAAGCGGTCTGACCGCTAACCGGGGAGTTACTCAGCAAGCGGTCTGACCGCTAACCGGGGAGTTACTCAGCAAGCGGTCAGACCGCTAACCGGGGACCACTACTGAGCCACCACCTTAATCAGCATCCCCTTTGTCACCGGCGATTGGAGCTCCATTCCGTTGAGGATAGCCAATTCCTGGTGGCGTTTTTCCGGCATGTTAAATGCCTTGAGCGCATCGGCCAGCGTGCCGTTGCGCTCAATAGTTTTTATGCGGATGCGCTCGGGCTGCCGGTTCAGCTTGCCTGCTTCTTTGAGTTCTTTAAAGCTTTTAATAACATTCAAAAAAGTAGGTTCGTACGTTGGGTAATTGGTTTTGGCGGCCACGCCCAGAAACTGATAGATCAGCCCGTTGTACTGGATCTGATAAGTCATCAGGCGCACAGGCGGCGACTGCTGTTGTTGCTGTTGCTGCTCTTGTGTTTGGGGCGCCTGTTCGGCAATCAGTTCCAGGGCGGGCAGGCCGTTCACGGTCGTTTCTTTTGAGCTGACCGTATTAAGCTGGTATTGCTTGAGCATCGCCTGAGCGGCGGCCTGCAATGTTTTTTCCTGAGAAAGCGTAAACACCATCAGCGCGTTGCCGTCTTTGGGGGCCATTTGTACCTGTGCGGGCGAATTCACCAATTGCCAGCCCGAGGGCACGGCGTATTGGAATTTCAGCCCGGGGTGGTAGAAGTTGTCGTTCTCTACAAAACCCTGTCGTGGGTCTTCGCCATAGACCAGGCCGTCTATCATACGCAGGTAACTATCGCGATTCACCTCCAACCTGACCCCAGGCGATTTTTGCGCCCATGCCGTAGCCATCTGGTCTACCTTCTTGTTGCGGTCATCGGGGTTGGGGTGGGTAGAAAGAAACGTAGGCAGTCGCTGCCCCTCGTCGCCGCTAAGCCGGGATAAAGTGCCAAAAAACCTGGCCATCTCGTGAGCATCATAACCAATTTGGGAGGAATAATCGACGCCCAGCTTGTCGGATTCGCTTTCGTGATCGCGACCGAATTTCAAAAACAACAAACTTACTCCTACATTGGCGACATCGGCGTATTTACGGAAATCTTCCGACACCACCATGCCTATGAGCAAGCCGGCTTGCGCCAATATCTGCTTGCTGTACTGCTGCGCCGAATGCCTGGCAGTAACATGGCCGATTTCGTGGCCCAATACCCCGGCAAATTGCGCTTCATTGTTGAAATGCGCCAGAATGCCGCGAGTGAAATAAACATACCCACCCGGTACTGCAAAAGCATTTACCACTGGCGAGTCAAGTATTTTAAACTGATAATCAAGGTTGGGTCGATGCGAAATGGCCGCCATCTTTTTGCCCTTATCGGTAATAAACTGCTGTAACTTTGCATCTTCGTATAAGCCGTAACTAGCCAGAATGCCCGGGTCGGATTCCAGCCCCAACGCCTTTTCCTGGTCTTCGCTCAATAACATGAGCTGCTTTTTACCGGAAACGGGGTTGACGGCGCAACTATCAGCCGTCAGGACTATCGCCAGGCCCAGCAACAGCGAAACAAAAAATGAAACTTTCATATATCCAGTTTTTTAGTGTTTTGTATGCAATTACTATTTAAAGATACGATACAAGTACTATTATTGCAGCTTTTGCGTTGAAAAATGGCTAACTTTGCGGGGTTTTTATCGACCCCCCGGTTTTATCAAACACTAAAAATATCATAAGATGGCAATGCGAATTTCGTTGCTGCTAATCACTTTAGGGCTTTCTCTTACATCTTTGGCCCAAAAAGTCAGCGACCCTGTATTATTCAGCGTAGAAGGGGTTCCGGTGCACGTTTCCGAATTCACCTACATCTATAGCAAAACCAATGGAAAAAGCGCCGACTTCTCGCGGAAATCCCTTGAGGAATACCTCGACCTGTACACCAAGTTTAAACTAAAAGTGTACAAGGCCAGGGAAATGCGTCTTGATACCATTTCTTCTCTGAAAGAAGAACTGGCAGGATACCGCCGTCAATTGGCCGACTCCTACCTGATCGACAAATCAGTGACCGAGCAATTGGTAAAGGAAGCCTACGACCGCGTGCAGCAAGACGTAGATATCAGCCATATCTTTTTGTCGGTAAAAGAGGGCGCTTCTCCGCAGGATACCCTGGCAGCTTATGAAAAGCTGATGGCGGCAAAAAAACGCATCGAAAGCGGTACGCCTTTTGCAACAGTGGCCAAAGAAATATCGGAAGACAGGTCAGCCGAGAAAAACGGCGGCCGTATCGGCTATATTACAGCCCTATTCCCCAACGGCATGTATGCCCTCGAAACCGCCGCTTATTCCATACCCCTCAATAAAGTATCAAATCCTGTACGCACCAATTCAGGCTACCACCTGCTGCTGGTGCATGCGCGCCGCCCCGCCCGCGGGGAAATTGAGGCCGCTCATATCCTCATCCGCAAAACAGCGGAAAAACCGGAATTGGCCAAGCTGCGTATCGACAGCATTTACCAACTGGTTCAGGCCGGCGAAGCTTTCGAAGGGCTCGCCCGCAATCGCTCCGAAGACAGTCAAAGCGCTGCCAACGGCGGCTATGTTGGCTTTTTCGGTATCAACCGCTATGAAAAAGCTTTTGAAGACGCCGCTTTTAACCTCCAAAAAGACGGCGACTATTCCAAACCTTTCGAAACCAGTGTGGGCTGGCACATCGTAAAGCGAGTTAGTAAAAAATCCATACAACCTTACAACATCGAAAAGAGTCGTTTAGAACAACGCATTACGAAAGACCAGCGCTTTGAACAAGCCAAAAAAGGATTTATCGCAAAAGTGAAGCGCGATAACAATTTCAAAGAGTACCCAACCGTACTCGACCAGTTTGTAACAACGCTAACGGATACTTTCCTCACCTTCAAATGGAAGGCGCCTGCGGAAAAATCCAGCGAGGTTCTGTTCTCACTGGGCAAAAACTACAAGGCCACCCTGGGCAACTTTACCGACTACCTCGGCAAAGCTTCCCGCCAACGGTTGAAGGGCGCCGCCGGCGTAACCCCCGAAAGCGTTGCACGCAGCCTTTATCAGGATTTTGTGAACGAAGAGTGTATGAAACACGAAGAAGCTCAACTGGAAGCCAAATACCCCGAATTCAAGTCGCTGATGCGCGAATATGAAGAGGGTATCCTGCTTTTTGAAGCGACAAAACTGGAAGTATGGGACAAAGCCTCGCAGGATACTACCGGGCTCAATAATTACTACGAGTCTATTCGCGGCAAATACAGGTGGAACGAGCGCGCCGCAGCCAGTGTGTATCGCATCAATATGCAACACAAAGACCGCCTCAGCGAGGTGTACGAATATGCCAAAAACCACACGGCTGATGAAGTGAAAGCCAAATTCAATAATGATTCTTTGGTGGTAGTGAGCGTGGAAGAACAAACCATCGAAAAGTTTAAAAGCGCAGAACTCGGCGGCACCGAATGGAAGGAAGGCGCAATCTCTCCGCTCGACAATAAAGACCTGGGCGGCGATTTGCCCACCCCTAACAAAAAGATGATCAAATTCTATAAAATCGAAAAAATCCTGCCCGCCTCCGATAAGTCGCTGCGCGAAGCCCGCGGTTATGTGGTAGCCGATTATCAGGACTATCTCGAAAAACAATGGGTGGAACAACTCCGCAAAAACTATAAGGTGGAAACGGATCGAAAAGTATTGGAAAGCCTGATTAAACAGTGATGAGTTGGTTTATAGGTTTATAGGTTTATGCCATGGAGTAAATTCAACCCATAAACCTGTAAACCTCATAAACCCCTACAATCTGCGCCAAACAACCATGCCAGGAAGATTTGTATCCTTTGTATTACTCAGCATAACAATCGGCGCGTGCCAGTGGATTGCCCCGAAACCCGAAGACGACAAAGTACTGGCAAAAGTGCACAACAAAACCCTGTACTTGTCGGAACTGGAGGGCATGTTCCCGGAAGGCACCACCGGCCCCGATAGCTCGCTGATTATTAATGCCTACGTGTCGCGTTGGGTACGTGAGGCATTGCTGCTCAACGAGGCGGAGCGCAATATCCCTACCGATCTGAATATAGACAAACTGGTGCGGGATTACCGGGCTTCGCTTATCAAGCACAACTATGAACAGGTGTTGGTACAGCAACTCATGGATTCAATAGTAACACAGCAAGAAATTCAAACGTTTTTTGATTCCCATCGCGATCAATTCCGATTGGAATCGCCCATCATGCGGTGTTATTTGATCAAAACTCCGCTCGATGCGCCCAACTTGCAGCAGCTCGAAAAATGGTGGAAGAGCAATACTCCTCGCGATTTTGCCGAGATGGTACAATATTGCAACAGGTACGCTACGGCACATTTGTTGGAGGACAGTATCTGGCACGATTTCGATAAAATTGCGCTGCGACTGCCCAGGGAAGCCCTGAATGCCGATCAAATCAGTGCGGGCAAAACGCTGGAACTACGCGACGGCAAGTTTTATTATCTGTTCAAGCTGTTGGAATACCGATCGAAAAACGAGACGCCCCCGCTAGCTTATATTGAGGACCAGGCCCGAAAAATGATACTGTACCGGCGAAAATTGAAATTGCTGGAAGACACCAAGGAAGAACTTTTTGAGCGCGAAATGCGCAGCAATAATATTGAAATTTTTACACAATGATCCGAATGTTCAATCGCTTGTCTGGCCGAATAGCCCAGGCTGCCGCGGCTTTTGTCGCTTTTTTTGCCTTGTTGTTTGCGCCGGTAATACTTCCTGCCCAACCTGAAATCATTGACAAAGTAATTGCCACGGTTGGCGGCGAACTGGTGCTTTTGTCGGAACTTGAAGAACAATACGCCCTTATGGAAGCCCAAAATGGCGTGATGCCGCCCGACGCGCGTTGCAACCTGATGGAAAATATTCTCATCACAAAATTATTGCTCAACCAGGCCAAACTTGACAGTATTGAGGTGGCCGATAGCGAGGTGGAAGACCAACTCAACGCGCGTATTGAACGCATCCTCGGTTTCATGAACAACGATATCAGCCAGTTTGAAGACTACTACGGCCAAAGTATCGACGAAGTAAAAGCCCAATACCGGGAAGACCTCAAAAATCAGCTATTGGTGGAACGCATGCGCGGTAAAGTCATGGAGGGTATTACCGTAACTCCCGCCGAGGTGAAACGCTTTTTTGAACAAATACCGCGCGATAGCCTGCCCTATTTTAACTCCGAAGTCGAAATTGGAGAAATTGTTTACAAACCGGTCATCAACCCCACCGAACGCCAACGCGCCATTAGCAAACTGGAAGACCTGCGCAATCGAATCGTGAATGGCGGTGAAAAATTTGAAGACCTGGCCAAGAAGTTTTCGGAAGACGGCTCGGCGCGCGCCGGCGGCGATCTGGGTTGGACCCGCCGCGGCAAATTCGTACCCGAATTTGAAGCCGCCGCCTATAAACTCGAACCCAACGAAATTTCACCGGTTATTGAAACGCAATTCGGCTTCCACATCGTCCAGATGATCGAAAGACGCGGCAATGCCATCCACGTCAGGCATATCCTCATCAAACCAGATATAACCGAGGCCGACCTCGAAAAAGCATACAACCACCTCGACTCAGTGCGCCAACTCATTATTTCCGACTCTATTTCGTTTTCTAAAGCCGTGAAACTGTTTTCCAACAAGGATGTACAGAGCTATAACAACGACGGGCGCATGGTGAACCCCGCCAGCGGCAATACGTTTTTTGAAATCGGCGACCTCGATCCCGATATCTATTTTGCTGTAGATACGATGAAAACAATAGGTCGTATTTCCAAACCTTTCGAATTTGCCGATCCGCTGGGCGAACCCTATTTCCGTATCGTGCAACTTCAATCGAGAACGGTTCCTCACCGCGCCAACCTAAAACAAGATTACGCAAAAATACAACAAGCCGCTATCCAGTCAAAACAAAGCGACGCTGTAGCCAAATGGGTGAAAAACACCATCGGCTCTACCTTTATCGCTTTTGATGAAAGGTACGATAAATGCCAGGAACTCGAAAAGTGGAAAAAACGCCCCGACAGGCCTTAGGTATCCAGGGATTTCAGGGCGGCAGCTTCTTGCGGACTCAAGGCATAATCGCGAATAAATCCGCCGGTTGAAGGCCTGAGTAGCAGGAAGACAAAAAATCCAACGGCAAAATACAAGAGGTAGCTCATGTCGCCGGCCATCCAGGCAAATACGATGGCCATCATATTAACGATTTCGACAAGCGCCACCCGAAAGTTGACCGTTTGGCGATAATGGTCGAGCTTGGCCTGTAAGCCTTCGATCATAGCGCCTTCCTGGGCGCGCTTGCGGCTCAGCAACCAGGCAGCGCCGACCAACGGCAATCCCAATAACAATAGCCATTTCTCATAAGTATCCGGCCCTTCATGGTACGAGGCCAGGACTACTCTCGTTTCGGGTTCGCCTACCTGAAGAAACACAACGGTAAGACAAAAAAATGCCTGCCCTATTAATAACAGCAAGTAAGTATTATTGAGTCGCTTGAAAATCGTTTGCATGCTTACTGGTTTTATCAACGTAAAAAAAACGCCGGATGCCGGGCATAAGTTGCCCGGCATCCGGCAAAATTACTATTTTTTCTGTTGCCGGTTTTCAGTTAATCATGAGAACGGAACAACCGACAAACCGGAAACAGCCATCAATGAATGCCGTGCATCCAGCGCTTCAGCATCGGAGACAACAGGAGCAACAGCGCTGCGGCGCTCAAAACGATATAAACGCCCCAGTTCATGTATACATTGGCAAATGAAGTCAATTCTGCCGCCCGGTCTACCGTTTCGCCAGTGGGTTGCGCGATCAATTGGCCCAGATAACCGCCGATTTTGTGTGCAAAAGCGATGGAAAGGAACCAGGCGCCCATAACGAATCCAACGGTCTTGGCCGGCGATAACTTGGTTACTACCGACAAGCCTACTGGAGAGAGGCTCAATTCGCCTGTCGTATGGAACATATACATCAACATCAGGAAAACCAACGGAATAGCTTCGCCCGAAACAACGGAAGCCTTCACCGCAAATACGATAATCGCATAACCTATGGCCATTTGTACCAGGGCTAGCATAAACTTAATCGGCGTACGCGGCTCTTTCCCCGATTTGCCAAGCCTGGTCCATATCCAGGTGAATAAAGGCGCAAAGATGATGATGTAGAAGGGGTTGACCGCCTGGAATTGCGATGTTTCAAAACCCATCGTATTCACGTAACGGTCTGTCAGGATATTCAGCGAACCGCCCGCTTGTTCAAACAACACCCAGAATATCATATGGAAGAAAAACAAAAAGATAAATACAAGCAATCGCTGGCCTTCGGTTTTGTCTTCGGCGCCCAACGCCGTTATGACCAGATAGCCGATACAACTAAGGCCTACCACGATCAACACCCAGTTGGTGATACCTTCGTTATTGATCAGGAACGAAAACAGCGGTACCGATACCAAGGCGCCAAGTATGACAAGCCATTCGCGGCTGAGACCCAGAAGATAGGGCTGCTTGAGCAACTCCTGATTGGGAGCGTTGCCTTTATCTTCGTACATGCGCATGTTGTACCAGAAGACAATAAGCCCGAATACCATGCCGGCTCCTGCGGTGAAGAAGCCCCACGACCAGTCAACTTCCCTGGCGAGATAACCGCAGGTAAGCGGCGCCAATAATGCGCCGATATTGATACCCATGTAGAAAATTGTAAAGGCCCCGTCTTTGCGATTGTCATTGCGATCGTAGAAAGTACCCAGAAAACTGGAGATATTGGGCTTGAAAAAGCCGTTGCCCACTGCCAATAATGACAAACCGATAAAGAACAGCTTTTGATCGCCGATGGTGGCGCCAAGGGTGAATTGACCCAAAGCCATAAAAATCCCCCCCATTAAAATGGCCTTCCGGAACCCCACCAGTTTATCGGCGAGCATACCGCCGAGGATAGGCGCGGCATACAACAGTGCGTTGTAAGCGCCGTATATACCGTAAGCGCGCGAATCGGCTTCACCGCGCTCCATTAATTTGAACAACTCATCAGTCATGTACAAAATGAGAAAAGCGCGCATCCCGTAAAAAGAAAAGCGCTCCCACATTTCCGTAAAGAAGAGTACGAATAATGCCTTGGGGTGCATCTTGCGTTGCGAAAGCACCACCAGGGGAACCCATACAAGGACGAATATCCATCCTACAATCAACAGTACTAGTCCAGCATCCATTTTATGCCTTTGTTAAGTGGAAAAAATGATCTCCAAAAACGATGGCTAAAAATAGAAGATTTAATTATAAACAAACAATGTACTGCTGTTTAATTTTGACAACAGGCAGGTATAAGGCAGGATTTTTTGATAAAGCGATATTACTCAAATTGTTGCCTGGTATCTGTATTTTCAAAATCGCCCTCCAGCACTACGCTCCACCCTACCGACTCTGCCATATACCTGATCACGTCAATCATCTGATTACCTTGCAGGCGAGCTTCGTCGAGCAGTCGGCTTTCTTCCGCTTTTTTCCGGAGCGTCGATTTGGCGTTTTCGTTCAATTTGGTGTAGTCTTCCGGCGTAAAAGAGTTAAAGTAGCTCTCTTCAATATTTTTATAGCTGATATCGTGGTCGATAGCCAGAATTTCCGGCTCGGGAAGATTGCTGATCGTGAGGGTGCGCGTAGCGCTGTCGGCGTCAATGCGAACCTTCTCCATATCGTACCCCACCAAAACCCGGCCATTGACCTGAATAATAGCCTGTTTTGAAAAATTCCAGGTGGTAGGCAAAGGCAGATAAAAAGTCATCTGCCTGATACGGGTTTCATCGTACAATTCGCTGAATTGCCCCTCAACGGTAACTAATTTGCACACCTGCTGAACCTTTTCAAGCAGCACGGTAGATTGAGAGCGGCTCTCCTGCTCCTGCCGCTCGGCATAAATGCGATTGGCTATCCAGAAACCCAGTCCGAATACGACCAAAAACAGGGCGCCGTAGGCTATTTTTTGCAACATACAACTTATTCTTTATCGGTGTCGGTTTCCGTATCTTCGGCAACCTTCGCCAACATGGGGTGTCTCAACCCTTTGTAATTTTTGATAATTGCTTTGACGGATCCTACCCTCACAGGCGATTCAATCATCAGCGGAATTTTGTTTTTATCATCAGACGCCCAAATAGTCATGGGGTTGTCTGCGTTGAAGACATAACCTTTTATTACTTCCGGGCTGAATTTCAGGGTTTTAAATTTGCCGATACCTTTGATTCGCTTGTGATCGTTTTTGCCAAGGTATTTCACTTGAAGGGGCCATTTCTTTTTATCGATAAATATTTTGATGGGTACGTTATCCCCCTTTTTCATGGAGTCGTAATCGACATTGCGGATGTAATACAGGATTGACAAAATGTCGTGCAGGCAGCTTTCCACCTCGTATTCCGTCAGTTCTGCCTTTTCTTTGGTTTTCCCCCTCAGCGATGTGATTTTGCCGCGCTTGTGGTCAAAGGTCATTTTGTCATACATTGAATAGCCGCCCTCCTGCACTTCTCGGATTGACATATCGGGCAACAGGGTTTCTTTATCGATCCACACTTCGTATTTATCTCGCACTTTGAAAAACCAGTCGTACGATTTATAAGTCTGGCCAATGGCTGAAATATAGTATTTGCCCCCCATGTCTTTTACCCGGAAAGTGATTTCACCTGCCGAGAGCCACACGAAATTCCAGTTGTAGTACAATTTATAAGTCAGTTCTTCTCCATCAATAAATACGTTATTAGGCATGCTGCACTGTTCGCCGACCAGGGGGTTCTGGCCTGCAGCTGAGTCAACAAGGCGGTTGTGCGCAGGGAAGGTAAAGGCCATCAAAAAAAGCAGCGCCATGGATGCCAAGCCTTTTTTAATCATGCTTTCTCTCTTCATTTTCTATTGATTTAAAAACTTTGGTTCTGACGATTACTGCCGCTCCAAGTAACGCGGGTACGCCAAGGTTTATTATAAATAACGCAAAACTGGCCGTAAGGATGCTCAAAGTATGCACATTATATTCACTCCATATCCATTGCGCCAATTCGCCGCGAGTGAGTACTGCGGCTAGCGGGGGCAACGGAATACCCGTTTGAAAAAGAAAGGTGGCCGCGATTCCAGAAACGGCTATGTCGCCGGGAATATCGGGTTGAAAAGCGTTAATTAATAATGCATATTGAATGACGTACACGATATAACGGGCAAATGCAAGGGCTAAGGCCCGCCACAATACATCGCGGCGGCAGGCCTGCAATGCGACAAAACGCGCAAGAACCCGCAGCGGTAAAGCAGCAGCCAGCCGGGCGCCTGCGAAATATATTGCGGCGAGTACAGGAAGGGCAATCGCTGCAATATAAATTGAGTATAGAAAAGGAAGGACAATCCATACTAACATTGTAATGGAATGCCACAAGGCTGTCGGCTTGTCAAAATATAACATACCTGCCAACCCACCTGAAAAAAGGGCAAGCCATTGCGCCAGGCTGCCCACCAGTGAGGCCGCCACCCCGGCGCCATATTGTCCGCTTTTCAACACTGCCAGTCGACCGCCGTATTCGCCGATTCTGTTGGGAGTAAGCTGAGAAAAAGATATGCCTGCCAGCACGCCGCCCCATGCTTGACGGCGGTTCAAAGGCGCATCGACCCGCATCAAACACCGCCACTTCTGCGCCTCCAGCCACCAATTCAATGGCATCAGCGCAGCTGCAACCGATAACCAGGGCCATACCCGAGGCCACATACCGGCCAGATGGCGCCATACGCCCGTTGACGAGGCATCAGCCACTACCTGCCGGTATAACACGCACCCCAGCCAACTGATCAACAGCGCCTTTATAAGGGCAATCCACCAGCTGCGCCGGCGGTAAAAAACCTCCTGAATCGTTATAGTTTTCTCAATACCCACAATTGTGGCGGCATTTTTTTCAAAAATACAAGTACTTTCGGGTTATAAATACATTAGATGAGCGATTCAACACGTCGAATATTGGGTATCGACCCGGGCACTAACATTCTGGGCTTTGCGGTCATTGAAATCATACAGCGCCAGGTCAAAGTGCTGTCATTCGACGTATTGCGGCTCGGCGCTGCCGAATCGCCCTATCACAAACTCAAACGGATCTACGAATGCGTACAGGAGGTGATCGATGCCCATCGCCCGGGGGAAATGGCCATTGAGGCGCCTTTCTACGGCCCCAACGTGCAATCCATGCTCAAATTGGGGCGCGCCCAGGGCGTAGCTATTGCCGCTGCGATCTCAAAAGGCCTGGAAGTAACGGAATACTCTCCCAAAAAAGTCAAACAGTCGGTCACCGGCAACGGCAATGCATCAAAAGAACAAGTAGCAGCCATGCTGGCCAACCAGTTCAAACTGGATTTCAGCGATCACTACTTCGACGCCACTGATGCCCTCGCCGTGGCTATGTGCCATTATTACCAACATCAACTCACAGGTACCGGGAAAAAGCGCTATAGCGGATGGGAGGATTTTGTAAAAAACAACCCTGACAAGCGCGGTTAAACCAGCTTCGCTGCAATTTCGGCAGCAAGCGCAGCCATAGTATCCTCATCAATCTCCAGCGGGGGCCGGCCAAAGGTCATATCCGATATTTGATGAATGGGCACCAGATGAACATGCGTATGGGGCACTTCGAGGCCGATCACGGCCACGCCGATGCGCTTGCAGGGTACCACGGCTTCTACTGCCTTTGCCACGCGTTTGGCAAACAACATGAGCCCGGCAAGCTGCTCGTCGTCTATGTCAAAAATATAATCCACTTCTCGTTTGGGTATCACCAGGGTGTGCCCTTTTGCCAAGGGGCGAATATCGAGAAAAGCCAGGTAATCGGCTGTTTCCGCCACTTTGTAGCAGGGAATTTCACCATTGACGATACGCGTGAAAATAGTAGCCATAGATTAGTCAATGCTAATATTCACGATTTTGAATTCCATAGCGCCGTTGGGCGTATTCACCTGGGCAATCTCGCCAACGGTTTTACCCAGTAATCCCTGGCCCATCGGTGAATTGACGGATATCTTCATTGCCTTCAAATCGGCTTCCGATTCCGACACCAGCTTGTAGGTGAGTTCTCTTCCCGTTTTTTGATTTTTTATAGTAACATTGGACAAAACAGTGACTTTAGAGGCATCCAACTGGCTCTGGTCGAGAATTCGGGCATTAGACAACACCTTCTCCAACTCATTGATGCGCAATTCGAGCATGCCTTGCGCTTCTTTTGCGGCATCGTATTCCGCATTTTCAGATAAGTCGCCTTTCTCGCGGGCCTCTGCAATGGCGCGAGCCGCTTCATCGCGGCCAACCGATTTCATCTCGTCCAATTCTGCCTTTAGCTTGTTGAAGCCCTCTTGCGTCAAATAATTAATACCAGACATAATAAAAAGTTTTTCAAAACACAATTCGCTTACGGTATAAAGGCGTGTCGAAAATAAGTTGCTGATTTTGGCGAGCCTGTTTTTGTCGTTGCCAAGGAGACGAAGGGCGCGCATACTGGAATATGTATGCCGTTCGGCAATGCAGGCAGCGGAAAAAACAGGCCGCACAAAATGGAAAATTATTTTCAACACGTCCCAAGTATAAAAGGCAAGAACGCTTTCACTGTGGCGAGTGAAAACGTTCTTGCCTTTAAACAACGCCCCAATATAGGGATTGTTTTTTACTTAGTCAAGTATATCAGATGCTGAAACGCACGCCAAAGTTGTGAGTTCCGTTCCAAACGCGGGTTTGACGATAAGCGTACTCAATACCAAAACGCGAATTTTTGTTCTGCTTGCTGAACGGTACCTGTACGGCTACGCCTGCGCTCAGACCGGTTTCGATCGGCGCCGTAATTTCCTCTTCGCTGCCGAATTCGTGGCGATAAGCCGCGCGCAGCATAAACAGGTCTTTGAGCGAGTATTCAATACCGCCGCCCACCTGGTCTTGCGAGAAAGAGTGCGCTGTAAAGTGGCCCAATACAGTAAGCCTGTGAGCAGCGCCGAAATAGATATCGTACGACATACCCAGGTTTAGCAACGAAGGCAATTCAAAGCCCTCAGGGCGCGTCTCGTATGTCAGCGGATATTCGCCGCGGCCAGGGCGCGGGCGCTGTACCGACAACCCCTCGCCGCCAAAGCGCATGCGAGAACCGATATTGCGCAACGAGATGCCAAACTTGAAGTTTTCTTTCGGCCCCGTTACATACTGCACGCCGGCATCAATGCCAAAGCCAAACGCCGATACGTTGGAGATCGATTCTGAAATACCGCGGAATAATACGCCTACCGATACCTTGTTTTCAAAAGTATGGCTATAACCAAAAGCCAGGTTGAAAAAGCTGGGCGAATAGTCGGCGCCGGTACCCTCGGGTTGCTCGGTGGTCGTTACAGGTATATCGCCAAAATCGAGGGCCATCAAGCTGAAGCCGAAGGCGCCGCTTTTGCCCACCCGCTGGCCAAGACCAAAAGCATTGGTGTTGATGCCGGTACCGCGCAGGTATATAGAATTGCCAATCAGCACTTCTGTCTTGTTAATGCGCGACAAGCCCGCCACGTTGACGTGCATCGCCTCAACCCCCGTGATCAAAGAAGAGGTCATCGCACTTAAACCCGCCGACCTGGCATAGGGCATCATCAGCAGTTCATAAGCGCCCGCTTCGCCCTGCCGGTCGGGGTTGCCCGCCTGCATCGCGATGGGAAACGCGCAAAGGCCGATGAGTAT
>DAINSQ010000051.1:0-8200 GCA_036741235.1 Saprospiraceae bacterium | reverse complement strand
CTGGTAAAAAGCCTTGCTCATATTTGTTGATTTTCAAACTCTGTCGAGGGGGTTATGAGGGGGTTATGAGGGGTTATGAGGGGTTATGAGGGGGAATGAAGGGCTGAAAATAAATAACCCTTTCATAACCTTTCATAACCTTTCATAACCTTTCATAACCCTTCATCCCCCCTCAACAAAGCTTTTTCAAATAAAAAATTAGAGTCCGTTCGTTTCAAAATTCCTGTTGACGCCGAACCACTTAAGCGTTCTTTCGCCGAGGCCTTCTGCCCTGACGTGAATCAGATAAACGCCGCTGGCGATAGGAATCCCCTTGCTGTTCTTGAGGTCCCATTCCAGTGCAGGCGTAACCTGGGGCGACAATACGCCGTATCCTCTGGGATCGCCGGCTACTTCATCGCGGTTGTACTGGCGGATGAATTTGCCGTCGAGCGTATAGATCGTCACTACGCACTTGGCAGGCAGGTTGGTGATTTTAACCACATTTTCGAACTGAGAATCTTCGTATTCAGAAAATCCGAAATAGGGGTTGGGCACCATCCTGATCTGGTCGAGTGAATTTTCCACATCAGTTGTGGTCAGTTCTGCAGCTTGCTTGCCTTCAATCTTGAAGCGATAAGTCGGGTAGCCGTTGAACTCGTTCGTTACCTTCAGGTTCTGATACGGGTTATCTACGCGCAGTTTGACCACTACATCATCAGGGATAAGTCCATCCTGATAAGATTTCATCTGCACGTTGGCCGGCAATACCACCATACCCGCCCAAACGATTTCCTTAACGGCAAGAACTTTACGCGTAAGGTTGGGGTTTGGCGCAAGACGATCTTTGAACAAAGCGCACTCGCTATAGGGCAGCTTGGAAACATATACATAGTGCTGACCGCCCGCTACATAATTGTAGATAGTGGGGAAGCCTCCGGGGTTCAGGAAGTCCAACGCCGAAGGGTTGAACATCATATCCCGGCCGTTATTGGCTTGCGGCAGGAAAGTGCCATCGTAAGTCGAGTTTTCGCCAAAGAAGATATCGAGGCGTTGGCCCGTTTCTACGTCAATAGCATAACCAGGGAACCATCCCATGCCAGGTACGGCTTCATTGGGATCCACATCGGGCAATCCGTCGCCGTCGTTGTCGAATTTCGTTACGCTGGCGCCTGCGCGCAGGTCGAAATGTCTGCGGTCGCCTTCGGCAACGAAGCCGGCTTCGGTGTAATAGCGGTTGGCTGTTTCGATAACAACGCAGCGGCTCCAAAGGTCTTTGTTGGAAGTAAAGACAATATCAATGCTAGGCGTAGGTTCGAGTTTCATCTGACCGCGCACAATGTTGTTGTTGTTGGCTTGGCTCGTCCATGCCGGCGTCAGATAAGGCAGCGGCGTATCGCCCGGTTCGTTGGGGCGCAGACGCCAGTCGGCCATGTAATACGGAATGAAATAACCCGGGCCGATATTGCTAAGGCGCTGCTCAGGATCAACAGGATAATCAAGTTCGCTGGATACGTCGTTAGCGACATAGTCGAACATCGAGCTCTCGAGTAATGCGCCGGCAGGAGCGCCGAGTATCTGGTTATCTCTGTAACCTCTGATCCAGCGCTTGGGCTCCGGATTTTTGTATTCTTCCTCGTAGCCGATAACGCCGTTGGTGCCAAAGAGATCGACACCGATTTCCGGCGTTTGGCCTATAGAGATGGAGAAGCCGTATTGCGGAACGATCTGCTCGTTGATCCGGGCGATGTTATTTTCAGAAGCGATAACGGGAGAGCCGGGTGCGGAAAGATTGCGCAATATCCAGCGCACATCGTTATCGAGTTTCTGGTTGGCCATGTTTTCATCGACAAACGTAAGCTCAAACTCGCCGTCTTTAACTTCAAGCGGGTTGTAAATCGTTACATCAATGGGGCCTCGACCCGACTTGTACGTAATTTGGCCGTCAAATGCCGTGCCGCCGAAGCTTTGTTCAATGCGCTGACGACTTTCATCCGTAATATCCAGGAAGTTGCCGCCCATACCAATGCCGTCAATTCGAGTTATCTGTACGCCGTCGCCATAAGCTGCATTCAGGGTTCTGTCAACAATAGGACGCGGAATAACCGTGTAGAAAGAGTTGGCGCCGTCACCGATATTACCGTCGCCTTCCAGATAGGGCAGGCGCTGCCCCAAGCCGTCGGCCGGGTCAAACGGATCGTATTCGTTGTAGGCATATGCTACTGCCACGAAATAATACCTGCGGTGGTTGACCAGAGTACGGTCACCTTGGGCAAACTGATCTTCAACAATACGGAAGGTATGACGGATACCTTCGTCAGCGCCGTCAACCTGCAATTCGGGCACAAAATATTCAACGGGAGTAGGCGTAGTAATCTCATCATCGGGACTGAGACCTTTCCAGTTGAAAATACGGCTTATGCCGTTTTTGATATCTACCTGATAAACCAGGCGAACCTTGGCCGGATCGTCTACGTCAGAGAGCGATACGTCGGGGCCGGCAAACTGATACAGTTTGTAGCCTTCAAAGCGATACAAGCTGTCTTCAACGCCGTCGGGGATACGCAAGCCTTTTGCTGCGTATTGTTCATAGGCGTTGTTAGAAATTATCGTATCGTTAGAGAATATAGCGATGATTTCACGGTCGAGCTCAATGAAGTCAACATCGGGAGCGTCGGGGCCGCGCGTAATCTCGAAGCAGTTGTCAAACAATGCCTGGGCTACGTCGTCGGCTTCCTGCAATTTGCGAATGCTGGGACAGGGATAAATTTGATCGGCAACCCAAACCATACCGACGATCAACTCGTTGACGGCGCCGGGCAGCAGCGTGAAGGGGCCCGATGCCTGAATAGTACGGCGGTCGCCCACTGGCAGCGCTTCTCTACACATTGACCAGCCGTTGCTATTGGGTGCATCGGGGAAAGCATAGCGAGTAGCGATACCATCCTGGTAGGAGTCGCCGCCGAAAGTAAACGGACTACCGTCGCGCCAGCGGCCTGTCAGATAATAATAGTATTCCTGTGCGTTCTGCGGGTCGGTGGTAGCGGGCGGTGGGGTTGGGACAGAACCTGCGTTGTTGGAGTAGGTAAACGACGACATCCCGAGTTCCTCGTCAAATTCGTTGCGAGGTCCCCGGAAATAGTCAAGCCCTTGGATAGGCACATCCTCGCAATAGGTATTTACACCCTGATCGCAGTTACATCCGTTGGTGCCGTCAATAGCGTCCACGTTGTATACGTAAGCCAGGCTTCGAACCGTGTCGCAACCGATATAGTCGTCGGTGTAGCAACCAAGGTCGGGGTCGGCCCACATAGCGAAATAGGTTTGCTCGATATTTTCCGTAGCGCGGTTAATCAGCTTATAGCGCTGAAAGGTCATGTTGTTGATTTCGTCGTTGGTACGATAAGCGAAGGCTTGTACCTGTATTTCCATCCTGATGGGGGTACTACCCTGGCTTTCGGCGTGTACGTTACCGTTGTCGTTGTAGATCCAGAAGATCATCTCATCGGGGTACTGTGGAGCGGTACAGCCTCGGATTTCGATGATCGGATAATCGCCGAATTCCGGGTTGTAGTTGCCGTCGCCGTCTTCATCCCAGAAACCGGCCAAACCTTGAGAAGTATTGGGCAATTCGAAACCGTTTTCTTCAAAGAAGAAAGGGTTTCCTTTGCCCGGCCAGCCCTTAACATCTGAAGGAATCAGGCCTGGGTCGTAAGCTACGCCTGCAGCTTGGGCGGCGCGGTAGTTTCTGATGTGAATACCGATATTTTCGCCTTTCACAACGAAGAAGCGGTCCCAACGGGCGCAGGTATCCTGGCTGGTCGTACCGATATTGGGGCCGTCGGGCACCAGCGGGCCGGGCCAGAAGTCGAAGTTACCGCCGCTACGACCGTAAGTTTGGGCAGCTACCTTCAGGTTGCCGCCGGGGTCAAGGCCGCCGAGCCAAACGGCGCCGGCAAAGATCGAAGATACTTCAGGTACGCCAGGAGGCGGCTTGGGCACCACATAGCGGCCATCATCGCCATCCCACCACACGTCGCCGCCGGTAGTCAAACGGGCGCGTACGTTGTTGATCTCCTGGTCAATCTGGGCCACAGCATTGTCGCAAAGTTCCCGGAATTGAATGGATTGATCCGGCTGATTGGGTCTTGCCGGTCTGGTGGGCCTGGTGGGGTCGATGTGCGCGCGCGCAACCGACACCATGGTCAGGGCCAACATCAGCAGCATCCCTATTCTCAGATTACGCATAGTTTGAAGATTTTTTTACTTTTACACAAAAGGTTGCATGAGGTTGATGCAGTTGGCAAAACGGCATCAACCCATGCAATTATTGATATTAAAAATCAAAAATAGCGCCCAGGAAAATCCTGCGCGGCAAGCTGTATAAGTTCGGGTTGATCAAGGCCCACTGGTAAGAGGCCAGGTACGATTCAAGCGGGCGAACAGAGTTGGACAAAGAGGCAATCTGGTCTTGTCCGAAATCTGAACGCAGGAAACCATCGTCTTCCGGCGAACCGGTAGCCGAGTATACATTGATGATATTGCGGCGATCGAGCAGGTTGGATACGCGCACATATACGTTCAAGCCCATTTTGGGGCCGATATCGAATGTTTTGTCTACGCGCATGTTGAACGTAAAGTTCCAGGGTTTGCGAGCGCCGTTGATATCGCCTATAAAGCCCACGCCGCCCAATTCAATGGGGCGCTGGGTTGCAGTGTAAGGACGGCCTGAAACCGCGATAGCCTGCAGGTTTACACCGAAATTAGCAAGAATGGGCTTGCCAAACAACTCCGGACCAGTGTAGCGCTTGCCGGCGCCATAGCGGTAGTCGATATTGGCCACAAAACGATGGCGCTCGTCAAAGTTTAGCGGGAACAAGGTACGCAAGTTGCCGCGGTTGGTCAAACCGCGCTGCGAGTTGGCGTCCGACCCCGTACCATCGGCAAATTGCAAGGTATAGTTGGCATTAATAGAAATATTGCCCGTTCGGCGAAGGTCGTACGTAAAGTTAAACCCTTTAACAGTACCAAAGTCGAGGTTGTCAAAGGTCGTGTACTGGTTAACGATGGGCACGGGGAAAAACGTGCGCTGCTGGATCATGTCGCGCATTTCTTTATAATAGGCAGAAATTTTCAACGCCGAAGTGTTCGACAATTTCTGCTGGAATCCCACTTCATAGTCTACCGTACGCTCCGGTTTCAGGTTCGGGTTGCTGATCGGGTTGTTGGCGCCGTAGGAAACTTCGGTGAAGTAGAAGTAGTCGCGCGGCGAAGCGATCGTGCTGGTAGGCGGACGTTGAACGAGGATGTCGTAGTGCGCAAAGAAGTTAGCTTCGGTAGAAATCGGGAACGAGAAGGCCAAACGCGGCATGACATTGACCTGCACCTCGTAGTCTTCGAAGGAAGTGGTCACGTCAAAGTTGCGGTCTTTGATGTAGGTCGGGTTGGCGCGCGCTTCGGGATTCTTATACCAGGGAAAAACGAGACCCGAGCGGATTTCGTTGATATCGAGCGAACTGTTAACCGGCGTTCCGTCGGGTTTGAACCAGCTATCGTTTTGGCGATATGCTACGATATCGGGATTGTCGTTTACTTTGTTGTCGGCTACATAAACTGCAAAGTCATCGCCAATGTTGCCCGGACGGTTGCCGCCAAAGTTGGCGTGGAATTCGTCTGCCGTAGCAATTTCATACAGCGAGTAATTGTCCTTGAGTACCTTGGTATTCGCATCGTAGCGGTCTACGCGAACGCCAAGACGGAAGATGATATCCTTGAAAGTAAATTTGTCCTGGATATATGCCGCCGTATAGATCGGACGGTTGGGCGCAACCGGGAAGGTGCGCACGCCGGTCACCGGGTCGACAGCCGTAAAAAAGTCTTCGAAAGTACCGTCAAACACATTGCCGAGATAGTCGTAGCCCAGGTTGTAGATCAAGCCTTGGTCGTTGAGTTCCTTGGCGGAAAACATATCGAGCGACAGTTGGTTGGGGTCGAGGCCGTCCATATTCACATATTCGGTGATCGGAATATTGAAAGCTTCGCGCACTCGACGATAGAACAGGTTGTCGGGATTGTCGACGTACAAATTGTTGAGCAGAGGGGCCTGAATAGTGCCTCCCAACCCGTCGGGAATATCTACATAACCAATGGTGTCAGTACCCAAGCCCTGAATGTGGTTGTTGATCAACTGCCGTCCCAATTGCCATAGGGCGCGGGGCGCTACATTGTAAGAGCGGTTGGTGCGCTGTTCGTACCAGATACCCGCCTGAATATTGTGGCGGCCTTTGTCGGAACTACCGGGTACGAGGTCAAATGAAGCGTTGGCGTTAAAGGTATATATGTCGTTGTCCGATTTGAACACCTGGTTGTATACGGCGCCAACGTTAGCGTGGAAGTTCCAGGAAGTAGTAAAAGCGCCGGCGGTACGGCCATTATAAATAACAAAGCTATCGAGGGTAACGCCGCCTTGGCCTTCACCTACGAAGCCGTAGCCGAGCGTGCCGGGATTGAGATCTTCACCCGAAACGAATCCGCGACTGTTGTTATAATTAGACAGCACAGGGTTGACCGTGCCGGCTTCATAAGAACGCAATACTTCGCGGTAGTCGGCATGCGTAAGGAATACCTGTCCGGTATTCTGATCGAAATCAACGTCAAAAATGGGAATAAAATCTACGTCGTAGTTTCCGATGTAGCCATAGTTGAAGTAGTTATCGCCATGGCGCGGATCGGCAACATTGTACGTAGTTTTTTCATAACCCATTTGCAGGGTATAGTTGGCGTTCTGAATAGCAGCGGTTTTGGAGCCCTGGCCGCTGTCGCCGCCCAGGCGGTGGCGGAAGCGGAAATTACCGCGATAGGTGCGCCCCTCATCTGTAGGGTTGTTGTGGCTGTTGTACAAGCGCCAGCCGCCGGGGGTAAACTGGTTATTGGTATTCGAAAAAGCGCCGGTGAACGAAACGTCAATAGCTTTGCTAAAACGGGCGTCGATTTTGGCCGTCAGGTCATAGCGCTTGAACGTTTCATTGGGGCGGGCGTCAAGAACGTTGACGTCGTCGTTGTCGAGGAAGTCGGCAGCGATGAAATCAACGTCATTTTTTCTGACTAGCGGATTGGCCTCGAGTTGCTGCAATACTTCGTCTTTAACCTGGAAGATAGGCGTGGCGGGCGGATCGTCATCCACATTGTGGGTATAACGACCGGAAAGGCGGAAGCCCAAAACCGATACGCCTTGTCGATTGCGAGCGATGGGGCCGCTGAGGTTAAAGCCGACCAGGCTGTTGTCGAAAGCGTCGAGATACTGAGAAGTCTCCGCTTCGACGCCGCCGGAAAACTTGTCAGACGGGCCTTTTGTCGTAATAGAAATAATACCGCCCGTCACGTCGCCATACAGTGATTCCACGCCGCCGGTGATGACCTGCAACTGGTCGATCTCCGATTCCGGGATCAGGTTGCCCTGCACGCGAATACCGTCTACATAGTAGTTGGTAGCGTCGGAACGCGAACCGCGCACCGTAATGGCGGAACCTTCGTCGGCGGAAGCCAGACCCGCGGTAGTTGCGGCCAAGGCGTTGATGTTACGCGTAGGGAGGTTTTTAATTTGATCGCTGGTGATCACCTGCCCCTGCGTGGTATTGTCCTGTTCAACCAGCGGAACTTTGTATTCGGTCACAACAACTTCCGTCAGGGAGATACCACCCGAGGAAGTCAACTGAATGTCGAGTTTATTGGCCCGACCTGCGAATACTTTTACGCTGGTGACGCGTTGAGACTGATAACCTACGTAACTGGCCTCCACATCGTAAGTTCCCGGGTCGATGTTGGCAAAGTTGTAGTTGCCGTCGAGGTCAGTTTCCGTACCGGTTACTAACACCCCGTTCTTGTAGATCGCTACGTTGCCATATATGACAACTTCACCCGTTTCACCCACCGTCACTTTTCCACCAAGCGAGGTTTGGGCCAGGGCTAGCGAACTTGTGAACAGGAGCGCTGTAAAAAGAAGTAAATAACGTACCATAAAGTCCTGTTTTAAATGTCCACTAAAACAAAGCGTTTCAGGAATAGTGCACAATGTTAAAAAATTTATACCGCACGCCGATAGCATTTCCCCCTATAAAATGCAAAATGTAACGGCGATTGCGTATATGTGCCATATTATTAAGACGCTCGCAAAGTTTTTCCAACTTCAAAAGTAGTATATACTTATACATATTTATGCCCT
>DAINSQ010000050.1:0-28285 GCA_036741235.1 Saprospiraceae bacterium | reverse complement strand
GAGGGGTTATGAAAGGTTATGAGGGGTTATGAAAGGTTATGAGGGGTTATGAAAGATTATGAGGGGTTATGAAAGGTTATTCCTCATACCCCCTCATATCCCCTCATATCCCCTCATACCCCCTCATACCCCCTCATACCCCCTCATATCCCCTCATATCCCCTCACAACCCCTCACAACAAACACTCCCACCATGAATAAATACCTATTCACCATACTAAGTATTCTTTTCGTATTGCCCCTTGGCGCACAAACGCCTCCTGGCAATTCGCTTTTTGGCTCGCTTCGCGCGCGGCAAATCGGACCGGCGGTCACCAGCGGCCGTATCGCTACGCTGGCCGTTGTTCCCAACCAGCCAGAAATCATTTACGTCGGCACGGCCGGCGGCGGCGTCTGGAAATCGGTGAGCGGCGGTACTACCGTAAGGCCTGTTTTTGACGACCATACCCAATCAATCGGCAAAATCGCTATCGATCCCCAAAACCCGGAAGTCGTATGGGTAGGCACCGGCGAACCCTGGGTGCGCAACAGCGTATCGGAGGGAACCGGCATTTACAAAACAACCAACGGCGGTACCAACTGGCAGCAAATGGGGCTGGCTTCAACCGGCCATATCAGCGACATCCTGATACACCCCTCCAATTCCGATGTGTTGTACGTTGCCGCCCAAGGCCACCTCTGGAACGCCAACCCCGAGCGCGGGGTTTTCAAAACAACCGATGGCGGCAAAACCTGGGAAAAAATCCTTTATATCGATGATAATACGGGCTGCGCCGATTTGTCGATCGACCCGCAAAATCCCGATATCCTCTATGCCGCCATGTGGAGCCATCGCCGCCTCCCCTGGTTTTTTGACTCCGGCTTTACCGGCAAAAGCGGTCTGTACAAAAGTACCGACGGCGGCAAAACCTGGAACACTATCCACAACGGACTGCCCAACGAAACCCTGGGCCGTATGGCCGTAGCCGTCGCGCCTTCCAACGGCAATGTCGTCTATCTTACGGTAGAATGCAAAAGCAAAGAAGGCAAAGGCCTCTACCTGTCTACCGACCAGGGCGCTTCCTGGAAAAAAGTGAATAGCGATTTTAATACGACGGTTCGCCCATTCTATTTTGCAAACCTGACTGTCGACCCCAAAAACGACAGTATCGTTATGAAGTGCGGACTCAATGCCATTATCAGCGAAGACCGCGGCGAACGCTTTCGCGGCGTCGACGGGTCGGTGCACTCCGATATCCACGATATCTGGATTAATCCCAATAATACCAAACACCTCCTGCTGGCCACCGATGGCGGCGTTTATGAGTCGATGGACCGCGGGCGTACCTTCCGCATGTGGATGAACCTGCCGGTGGGGCAACTCTATCATGTCAGCGTTGACGACGAAGTGCCTTATAATGTATACGGCGGACTACAAGACAACGGCTCCTGGTATGCCCCTTCCCGCAAAGCCGGCGGTATCGGCAACAGCGACTGGCAGTCGAGCTTCGGCGGCGACGGCTTCTATTCGTTCCGGCATCCCACTAAGAAAGACGTCGTATTCAGTGAATACCAGGGCGGCAACCTCGTGCGCTACAGCAAAACGACAGGTCGCGCCAAAGAAATCCGGCCCTTCCCCGTCGCCGGCGAGGATAAGTATCGCTTCAACTGGAATACGCCTATTCACATCAGCGCCAACAACCCTAACCGTATGTATTTTGCGGCGCAATACCTCTTTATGTCGGAAGACATGGGCGACTCCTGGACGCGTATCTCGCCCGACCTGACCACCAACGATCCTGAAAAACAAAAGCAGAGCCAAAGCGGCGGTTTGACTATCGACAACTCTACCGCTGAAAACCACTGCACCATCTATGCCGTGGCCGAGTCGCCCAAAGACGGCAAGGTAGTTTGGGCCGGTACCGATGACGGCAACCTTCACGTTACTACTGACGGTGGCGCCACCTGGGCAAATATGGTGGCAAATGTACCCGGCCTGCCCAAAAATACCTGGGTGAGCTTTATCGAACCCAGCCCGCTCGACCGCAATACCTGCTTTGTTACCTTCGACGGCCACCGCACCGGCGACAGGAATGTTTATGTATACAAAACTACCGACCTTGGCAAATCCTGGACCAACCTGGCTACCAAAGATATTCAGGGCCACGCCTATTGCGTTCGCCAGGATTTGGTGAATGCCAACCTGCTTTTTACAGGCACCGAATACGGCTTATACGTCTCCGTTGACGGCGGCAAGCAATGGGCGCGTTTTGAAAATAACCTGCCCAAGGTTGCCGTACACGACATGGTGATTCACCCCCGCGACCATGCGCTGGTGATGGCCACCCACGGACGCGGCGTAGCTATCATTGACGATATTACTTCCCTGCGCCAACTCAGCGACCAGGTAACCGGCAAGCCGCTGCACTTTTTTGAAACGCGGCCTACCGTGCTCCGCGATCCCGGCGCCGGCGGCAGTTGGTTTGGCGGTTCCGCCAATTTTGTTGGCCCCAACCCCAACGAATCAGCCAAGATCGTTTATTACATGAGCAAGCGCCATACGTTTGGCACTATGTACGTAGAGGTATGGAAAGACGGTCAACTGCTGCGCACCCTGCCTGCCGGTAAAAGCGCCGGTATCAATATGGTAGAAATGCCTACTTCTCTCGAAAAACCCAAAAGCGCGCCCACCAACAACCGTATGGCCTTGTTCGGCGCCTTGTTCGGCCCCAATCTGCCCACCGGCGAATACGAGGTGAGGTTGATCAAAGGCAAGGATACCTATACGACAAATTTCAAGCTGGTCAACGACCCGCAATCGCCCTATAGCGACGCCGACCGCGAGGCTCAACGCTCGCTCACCGCAAAGCTTTACAACCAAATGGAGCAGTTGGCTTACATCTATCACGTTTTGGGCGACGTATCAACCAAAGCCAAAGCAGTTACCGGGGCTAAACCCAAGCTCAAAAAGCAGATCGACGACTTGGCCGCCAAAGCCACCAAACTCAGGGATAACCTGGTTGCCCTCGAAGGCGACTTCTACATCGACGAAGGCGAACGCGTTAACGAACGCTTGTCCGACCTCTATCGCCAGGTGAGCGGCTACCCGGGCCGCCCCTCGCAATCGCAAGTAGATCGCGCCGGCACCGTAGAAAAAGAAATGGCCGACGTGCAACGCCAATACGACGAAATTACCGGCAAAAACCTCAAAGCCGTTAATGACGCCCTGACCGCCGCAAAACTCAATGCCATTACTTTTGCCACTTTTGAAGAATTCAAAGAGGACAAAACAGCCGGCGCCGGCAATAGCGGCGGCAGCCGCGAACAATACCAAATGCTGCTCAATAGCCCGCTGGGCAAATCCTGGGCGCGCATCTGGCTTGGCAGGTAGGTCGGTTGTCAGTTGTCGGTTGTCAGTTATCGGTTATCAGTTCTATTTAACCGACAACCGACAACTGACAACTGACAAAATCACTCCCCCTCATCCACGCCATTGTAGTGGAATACGTGCATCATGCCGGGCAGTTTCACGTCGGGAATTTCGAGTTGGAGAAATTCTTCGATGAGAAAGCGGTAAAAGTCCAGCGCGGGCGCTCCCTCGGGGCGGCTCACATACACGCTTTGTTCAAAAAGCAATAGTAGCAGGCGGTTGATTTCCGCCTCTGCGGCAGCTTCGTCGAGATGATCCGGGGGCATAAGCTCGGGCGAACCGATGAGGCTGTGCATGGTAATCAGGTTGGCGTTGGCGTGGGCTTCCTCGAACCGGGCAATGCTGTCGAGCCAGCGGCTGATGATTTCCGGCGGCGCATTGTCGCCGATAAACGTTTCAGCGTTGTAATTCAGCTCGATTTGGAGGGCTTTGAGCGCATTTTCAGCGCGCAATTCATCGTCTTTCGACAGGCGGTCGTTTGTTTCCATTTGTCTTTTTTTTGGTTGATTAATAAATGCTCAACCAAATTATAGCGGCAAAAATCAACCGACGAACGATGGGGCATTTTTTTTTACAGGTTTAACAATCGCAGTGAAAAAGTAAAGCCCGGCAGAATATCCTCGCCCGAAAGCTCAGCATCAAAATCAGTGATTATTGACATGCTACCGTCTTTTCGATAGATATAAGCCTTCCGGTCAATAGGGTCAATTAACC
The DNA here is from genome assembly GCA_036741235.1 of Saprospiraceae bacterium. Taxonomy (GTDB): domain Bacteria; phylum Bacteroidota; class Bacteroidia; order Chitinophagales; family Saprospiraceae; genus JABWBR01. Next base: position 24,162 of record DAINSQ010000050.1, on the reverse strand, counting down.
AAGCCAGCACAACGCCGCTGTTTATCCAAACCTCGCTCATTTTGCGATGAAGGCTGGACAGGGTATCTGTATCGGATCTGACTTCGATGATGAAATCGGGAACGACGGGGGCAAAACTGCGGCGCTGATTCGGAGTGAGACTGCTGATTTTTTCCATACTCACCCAGGAGGCATCGGCCGACCGTATGGAGCCGTCGGGTAATTTAAATCCTGTTGACGGACTGAAGGCGCGACCGCTTTTTTCATTTTGCAGACTGTAATTGCTCAAAGCCGTAAACACAACGCCTTCATAGTAGCCGGAGTCTAAATGTACTGGGGCCATAATTAAAATTTTTCCATCTGATTCCCTCTCTGCTTTTAACCCGGGGTTTTCACGGCATAAACTATCAAATTCTTCTTCGCTCAATGGCTCGGAAAAATTGATCTCAATACGTTTGCCTTGCGGCAAATGCAACGTCCAGCTATTGGCAGCCGTAGCAAGCATGTTTCATTTACTTTTTTGCAAGTTAATCTTTTTAATCATTAAGATCAATACGTTTATTTCACTTGGCCACCCTTTCATCTTGGATTAAAAACCACCTCTTTCAACAGAAATTCCCCGTACGTAAAATCCCCTTCAGGATAATGCCAAACGGCATCGCCGCGGGAGATCATATGCTGGCCGTTGAAATTTTGGTATTCAATAACCGGAGTTGAGAAACGGTAATTTTTGCCGTCGTCAACTGAAATGCGGTCATCGGAGACAAAGTTGACCAATTGGCCTTGTTCGTTGAAGTACAATACGGCGCTGATGGTAATGTCATTGACGGTATAAAAGGCTTTTGCCGAAGAAGCGTCAATGGGTTCCCATTTTATCCTGTTATCGATAAGCGTGGCCGGCGCCAGCAGGCACATATCATTAAAAAGCGTAACCGTTTCCGCCTTATTCAGGTTGCCGCCGTGTAGATTGACGACGGGTATCCAACCGAACAATTTGATCTGCATCGAAGCGTCGCCGTTTTTATAGGCGTGGTAGCCCGGCACGTTAATGCCGAACATTTTTCCTTTCATAAAAAACAAGCGGGTGGGCACGTCGAAAAAGTTGTACTGTTCGGAGACAAAAGGAAACCAGTCCTGTTTTCTACCCCGCATGCGGCCTTCGAATACCAGTTTAACACTGTGCACTTTAGGTTTGCCGACAACGCCGGCATAGCGCAGGTATTGTTGTACCGGAGGCGGGAGGTGTTGTAAATCCTTTTCGGTGAGTATTTCATCTTTGAGGCCGGCGGTGCGTTTCAGGCGCTCTTTTACATCATTGATAAATGTTGATTTGAATATAAAGTTGCCAATAGACAGCACGATAATGATGGCCAGAATAAGAAAAAAGATGTAGCGTATCATAAAGCGATAATTTTATACAAATCTAATACCGCTTGTTGTTGCTTATTCTAATTGCCGTCATCTCGGGCTGCTGATTATTGTCATACAATAAAACGGCCTTACTTATTGGTTGAAGTAAGGCCGTTTTACTATTTCACATAAACAGGGCTCAACCCTGGACCTGTCGCAGGCCCCGCAGTAATCGCGGCGAGAAGGCAGAACGGAATGCTTATTTATTAACCGCGCTAGCTCTGATGATCAGACTTTACAATTTAATTTTGTTACTCACGCCCAGCAGTCGACCGCCCGATGAAGCGGATGCTGCAGGCAGTGTCACATGCTTTACATCAAAAAGCGCGGTAATTTCAAAGGAAATAACGCTGCTTTCGCCGGGATTAAGGGAAGGTATTTCTGATTTATACAACAAACGTTTGTCATTTTCCCTTCCGGAATATTGGCTGAAGCCGGCCCCTTCGCCGGTAAAATCGCGGGAGTCGTAATCGTCTTCCACAACTATTTTTTCCAACTTGCGCGAACCGGTATTGACAATTTTCAAATTAACTGTTATCCGGTCTCGCGCTTTAACGGGCGTTTTGCTAAATGTTTTTTCGATGGATAGGCCTGCGCCGTCAGTAGCATAAACGAGTACCAATTCGGTGGGGTAACTTTTATTAGCTGAAAGGCGTAAAACGGTTTCTCCGGCTTGATTGCTGCTGCGTTCATAAGCCATATTCGATCTGATTAACTGAATATTGGGCGGCAACACTACTTGAATATCGGTGTTATTTACCGCCTGAGCGATAAGCTGATTATTGGCATAAAGCATCAAATCAAAGACTGCACTTTGTACAGGTGATTGATCTCCGCTACGTTTGATTGTGGGTTCAGTTTTAAATGAAGAAGATTGCTTTGCTCCCAATGCAACTCTTCGAACATCTTTCCCTCGGAATCCAAACGAGGCAACTTCTTCTTTATCTGCACGATTGTTGAAATCTAAATCAAAATCGGCGCGGGGTGTACCTTCCGGGCTGATCCGGATGACTCCTTTGAGCTGTTCAATGGTTATCGCTCCATTATAAAATTGCACGGGCTCTATTTTGTTCTTATCCTGAGCTTGTACCGTGACAAGCGCACAAATAAAGCAGGTGCACAATAAGATGCTGTTTTTCATGACTTTGGTATTTTAATAAAAAACGAAAAAGGGGGTTGATTACTTGCAAGAATCCTTGTAATACTTCAAATATGTCCACGCGCCCGGGCATGCTTTTCCACCCGGGAAATTATCCGTGTTGTTCTTCAGGTAATCGTGATTGGCGGGGTCTACATAACGCGGACCGTTGTTTTCGTTCCAGCCGAAATGACTTTGGTGGGAAGACCAGGTATGCGTATCAAGCCAGCGATCGATCTCTCCATAATCCATCAGTCGATATGCGCCTTCGTATAATACAACGTTGTATTCGTGTGTAATTGGGTTGTCAATGGCATCCCAAATGGCCCAGGGAGCAAAGCCAAGCGCTCGGAGCAAAGCAGAACGCAGAATGGCGTGGTCTTCGCAATCGCCCATAAAATCATCTTTGGGATCGGCATTGGCCAGGTTTCCGGAAATGCGCAGGGTAAGATCGGCGGGCTGTGGGAAATCCCACCCGGGGGTGTAAGAAGCAAAACCATTTGAAGCAAAAACGGTCTGATTGGTGGAGTCGTCGCGCCAACTCATGTGTTTGTCTACATAATAAGCAACGGCAGCTACCATATGGTCGGCTGTGTTGGAAACAGTAACTGGATCTATCCCTTTGTCGGAAGCGTATTCCAAAATGGCATTAAGCGCATGATTGCGTACAATGGCGTGATCAAGACGGTATAAATTAGCGCCTGTTTGCTCGTTGGTTCCATTGGGATATCCACTGTTGGAGCCTGTAGGGGTCGTGAAAGTATATACGCCTTTGGGGTTGGCAACATAAACCCAGCCGGAAGTCGACTTTGTTCCACCGGCCGTTAAATTAGCAAAAGCCCGGTAAGGTAATTGCATGTTGGAAAAAGGCGCATAAGGCCCGCCGGTATATGTAGCGTTTTCACCGGCTTGCGTTTTGACGACAGTGCCGCCAACTTCTATATTCATTTGTGAAATACCGCCGGATACTCGTCCTCTGGAAGCCTCAAAAGTGATGAGCTTGTCAGAATCAGGGTGGATGGTACTTAGTTTCAGGGCGGGACCGCATCCTATTGACAAAAGTGTCATAACGAATAATCCCAACCATAGGAAATGTAAGGCACGCATTGTTGTGATTTTTTGGTGAATAATTTCTAATCATTTATTAATACAGATTGATGCCGTTTCATTACTTATTTTCATACAATAAAAGTAACAGCTTACGAATGTGGCATTAATAAGTTTTTTGAATATATTAATCAGGCAAGGCGTGAGGAGGGAGCCTCACCCCAGCTGAGGCAATGTTACCATACATTTCTTAACGGCCTACCGCCACACCTGCGGAAATTACCCCGCTTGCCGTAGCCAAGCGCATCCAGTACAGGCCTCGCGGCAGATTTTTCAAAACGTCCAGGCCAATTTCCTGCATACCTGCATGTAGTAAAAGGCGCTGCGCGTACAACTCAACGCCCAGCCCGTTGACAAGCGACAAATATCCTTCCTGCACAGCGGGGCTTTGGATGGCTAAGGTGAGCGATTGCCCCTCTGCTAATGGATTCGGGAATACACGCAGTGAGATGCGTACTTCGCCCGGTTCGGCAACAGCGGTTGTACAATCGAGGTTGGCGCTGCCGGGCGTGGGCGTCATGGCCGTGAAAGCGCCCGTGGCATCCGGGCAACGGCCCCAGGATACATCGGTCTCCTGGGCGCCAAATACTACCTCGTCGATGATAGAGCCGTCGGTGTTCGACAACAGGATTTCCTCGCCGCTTTTGGATAGTTTAAAATTGGTGTGCAAACCTTCCTGATTTTGGTCTTCGTCGGCCCACAGCAACAGGAAGCCGCCGGCGGGGATGGTCGCTGCCGGGAAGGCCCACTTATCCGGGTTTGTAGCGTCATCGCTCAAGAATACGCCTTCCAGGGAAATATCCTCGCTGGTGGTATTGTACAACTCAATCCAGTCTTCGTATTGGCCGGCGGGGTCGGTGACGCCCTGGTCGTTGGCGGCCAGGAATTCGTTGATCACCACAGCTCCGGCAGCGATGCCCATACCGGAAGTGACGGTAAGTGTATAAAACTCGTGTTCGGCGCGCTGGGGCGAAAACATGGCGGCGGTATTGTTTTCGGCGTAAATGTAGTAATCCGTTTTGCCTGCTATGCCGGGCGTCAGGGAAGCGCCGTAGACGCCGTCGCCGGCAGCGCCGTCGCCGTGGGCGCCGTCGTCAAACATAGGCGCTTCGACAAATATGCCGGCCCTGGTGAAGCGGTAGCGCAGGCGCACCAGCGTGGCGTTGCTTACTGTCGCTGTAATTTGAACGCTGTTGCCGATCACAGCAGTAGTTGTGCCGGGGTTTACATTCGCAATAGCGGGGGGGATGTGCTGCCATTCGGGGTGGCTGAGCAGGAAGGTTTCGCGGGCCTCCATCAGCGTAGCGATTCCCGGGATGGTGGAATTGCCGGAAACGACGTTGTTGAGCAGGTTGGACTGGAAATTGGCGTAGGAATACAGTTTGTTGACGTCTTCCTGTACCGCCGTATTGATCAGCGCCTGCAGGCTTTGCCCCCTGGTCTGGTAGTTATTATTGACAAAATTTTCGGCTAAAATGGTGCGCATGTGCGCGATGTAGCTTTTTCGGTATTTGGGGTTGGCCAGTATTTTTTGAATAAAAGGGCGATTGGGATTGTTGATGTGCAGCACCGGGTCGAGTTGCTGCATTTGGGCCAGGTTGAGCCCGGGGCCGGGAAGTCCGGCGTTGGAAAAGCTGCCGAAAGTTTCGTTGAGATCCCATAAAATGGGGCAAAAGCGGCCGTTGTCGTCTTTGTAGGCGTAGTAGTTGTGTCCGGAGCCGCTATAACTGTCGAGGTTCACCAGAATATTATTGAAGGCCAGCATCCACAAAATGCGGTCGACATCAAAAGCAAGGTGGGTATTGATGGGGGTATTATTCAACACATTAGCGGCATCGACCAGTTCGTTCCAGCCGTAATCGGATTCTATTTCATAAAAACGCATATAGCAGGTCGAGTCGGCGCCGTGGTAGGTAAACGTGGCGCCTCCGCCCATAGGCTGGGGGCAGCCCGGCGGATTGGCAGCGCCCATCGTGGGGTCGCATTTGAACAGGGCGTTGTCGCTGGAGTAAAAGCGCTCGCTCAAAAACTTCGACTTCACGCTCTCTACGTTTGTGTATAAGCCGTGGTAATTGTCGTTGACATACACCCGGGCGTAGTTGGCCTTCGGCGCGGCCATATATTGATTGGCGATTTCGTAACCCAGCGCTTCGCGCAGGAAGGAAGGGTCTTTAAATCCATTTGACAGTTTGATCAGCGTGTGGCCCTGGTAATCCTGGTCGATCACCTCGTTGAGGTCGATGCTGAAGGGGTTTTTGGGCCGGTTGGGGTTATAGGAGCTATTGCCCTTGTATTTTACGCCCACACTGTCGAAAGCAACGCCATTGATAATCAACAGCGGAGCGATAAGGCGGGCGTCTTCGTCGGCGGCATTGAGCGAATCGAGCAGGTAATCCCAGTTGGGCTGCGAAAAATAAATGCGGATCTCTTGAATGGCGTCAATGGCATAAAAATCCTGGGCGGCGGCGCGCTGGTTGCCGCTTATCGCAAAAACGATAAAGAGCAGGGGTAGTAAAAGTCGCTGCATGGTGATAAGAGCTTTGAGTAAAAGATTTGACTATCAATACGGGCAATCGTTTAAAGGTGTCCTAAAATGCGCTTCGCCCGGGAATTCAACATTGATTTATAATCTTGAATAGCTTTTTCGCTTAAAAAAGATTGCTCAATCAACCAATGCCATTGTGGGAGGATGCGCTCAAAATCAGATAAAGTTGCCGAAATTACCGCTGGATTGAGCTTCAAAACCTCTTTTCCAAAATAATCGATGAGCTCTTGCTTTCTGAACTCCTTGCGCTTGCCGGCAAGCATGAGGGCCATTTCTTCTTCAGCTCCTCCGAGCGCCAACGTGCTGTTGATCAAATCGTAAGCGGGGGAAAGCTCAACCTTGCCATTTCTGGTGATCAAAGAAAAGTTTTTCAGATGCATATCTTCATTACCGGTAACGTAGCAAAACAGGATTAATCTGAAAAACTTATATTTTTCAAGTACGGGAAACGTGCAGTATTCATCCAGTAATTTGACGGCCTTTTCAATCGTATAATCGTATTTGGTCTCTCTGCGAAGTCCGGCCAATTGTGCAAAATCCTCCACCGCCAACTTGTTGTGGCGCCCCAACCGGTCAAAGCGCTTGATAAAATAGCTCAGACTGCCATCCTTGCACCACATCATGCCGTGAAGCGGCGTTTCGATGCCGATCAGCGCTGCCAGGCGCATCGTTAAATCTTCATTTTCGGGCATCTGGTCGTAAATGCCGTGCGGTGGCTTGATGATGAATTGTCCTCCTGTTTCTACCAACTCAAAACGCTGCTTTCTGGTATTCAATGCGGCGCTCAATTTGGGCTGTACGCCCTGGATGGACATTCGCAGCATGCGCTGACCGGCTTCGTATCGCTGTTCGGATGCAGAATAAGGAAAGTCGAGCAGTGTCGTTAACCTGCGATTCAACAATGCAAGCCCCTCCGCGGCGTATCTTTGCCCCTCGCATGACAAATAGGAAATGGGACACTTATTCATCGCTTGCTTCAAAACAAGTAACGGCGCCAACCATATCTCCCCCGGTAGCTATCAGTTGGGAAAAATAATCGTGCCGATCAATTTTTAATCTCGTCAATAACCCTTCAAGCATAGCGCCTTCCGGCAGTAAACCGTCAAAAAAAGCGGGAAATGCATCAAAGGTATAACTTCTCGATGCGGTGGACATGGTAAGCGATACAGGGGGGCCTGTGTATGTCTGCAAGTAGTCAAACCGGTATTGCCGCCCTGGCTCCAACTCCGTCAAAACCCCGGCAAGAACGTTGTGCACGTATATGTTAGCTTTTTTCATGTTCGTATTGTGCCATTAATTGACTTTCCAAACGAATTTGAATATTGAGTACTTCAAGAATTTTCATCAGGGTATCCAACTGTATGGTTGGCTTTGCATGCTCAAGGTCATAAACCGCAGTTTTCCCTACGCCGGCCAACCGGGCGAATTTCTCTCGCGACAATCCGGCTTTTTTTCTGTGCCAGTATACGATTTGCGCAATAGCTAAAACGTTCATTTTACTGCTTTAACAGCAAAAATAAAATGTATTATCATAAAATTCAACTAAAAAATACAATCGCAATAAAATTTTACCGCTAAAACAGTAATATTATTAGCTTTTTTTTCATTTGCCAATTTTCCACAACAATCTTACCTTTACGAATGCCAAAACACAACGCTTCATCCTGTTCCGGCGTTGTTAGTGATATTAAAAGCAACTAAAAGCAGCATCATGCAAAAAGGCGTTCAGTGGTACACCCTGGCCATGGCGGCATTTTTTACGGTAGCCGTTTTGGCTTCTTATTCCGACAAAACAGACCCGGCGAGCAACGGCGTCAACCACACCCTGCCGCAGATTATCAAACCGGTCAACCTCGACCGGCCTTTTTCTTTTGCCGGCGAACCGGTGCCGATGGACAACTTTGACGTGCGCGAGCGCCTCGATCGCGAACTGCTTTCCAATACCTATTGGCAATCCAATACTATCCTCAATATCAAAGCTGCTTACCGCTATTTTCCTTTGATGGAAAAAATTTTAAAGGAAAATGATGTGCCCGACGATTTCAAATACCTGGCAGTGGCTGAAAGCAGCCTGCGCAACGCCGTCTCCGGCGCCGGCGCCCGCGGTATCTGGCAGTTTATGCCCAATACGGCCAAAGGTTACGGCCTGGAAGTCAATGATGAAATCGACGAGCGCTACCATATTGAAAAAGCTACCGAGGCCTTTTGCCGCTATATCAAAGACTACAAAAAGCGCTTCGGCGCCTGGACCAACGCGGCAGGCGCCTATAATATGGGCGGCACCAGGATGGCCAAAGAATTTGCCCTGCAACGCGCCAAGAGCTACTACGACCTCAACCTCAATTCAGAAACTTCGCGCTACGTTTTCCGCTTGATCGCCTTTAAAGTAATCCTGGAGGATCCCCGCAATTTCGGCTTTTATATCGATGAAAAAGACGGCTATCCACCCATTGACAACTTTAAAACCGTTGAGGTGAAAGATGCCGTTGCCAATTGGGGCGATTTCGCCGTAGAACACGGCACTACCTACCGTATGCTCAAGGTGTACAACCCCTGGCTAATCAGCGATAAGCTGACGAATAAGGAGAAGAAGACGTATACTGTGAAAATACCTAAGTGAGTTGTTGTAGGTTGTAGGTTCTAAGTTGTAGGTTATTGGGACAATTCAACCTACAACCTACAACCCACAACCCACAACCTACAACCTACAACCTACAATGATCCGCCCCGCCGAGCAACGAGATTTGGAGCGCGTCTGGCAGCTTTTTAAGGCCGTCATCGACGAGGGGATATATTTTGCTTACGACCAAAACACTACGCGCGAGCAGATTGAATCCTCGTGGGTAAATTTAAATAATTTGGTATACGTAGCTGAAGAAGGGGGCCAGATAGTTGGGGCGTATATCGTAACACCCAACCAGCCCGGTCACGGCGCCCATATCGCCAATGCGGCCTACATGGTTGACGCGGCCTGGCGGGGCAGCGGCATTGGCCGCCAATTGGGGCAACATTCGCTGCTTATTGCCAAAGACGCCGGCTATCTCGGTATGCAGTTTAATATGGTGGTGAGTTCCAATAAGGGCGCTGTGCACTTGTGGCAATCGATCGGGTTTGATATCATTGGCGTCGTACCCGGCGGATTTCACCACGCAGCGCAGGGGTATGTCGACGCGTATATTATGTTTAAAAAACTATAAATCAGTACTTTGTCTAAAGTAAAATCCATCTTTGCCTGCACTAACTGCGGCGCTACATCGCCCAAATGGCTCGGCAAATGCCCGGCCTGCGGCGAATGGAATACCTATGTGGAAGAAATAGTGGCGAAACCCACCGCGCAGGAAGAGAAGCAGCGCAGTTGGAAAGGGCCTCAATCGGGCGGCCACCAGGCCCGAGCCATACCGCTCAGCGAAATCCAGGCCGGCAATACCCAGCGACTGATCACCCCCGATAAAGAACTTAACCGGGTGATGGGCGGCGGTATCGTACCGGGCTCTATCGTGCTGATCGGCGGCCAACCCGGTATTGGCAAGTCGACGCTGCTACTGCAACTAGCCCTGCAGGTCAACGCCATTACATTGTACGTATCAGGCGAGGAAAGCGAAGAACAAATCAAAATGCGCGCCGAACGCCTCGGCGGCAGCAATAGCAATTGCCTGGTACTCACCGAAACCAATACCGACAAAATTCTGACGGTAGCCCAGCAAACAGGGCCCCAACTCGTTATTATCGATAGTATCCAAACGCTGTCATCACCGCATATCGAATCTACTCCGGGCAGTATCTCCCAAGTGCGCGAATGCGCCGGCGAAATGCAGCGCTTCGCCAAGGAAACGAATATCCCGGTATTCCTGATTGGGCATATTACCAAGGAAGGGTCTATCGCGGGCCCCAAATTGCTGGAGCATATTGTAGATACGGTATTACAGTTTGAAGGCGACCAGCACTACTCGTACCGCATTTTGCGCACCCTCAAAAACCGCTTCGGCTCTACCGACGAAATGGGCATCTATGAGATGCAATCGGGCGGATTGCGCGAGGTGTCCAACCCCAGCGAGCTGCTGCTGTCACAGAAAGATGAGGACCTCAGCGGCAGCGCCGTGGCGGCTACTATGGAGGGTATGCGCCCTATGCTCATCGAAACGCAGGCGCTGGTGAGCCGCGCGGTGTATGGCACGCCCCAGCGCTCCGCCACGGGGTTCGACTTGCGCCGGCTGAGTATGCTGTTGGCGGTGCTCGAAAAACGCGGCGGGCTTCCTTTCGCCGTCAACGATGTTTTTCTCAATATCGCGGGGGGGATCCGCGTTGATGACCCGGCCATCGACCTGGCCATCGTTTGCGCGCTGATATCTTCGCTCGAAGATGTGTCGATCCCTTCTAATATTTGCTTCGCCGGCGAGGTGGGCCTCTCGGGAGAGATCAGGGCCGTTACCCGCATCGAACAACGCATTCAGGAAGCCGACCGATTGGGGTTTAAGGAAATTTATATTTCGAAATATAATACAAAGGGCCTGGACACAGACCGCTACCATATCAAAGTGCGTACTATTGGCAAGGTAGAGGAATTGTACAGGGCCCTTTTTGCGTGAAAGGAGGATTACCCCTTCACTACTTGTACATTCAGTTGCAGGCGTACCTCATCGCTTACTACAATGCCGCCGGCTTCCGTTACTGCGCTCCAGCGCAAGCCGAATTCCTGGCGGTTGATGGAACCCGTGATCTCAAAACCTGCTTTGGTATTGCCGTACGGGTCTTTTACTTCTCCCAGCGATTCTACGTTAAAGGTTACTTCTTTCGTGATGTCGCGGATCGTCATGTGGCCGGTCATTTTGTACTGGTTGCCGCCCGCATGCTCAAATGCCGTTGATACAAAACGAAGCTCGGGATACTGTGCAGCGTTGAAGAAATCGTCGCTCTGCAAGTGCGCGTCGCGGTCTTTCTGGTTGGTGTCAATGCTGCCCGTTTTGGCGAAAAATTCGGCATAGGCGCCCTCCAATCCATTTTCCGTCGGCGTGATAAAACCGCCGAACTCCCGGAAATAACCCGTTACGTTGGTGATCATCAGGTGTTTTACCTTGAAGCTGATCTCTGAATGCGCATTATCAATGGCCCAGGTAGCCGTCTGTGTTGCTGTTGCTGTAGACATGGTTTTTCTTTTTTTGAGAAATAATAATGTTTAAACATCAATGTATATACATTTGTTTAGCAACAGCGAAAAAAATAAAAAAAAAGCGGGAACATTCAAGCATTCCCGCGTGATAAAGGCATTACTTCAGGTAGGCATCCAGGAAAGACTTATCGGAGCCGTTGCCGTTGTTTTTGTAGATAACCGTGAGGTTGCCGGTTTCGGGCATATAGATAATATTCGCCTCTATGCCGACTGAGCCGCCGTTGTGGCCGAAGCCGATTTCGCTGCCGAAACGCCAGAGTTCAATTCCCAGTCCGTATTCGCAGAAGATATTGTCGCAGCCGGGCAACTGCACTTGCTTCATCAGTTCCACCGAGGCGGGGGAGATAATTTGGCCTTGCATCAGGGCCGACATAAACGTCATCAGGTCGGTAGCCGTACTGATAATACCGCCGTCGGCTTTGCCGTCGGTATCGGCGCGGTCCCAGCGGCTCACATCGAGCAAATTGCCGTCGCCGTAGATATCGGCATACCCGCGGGCCACATTGCGGTCGTCGCGTTGCTCGAGGTAGGTATGTTTCAAATTTAGCGGCGTAAAGATCAACTCGTCGAGAACTTGTTGTACGGTTTTGCCGTCAACCGACTCGATGATCTGCCCCAACAGCCAGAAGTTGGTATTGCTGTAGGAGTAGGCTGTACCGGGTTGGAAATGAAGCGGTTTGCCGTAAACGTAGTCTTCCAGCAATTGATCGATACTTTTATCATCCATTCGTTCGGGGTTGTCGACGAGTTCGAGTTGATAGCGCTTGCTTTCGTTGGGGGGGTCGACGATACCCGACAGGTGGCTTAGCAGGTGGCGGATAGTGATTTTGTCCGACTGGGGTATTTTGCCTACGACTTTGGGCAACCTCGCGCCGAGTTGGTCGTCGAGGCTCAGCCGGCCCTGTTCAACGAAACGGAGTACGGCGGCGGCTACAAACATTTTGGTGATGCTGCCCACGCGGAAAGGCGTATTGGTACGCATATCCGTTTGGTGTTCCAGATTGGATTTGCCCACTGCGCCCGCCCACAGGGGTTCACCCTGGCGCTGTATGAGCAGGATAGCGCCGGGAGAGCCGGTGTTTTTGCGGTACGATTCCAGTTGCTCCAGGTATTGCTGGTGCTTTGGGTGATTTGCATAGCTGACGTCGTCAATAACGTCGGGTTGGGGTATGAAGATGTCTTTTTCGCAAGCTGTTGCGCCGAGCAACAGTAAAGTTGCAATTATCAGGTTTTTCATAAATGTGTTTTTTAGCATAAAAATCTAATTGATCTTATAAACCGTTGATCAGCGCTCCCACGTGAAGCATTTTGTGGGGCAACACCGGCACGCCTTTATAATTAAAAGGCATTTCGCCAAAGGCTTCATAGCGGGAGAAGATCGACACCTTGTTGAAGCGGTAACCGACCCCCAGGCCGACCACGGGCATAAACTTGTGCATTCGCAGGGAAGCGGGGCGGTAGCCGTCGCCATCGGGTTCATAGCGGCGCATTTCAGAGATGAGGTGCAGGTAACCGCCGCCAATAGTAGCATCGGCGAAAAAGTTGCCGAAAAATTTGCGATAGCCAAAGGATGTAGTAGCAAAAACGCCTTGCTGGAACCCATTGTGGCGGTAATAGCCCAGTTGGACGTTCTGCAATAGCTGGTGGCCGTCGCGTTGGCGGTAGTAAAACTCAGTGCCTATGCGCACCCCCCAGTTGGGATTGCTGAAAAACCCCCTGAAATTGGGCAAGCTGACCGATTCAGAAAAAAGGCTGATCGAAATAGGTAGCGACTTGCCGCTACGGTTGTCCTGAGCGTTGAGTTGCAGCGTTAATAACAGCAACAACGCGATGCCGATAGCGTTAATCCATCTGCCTGCGCCAAAGGGAAAAAGCGGAATGATCATGGTAAACGGGTTTTTGATTAACAATACAACCCAAAGGTGCAGGCAGGGGGTGAAAGGTTTCAAGCACGGATGTACTCAAGCCGCTAAAAAGGGGAGCAAAACGGATTTTTTTGATTATCCTATCTCTGCATTCACGTACAGCAGTTCAACGGTGGGATGTTCGCTGCCGCCGGCAGGTTCGAGGGTGATATTCAGGCTTTCGGCGTTGTCGATGAATTGCAGGGCTTGCATATCGTCGCCCGGGTGTTGGAGCAGGCCGATGTTAATCATTTGGCCGTTCACATCGGCCCATATCTGGTATTGCTTGCCCGACGGCGGCGGAGGCAATGACCCCGGGTTGCAGTATGCGCGGCGCGCAGTTTTGTTCCAATACACGATGGCTATGGCCTCCGGGGCTTTTTGCGTACCGTGCAAATAGATGGCATGCGTATGGCGGTGGTGGACAAAAGCGTGAAGGCGCGCAATCTCTTCGTGTTGGGCCTGGGTTTGGGCGCAGCGATGCTGCAAGGTGGCGTATTCGGCGCTCAGCCGCGAGAGTTGCTCAGCGGCCTGATCCCATTGTCGATATTCCCAAAGTGCGACAAATCCAAGCGCGACAAATCCAAGCGCAGGCAACCACCGATAGCGGCTGAGTGTCGACTGTTTTTGACGCGGGGGCAAGGGGGTGCGCGTTCCAGCGTATTCGCCCATAGCCAGCTTCAGCGCTTCTAATTCTGCCCTTATATCGGGGTGCTCTTGTGCAAAACGCTCCACCTCCCTGCGCTCCTCCAACGTAGCCAGGTCAAGCACATATTTTTCCAATAAGCCTGAAGCCAAAAACTCTTCTTTACTCATGCATTTTGACACAATTGTTCGGGTTCAAACAAGAAGTCAACAAGATTATTGGGGAAAGGTTCATGATATTGCCTCGCAGTTCAGCCCTTCGTAGTTTAAAAGAACAGAGAACAAAAAAATCCCGATATTTGCAGATAAAACAGCAACGCCATGTCAAAAATACCGGCAATAGTCGCTTTTTCATACTTGATCCTGCTGGCTATTGGCTGTGAAAACGATCCAGGCGACATAGCCGCTTTTCAAGCCAAACTGGATCCCAAAGTAGAAACCGCCGAAGAGGTTGAAATAATTTACAGCGATTCCGCAAAAGTGCGCGTGCGCATCGCCGGCCCAACCATGCTTACTTACCGAGACCCCAACGACCCCAGGCAGGAATTTCCCGACGGGGTTCACGTCGATTTTTTCGATCTTTATGAACGCCTTGCCAGCCGGCTTGACGCAAAATACGCCATTCGCATGGAGCGAAAAGGGCAGGTATTGGTTCAGGATAGCGTGGTGTGGCAAAGCATTCAAGGCGAGCGGCTGGAAACCGAAGAACTCATTTGGGATGAAAAGCTTCAAAAAGTATATTCCGACAAATTTGTGGTCATCACCCGCCCCCAGGAGATCATATACGGCCACGGTTTTGAATCGAACCAGGACTTCACCAACGCCCGTATCAATGCCGTGGAAGGACGCATAGTAGTAGACGAACTCGACAAAGAACAAGAAAAGCAGCAACAATAATGCTGATCGCGCTGATCATATTTTTCTTACTGCTCTCTGCATTATTTGCAGGCGTCGAAATTGCCTTTCTTTCTGCCAACAAATTCCAAATGGAACGCCGCAAAAAGCGGGGGGAGCGACGGGGGGAAATCATCGCCGGTTTTTACGAAAAACCCGCCGATTTTCTGGCTACCCTGATGTTGGGCAACACCCTGGCCATGGGGGCTTATGTCCTTTTTGCCTCGTGGATGCTGCATTACTGGTTTCATTTTCCCGTTGACGGTTGGGGGCTGATAGCCGCAATTATTATTATTGCACTGGTATTCTTTTTGATTGCGGAATGGTTGCCCAAATTATTTTTCCGATTATTCCCCGACAGGTTGTTATTATTCTCCGCACATATTTTATGGGTCAACAAAATATTATTATGGCCCTTATCATGGATTTTCATCAAAATAGCCAATCTGATCCTCAAATTGTTCTTCCATACCGCTTTTGAGCGATCGGAAGCAGTGAGCACCCGCCTCGACCTCGAAGATTTTGTCAATAATGCCCGTACCAGTGAAGAAAATGAAATTGACAAAGAACTTTTCGGCAATGTGCTCAACCTGCGCGATGTGAGGGTGCGCGACTGTATGGTGCCCCGCCCGGAAGTTGAGCATATCGATATAAGCGCCGGGGTAGAAGCCCTCGAACAATTATTTGCCGAAACCAAATTATCGCGCCTGCTCATCACAGAGGGCGATATCGATAATGTGAAGGGGTATGTACATCATCAGCAATTGTTTACACAAACTTCAGATATTAAATCGCTGATCTTGCCCATCGGTTTTGTGCCTGAAATAACCCGCGCTACCGACCTGCTCGACCGGTTTATCCGCGAGCGCACCAGCATAGCCTGTGTTGTCAATGAATTTGGCGGCATCTCCGGAGTAATTACCCTCGAAGACCTGCTCGAAGAAATTTTCGGCGATATCGAAGACGAACACGACGAAGAAGACGAACACATCGAAGAACAGCTTTCCGATACCGAATTTATCTTTTCCGGGCGCCTCGAAATCGACTACCTCAACGAAAAGTACCCGCAGCTGCACTTCCCGGAAGGCGATTACCTCACCTTGTCGGGGTACCTGGTCATGACTACCGGCGAAATCCCCGAGCAAGGCGCCGAAATAATACTCGACGATTACCTTTTTATCCTGGAATCGGTGAGTCAGACAAAAATTGACACCATTCGCGTCCGCAAACTTCACAAAGCCGGAGAGGAGTTGCCAGGGTAATATTTCGCGAAATTTATGTATTCGTTAACGCAAAAAATGGAAACAAAACCGTTTTACTTTTGTCATTTTTACAAAACGGCCAACCAATCCGCTTTGTATAGCTATCTAATAGTGTAAGGAGGCACGATTCAACGGCCCCCTCATACCAAAAAAGAGAAAACGCATGCGCTATTTTTACTTGCCGCTCATCGCCATTTTATCCCTGCCGATCGGTTTATGGGCACAACCCGCCAACAATGAATGCGCCAACGCCATTGTGATTGACGAACTCAACCTCTGGTGTTCTGAAGTTGGGGCATTCACCAATGTCGGCGCCACGCCATCTTCTCAGCCCATTCCGTCGTGTTTTTCCAGCGCGCAGCCCAACCGCGATGTATGGTTTACCCTTACTGCCGCCGCCGAAATCCTCAACGTGAGCGTATTGGGCAACCTGGTTTTCAGCGAAGGAGGAACCATACAACTGCCTCAAATTGCCGTTTATTCGGGTAATTGCGGCAATTTGACGGAGATAGCCTGCGAGACTTCCGATTTTGGGCAAAACTTTGTGCAGGCATTTGCCGACGGGCTGCAAGTGGGGCAAACGTATTTCATTCGCATTAGCGCCCGCAACGGCCTTACCGGCACTTTTCAGCTCTGCGTAAACAATTACAACCGCATACCCCAACCCTCTGCCGATTGCAATACAGCCGTTATCCTTTGCGATAAATCGCCCTTTACTGTTGATTACTTCGAAGGAGTAGGCAATGACCCCAACGAAATTGAAGATGCCAATTGCAGTCGCCCCACCTGCGATATTGCCGAATCCAATTCCATTTGGTATAAATGGACATGTAAAGACCCCGGCTCGCTGACTTTCACCATTACCCCCCTCAACCCAATTGACGATATCGATTTTATCGTTTATGAATTACCCAACGGTATCGACAATTGCAGCAACAAACAAGAAATCCGCTGTATGGCTGCCGGCGCCATCAACGGCGCGCCGTTCAGCCAATGGGAGCCATGTACAGGCCCGACCGGCCTGAGCCTCACCGAAACTGACGAAGTGGAATACTGCGGCTGCGACCCGGGTCAAAACAGTTATATCGAAGCCGTTCAGATGGTGGCAGGCAGGAGCTACGCGTTGGTTATCAATAATTTTTCGGAATCCGCCGCCGGTTTTTCCATCGAATTCGGCGGCACCGGCACTTTCCTGGGGCCCGATGCGGCCTTTACCGCACTTCCCATCACCGCTTGCGTGGGCCAACCCGTTTCTTTGACCGACGCTTCAACTTTCATTGGCAATATTGTGGGTTGGCAATGGCAGTTTGGCGCCAACGCCAGTATCGCCTCCGCCAATACCGAGGGGCCGCACTCGGTAACCTACGACCGCCCCGGCATCAAGTCTATTTCACTAACCGTAGAAACCGACCGCGGCTGCCTGGTTACTGAAATTGCCACGCTGGAAGTGGAATGCTGCCCCGATCACTTCACCCTAAGCGCCGATATCGACCCGCTGCTGTGCCCCAATACCGCTACCGGCGCTATCGATCTTACGGTAACGAATAACTACGGGCCTTATACCTATCAATGGAGCAACGGCCCCACCAGCCAGGATATTAACGGTATCAACCAGGGCGATTACACCATCACTATCACCGATGCAGCCACTTGCGATACCGTGGCGACTTATTCCGTGCCCTCTCCCCCACCCCTCGAATTTGATACGCTGGTGACCATGCCCACTTGCAACGGCGGCGTCGACGGCGCCGTTACGCTGGTCGTCACCGGCGGCACGCCGCCTTATTTGTTCAACTGGCAAAACACCGGCTTTGGCAATAACAATACCCTCAGTAATATTTCGCAGGGCGATTATACGGTTGTTGTACGCGACGGCAACAACTGCGAACAAACGCTGGTATTGCCCGTCAGGGAACTGGAACTCGAACTCGACCCCAATGTACAAGCCATTACGCCTCCTACCTGCTTTGGGTTTTCCAACGGCAGTATTGTAGTGAATATTTCCAACGGCCTCCCGCCTTATCAATACGACTGGAACGACGGCAACGGTTTTGTGGGCGACAACTCGCTCACCGGCATTGCCGCCGGGTTTTATACCGTTGAAGTACTCGACGCCAATCTCTGCCGCGGATTTTTTGAGTTTGATATGCAGGATTATCCCCCTGTGACCCTCGATTTCAATATCATCGACGTAAGTTGCCATAGCCTCAGCGACGCTACCGTCACCGCTATTGCCGGCGGCGGCGTGGGCAATTATTCGTACCAGTGGAATACCGGCCAAAACACGGCTATCATCGACCAGTTGCCCGCGGGCAACTACGCAGTAACCGTACTCGACGGCAACGGCTGCGAAATCAACGGCCAGGCTACCGTCACAGAACCGCCGCCGTTGTTTATCAATGTTATAGATGTTATAGACAATATCTGTTTCGGCGAATCGCAGGGGAGTATTGAAGTTGCCGGGCTGGGCGGCACACCGCCGTTTTCATACAGCATCGACGGCGCCAACTTCCAGGTGGAATCCACCTTTGCCAACTTGCCCGCCGGCGATTATACGCTTACCGTTATGGATGCCATGGGCTGTACGGCCGCAACGGAAGCTTCCGTCACCCAGCCGCCGCAATTATTGGTAGATGCAGGCCCCGATGTATTCATAGAATTGGGCTACGATACCCGCCTCAACGCGGTGTCCAATGATCCCGGAGTAAGCTACGCCTGGTCGCCCGCCGATTCGCTGAGTTGTATCGACTGCCCCAACCCCGTAGCCAATCCGAGCAGCACCACTACCTACCTGATCACCGTTACCGACGCCCTGGGCTGCCAGGCAACCGACGAGGTGGTGGTCAGGGTCATAAAAAATCGTCCGATTTATATTCCGAACGCCATTTCACCCAACAACGACGGCATCAACGAAGGGTTTACGCTATACGGCGGCCCGGCGGCCCGGCGTATCAAAACCCTCAAGGTGTTCAGCCGCTGGGGCTCCCTGGTATTCGACGGTCGCAACCTGCCGATGGGCGAGGAATCTTATGGCTGGGACGGCACATTCCTGGGGCGCCCTGTCAATCCCGGCGTTTTTGTATTTATGGCCGAGGTGGAGTTTATCGACAACGAAGTGGTGTTGTACGAAGGCGATATTACGGTAGTCCGCTAAAGGCCGATGCTCAGAATTCCTGAACCACCAACCCGTTTTTCATACGGGGCTCAAACCAGGTAGATTTGGGGGGCATCGACTGGCCTGCGTCGGCGATGGCCATAATTTCGGAAAGCGCAACCGGATAGAGGGCAAAGGCCGCTGAATGCGACGTGCGCTGGGCGCGCCGCAGCAGGCCGTCGAGGCCTCGGGGACCTTCGATATACTCCACGCGCTGGTCGTTGCGCACATCTTCAATACTCAATATTTGGTGCAAAATCACATCGTTGAACAGGGACACGTCGAGTAATACTTCCCTTTGGTGGGTATGTTCGGCCAATACTTCGGGTTTCCAGCGCAGGCTGTACCACTCGTCGTCAAGCCACAACGTCATCTCGTGTTTTTCCGACGGTTTTCGGGCATTCGGCAGCGGCGTGATATGGCAATACCTGGATAACAGGGCAACAAACATGGCCGGCTTGAGCGGCTCCAGGTCGTTGATCACGCGATTATACTCCAGGATATCGAGATCGGCAGCGGGAAACCAGGCGCTGAGGAAAGCATTGTACTGGTGGGCGTCGGGCCGACCCTGCATGCGTTCGTGCAGCAGCGCAATAGTAGCGGCCCGGTGGTGGCCGTCGGCAAGGTACGCTACCGGCACGTGTACGCGAAACAACTCCTGGATAGCAATAATATCGGATTCAAGTTCAATTCGCCAAAAAAGATGTCGCTGTTGTTCTTTTTCAAACCAAATTTCTGAAAAATAATCATGGGCTAAGGTAAAAGCCTCCACCCAGCGGTCAATAGCTTCGGCATTGGGGTACGTCAGTAAAACCGGTTTGACGGCAGCGCGTCGGTGCAACAACAGTTGCGTTTGCACCTGTTCTTTGTCTGCCAGCGTATGCTCGTGGCGCTTGATCTTGTCCGACAAATAATCAGCCACGGCAGCACAGCCGATCACGCCGGTAAAAGCGCGATTGGGCGTGATAATGCGATACAGGAGTATTGCTTCACCCCCTTGACAGGATTGAAAAAAACCGCTCTCGTAATAAGAGGGGTACTCCTCCCGCACCGTATCGAAAAACGTATCGGGAGAGGTAATAAAGTCGAGATTCGGAAAAACGCCTTCAAACGCGAGCACTTGCATATGCAAACCCTTTGGGTCATAATAATTGGCCGCAAAATAAGTAATAAAACACAAGATGCGAATTATCAGTCGATATACCCTTGCGTTTGTCAAAGGCTTTGTATCTTTCCCCAAGATTGAACGAATTATGATCGCCTATTACAGTATCAACGGCAAAATAACGCCGGCCGGCCAGGCGGCGCTCAGGCTCAACGACTTGTCAATTTTGAGGGGCTACGGCATTTTTGACTATTTTTTAGTGAAGTCCGGTATTCCTGTTTTTTTGGAAGACTATCTCGAGCGGTTTACCCGTTCTGCCTCACTACTCTACCTCGATATTCCACCGCAAATACGATCAATGGCGTCTGCCATCTATGAGTTCATACATGTAAACTGGCTTTCTGACGCCAGTATCCGGCTGGTGCTCACCGGCGGTTATGCCGACGACGGCTATACCCCCCAGGCGCCCAATCTGCTGATCATGGAACATCCGCACCCGGATATCAATCCGCTCTACTACACCGACGGCATCGCCCTGATGAGCTACGATTTTCAGCGGGAACTGCCGGAAGTGAAGTCGATCAATTATCTGACGGGAATTCGGTTGTTGGGTGAATTGCGCCGGATGGGAGCCCAGGAATTATTGTATCACGACCGCGGGGTGTTGCGCGAGTCGGCCCGGTCAAATGTCTTTGTGCTCACCGCCGACAATGTACTCGTCACCCCTGCCGACAAGGTACTGCTGGGCGTTACCCGAAAAAAAATACTCGAATTGGCGGCGCCGGTTGTAAAAACCGAAGAACGCGATATTACCTTTGACGAACTGCTGACGGCAAAAGAAGTATACCTGACCAGCACCACAAAAGGCATTATGCCCGTAGTGAAAGTTGACGACAAGCCCGTCGGCAATGGCCGCCCGGGGGAATTGGCGCACGTCTTGCAGCAAAAATTTCTCGCATTTACCCATACATATTTGGAACAAAAAAAATAAGTAGGGGTATAAAGCAGTTAACAATACAGCGCATACAGCGCAAATGTTGAAGGAGATCATGGCACAAACAACTTATAACGAAGACGTAACGACTATTGTAGATCAGGCAGAGCGCTATGTGTCGAAAATGCTGACCGAGCAACTCAGCGAGCATTTCCATTTTCACAACCTGCCGCATACGCTGGCCGTTCGCGATGCAGCCCTGCGCCTTTGCGACCACCTGGATGTAGCGGGCGAAGACCGCGAAATACTGGCGCTGGCCGCTCTTTTCCACGATACCGGCTATGCCAGGGTATATCAGGGGCATGAGGAAGCCAGTATCCGTATTGCCCGCGAATTTTTACAAACGCAAGGGTATCCTCAGGAGAAAACAGACCAGGTACTGGCATGCATAGCGGCTACGGTGCCCGACAAGCAGCCCGTCAACCTTGCCGAAAGCATCATTAAAGATGCCGACCTGAGCAATCTGGCCAGGGAAGACTACATGACCGGCCTGGCCAACCTGCGCTATGAGTGGCAACACTTTCTGGGCCATCACTACAACGACCCCGAGTGGTACGAACTCAACCACCAGTTTCTCAAAAATTACCAGTTTTTTACCCTGGCCGCCCGCGAGTTGTTTGGAGAACAACACCGCGCCAACCAGAAGCATCTCAAAGAACTGGCCCGCCAAAGCAAAGGCGACACGGAAGGCATCAGCGGCAACAAAGGCGCCCAGATGATGTTCAAAACGGCGCTGCGCAACCACATCGACCTCAGCAACCTGGCCGATAACAAGGCCAACATTATGCTCAGCGTCAATGCCCTGATTATCACCATCGCTATGCCACTGGCAGCCACATACGTCAAAACCAGCAGCTTCCTGCTCATCCCCATGATTTCGCTGCTGGCCACCTGCCTGACCTCCATGGTATTCGCCACCCTGGCCACCCGCCCCATCAAAATGACGGGGCAAACAGCCCCCGAGTTGATCAAAAGCGGCAAGGCCAACCTTTTCTTTTTCGGCAATTTCTACGGCATGTCGTTTGAGGAGTACAAAAAAGGTATGAACCAGGTATTGTCGCGCGCCGAAATCCTCGATGAGGCTATCATGCGCGATTTGTACTACCTGGGCCGCTCATTGGGCAAAAAATACCGCCGGCTCCGCATCTGCTATAATATTTTTATGGGCGGCGTGGTCACAACAGTTGTGGTTTTCGGCATTTGCTACGCGATTTATCTTGCGTAACGCTGTATTTCACTAACTTCGCCCGCCTAATCCTGACCAATAATGGCGATAAACCAACCTCACACCATAAGCCCGGAGTATTTGTCGCTCGACCGGCTGGCGGCTGTACTCACTCCTGCTACCCCGCTATCGCTTTCAGCGGAAAGCATTCAACGCATCGACCACTGTCACCAATACCTGGCCCAGAAACTGGAACAAACTGATACGGCTTTCTACGGTATCAACACCGGGTTTGGCGCTTTGTACAACGTTCGCATATCGCCGGAAGACCTCAGCGAGCTGCAACACAATCTGGTGAAATCGCATGCCTGCGGCACGGGAGAAGAAGTGCCCGGCGAGGTGGTCCGCATCATGCTTTTGCTCAAAATACAAAGCCTGGCCTATGGTTTTTCAGGTATACGCCTGGAAGTAGTGGAAAGATTGCTGCTGTTTTTTAATGCGGGTGTTTACCCTATAATATATCAACAAGGATCGCTCGGCGCCTCGGGCGACCTGGCGCCGCTGGCGCACCTGAGTTTGCCCTTGATCGGTCTGGGCGAAGTGTATTTCAACGGGGAGCGCATGAGCGGCGCCGCCGCACTGCAAAAACTTGGCTTGCAGCCCCTTGTGCTGGAGGCGAAAGAAGGCCTTGCCCTGCTCAACGGTACCCAGTTTTCTACCGCTTATGCCGTTTGGTGCCTCCTGAAGGCCGATCGCCTGCTCGAACAGGCCGACATGGCCGCAGCGCTGTCGCACGATGCTTTCGATGGCCACTTGTCGCCTTTTGACGAGCGCATCCATCGCATACGACCCCATACCGGACAGCAGCAGGCAGCCGCCAATATGCGCAAATGGCTCGAAGACAGCGAACTGGCCGCGCGCCCCAAAGCCCATGTGCAAGACCCCTACGCCTTTCGCTGCGTGCCCCAGGTACACGGCGCCAGCCGCGTCGCCGTTGCCCACATCCGCGATGTCGTCCTTACCGAAGTCAACGCCGTCACCGACAACCCCAATCTGTTCCCCGACGAAGATGCCATACTCTCCGGGGGTAACTTCCACGCCCAACCCATCGCGCTGGCACTCGATTATCTGGCCATTGCACTATCGGAAATAGGCAGCATTTCCGAACGCAGAACCTATCAGTTGATATCGGGTACGCGCGGATTGCCCGCCTTCCTGACCCCTAGGCCGGGTTTGCATTCCGGATTTATGATCCCCCAATATACGGCAGCTTCTATTGCCAGCCAGAACAAACAACTATGCACCCCGGCATCTGTGGATTCTATCGTGTCGAGCAACGGTCAGGAAGACCACGTGAGTATGGCCGCCAACGCAGCTACCAAGGTATACAAAGTTGTCAATAATGTAGCTACCCTTTTGGCTATTGAGTGGATGACCGCCGCCCAGGCCCTCGAATTCCGGCGGCCTTTGCAAAGTTCTCCGCCATTGGAAACGCTGGTGGCCCGCTATCGCCAACAAGTGCCCCGCCTGGAAACCGACCGCGTACTACACGATGATATTCAGGCCACATTGCAGTTTATGGAAAAACTGTGATTGATTTTTGATGTTTGATGTTTGATTTTTGATTATCAATTATATACCTTGTCACCTTGTCACCTTGTCACCTTGTCACCTTGTCACCTTGTCACCTTGT
>DAINSQ010000049.1:0-28577 GCA_036741235.1 Saprospiraceae bacterium | reverse complement strand
TCGCACTGCTGGTCGATGGCCGTATTCATAAAAAAGGCGCAGATCGTAGCGGCGGGGCCGTTGATGGTCATCGATACGGAGGTACGGGGGTCGCAGAGGTCAAAACCCGAATACAGTTTTTTGGCGTCGTCGAGACAGCAGACGCTGACGCCCGAGTTGCCCACCTTGCCGTAGATATCGGGGCGATGGTCGGGGTCTTCGCCGTAGAGCGTCACCGAGTCGAAGGCGGTGCTCAGGCGGTTGGCGGGCATGCCCAGCGATACATAGTGGAAGCGGCGGTTGGTGCGCTCGGGGCCGCCCTCGCCGGCAAACATGCGGGTGGGGTCTTCTTCTTTGCGTTTGAAGGGGAAAACGCCGGCAGTGTAGGGAAATTCGCCGGGCACGTTTTCCTGCAGCGACCAAAGCAATATGTCGCCCCAGTCTTTGTATTTGGGCAAAGCTACGCGAGGGATGCGGGTATGCGACAGCGAGGTGGTGAAGGTCGGCACGCGAATGTCTTTGCCGCGCACCTGGTACACATATTCGTCGGCGGCATAGGCGGCCTTGCGGAAATCCCAGTTTTCGATGATGCGCAGACAGGCGCCGTCGAGGTCTTTTTTGAGGTCTTCGTACAGTTTTTCCAGCGCAACCCGGGTATCGGCATAGTCGGTTTGTTTTTTCAGCGCATCTAGCGTTTGCTGAAGGCCGTACAATTTGCGCGCCAGTTCGCTCTGCTGTTCAGCCCAGCGGTCGTATTGGCGGTTGTTGTCAGAAATTTCCGACAGGTAGCGCGTACGGCCGGGTGGAATGATGAAAATCTTTTCGCTCATGCCCTGCGACTGCGCAAATGCAGATTGCAGCGGGGCGCCGGTTTTTTCTACTATTTTTTCAATAACCTTGATATAAAGCTGGTTGGTACCCGGGTCGTTGAATTGCGAAGCAATAGCGCCGATAACGGGCATTTCCTCGAGGGGTTTGTTCCACAACTGGTGGTTGCGCTGGTATTGCTTGCGCACATCGCGCAGGGCGTCGAGGGCGCCGCGTTTGTCAAATTTATTGATAGCGATAATATCCGCAAAATCGAGCATATCGATTTTTTCCAATTGCGTAGCGGCCCCGTATTCGGGCGTCATGATATAGAGCGACACATCGGAGTGGTCGACGATTTCGGTATCCGACTGGCCGATGCCGGAGGTTTCGAGGATGATGAGGTCGTAGCCGGCGGCTTTGAGGATATCAACCGATGATTGAACGTGTTGCGACAGGGCCAGGTTGCTTTGGCGGGTGGCCAGCGAGCGCATGTATACGCGGGGCTGGTTCACGGCGTTCATGCGGATGCGGTCGCCGAGCAGGGCGCCGCCGGTTTTGCGTTTGGAGGGGTCTACCGACACCACGGCGATTGTCTTGTCGGGAAAGTCGAGTAAAAAGCGGCGTACCAGTTCATCGACCATACTCGACTTTCCGGCGCCGCCCGTGCCGGTGATGCCGAGTACGGGGGTGATTTTGTTGTCTGGCTTCAGTGCCGGCTTAACTTCTTTTTCGAAATAGCCGGGATTGTTTTCAGCTACCGAAATCAGGCGGGCGACAGCGCCGGGTTCTTTATCATGGAAGTGTTTGATTTCGCCGTTGGCGCTGAAGCCCACTGGGAAGTCGCATTTTTGTAAAACGTCGTTGATCATGCCTTGCAGACCCATCTTTCGGCCATCGTCGGGCGAGTAGATGCGGGTAATGCCGTAGTGGTGCAATTCTTCAATTTCGGTAGGCAATATGGTGCCGCCGCCGCCGCCAAACAGTTTGATATGGCCGGCGCCGCGCTGTTTGAGCAGGTCGTGGGCGTATTTGAAAAATTCCATGTGCCCGCCCTGGTACGACGTAATGGCGATGCCCTGTACGTCTTCCTGGATGGCGGTATTGACGATTTCTTCCACCGAGCGGTTGTGGCCCAGATGAATGATTTCGGCGCCCGAGCTTTGCATAATACGGCGCATGATATTGATGGCGGCATCGTGACCGTCGAACAGCGAAGCCGCCGTAACAATGCGAACTTTGTTCTTAGGCTGGTAGGGCGCTATTTCCTGCATACAACAACTGGTTTTGGCTGGTATAGGATAAACAAGTATTGCGGGACAAAGTTAGGAAATTTGCCGCTTGTGGCCAATTGACGAAAGTCTAAACAAGTTCTTAAGTTGGAAAAGTTAAGCCCATAACTTGACGGCGTGCGGTATAATATTATTTTTGTCGGTCAATCAGTACATACAAATACCATGAGAAAAAGTCTGCATTTCCTGTCGTGGCTCCTTTGCGGCATCGCTTGCATCGCCCTGACAACCGCCGCTGCGGCCCAAACCGCCGGCGATACCACCATTTATCAGGTTGTAGAAGACCCCGCCCGCTTCCCCGGCTGCGAAGCCCTCGATACAACGGTGGAATTCAAACGCCAGTGCGCATCGCAACAATTGCTTGCATTTATCTATCAAAATGTGCGTTACCCGCAGGAAGCGCTCGAAAAAAATATTGAAGGCAGCGTTGTGATGACTTTTGTGGTGGAGAAAGACGGCAAGATTTCCGCTCCCCGGATTTTGAAAGACATCGGAGGCGGCTGCGGACTCGAGGCGCTGCGCGTCGTCGGCGCCATGAACGAGGCCGGCGTGGTATGGACGCCCGCAAAAAACAAAGGCAAAATAGTGCGCAGTATCGTCAACTTGCCCGTGCGCTTCCGTATTAAAGAAGCGCCGCCATTTTCTATTACCGCTTCCGGCGATTCGGTATACACCCGGTTTGACGAAGCGCTGGAATTTATCGGCGGCCCGGAAGCCCTCGCCAAATATCTTGACGAACGCCTGAAATACCCCCAATCAGGTAACGACAGCTGCCGCGTCGGCAATATCGATATCCAGTTGCTCGTACAAGCCAACGGCGACGTGCGCGTCCTGGATTTGACCGACTACAACAGCCTGGGTTTCGATTTCTGGTACGAGGCCACCAATGCCGCTACTTCTACGCTGGGGCGTTGGAAACCCGCCGTCTATCAGGGCCGCAAAGTACCAGCCGCCTTTGATATCAGCCTGGCTTTTACGCCCACCAATGAAGCCTGTAAAACCGTTGTGGAAAAATTTGACCTCGCCGCCCGTCTTATCAACGAAGGCGCCGGCTTGTTCGAACAGGAAAAACAGGAAGAAGGCCTGGCTAAAATGAACGAAGCCATCGCCCTGTTCCCCGATCACGCCGGATTACTCCTGGTGCGCGGCCAGGCCTACCTCGATATGAACAGGCTGGCCGAAGCTTGCGCCGACTTGTCAAAGGCGCGCAGCATCGCCCAAATCACCTGGTACGACAATATCCTGCCGCTTATCTGCCGATAAAAAATAATTATAAGGTAGGGGGAAGAAGTGCGTGGGAGCATCTTATAGTTAGTTTTTACCAAAATCATAACCACCATGCAACGATATATCACCTTACTGTCGGCGGTTGTCTTGGCCTGTAACCTGCAAGCCCAGGATGTCCGCAAACTCTCTACATTTGATGGCATTGCCGTTATTGGCAATATAGAAGTCATCATTCAACAGGGCGAAGAAGAAAAAGCGGAAGTGGAAGTTTTTGGCATCGACGAAGACGATATCTCGGTTTATGTCAGCCACGGCACGCTGCGCCTGCAACTCATCAATTCACTGTTTAAGCGCGATCAACGCGCCAGAGTGACGGTCACCTACAAGCAATTGCGGTCGCTGAAGGCTAACGCCGGCTCCCGTATCAGCAGTAGTGGAGTTGTCAGTGCCGACAAACTGTATGTGCGTTCGCTGAGCGGCTCGGAGGTAACCCTCGATGTTAAAACAAACGTGCTTGATGCCGGCGCCCAGGAAGGCGCTGTGTTGCGCCTCAGCGGCGTCACCGAAACGCTTGACGCCTCGGCAGCTACCGGCGGCAAGCTCTATGCCCTCCAATTGGATAGCAAAACGACTTACGCCGGCGCCAATACGGGCGGCGAAGCCGAAGTAACAGCCCTGGACCGCCTCGACGCCAATGCCAATACGGGCGGCTCAATTCGCTATAAGGGCGCCCCCGGCGAGCGCAATACGAAGACTGTGCTTTCGGGAGATATTAAGCGGGTGGAGTAGGGTATGCCTTCGGCAGTTTAGCTATTCCACGTTACGCCTGAGGTTGGTTTAGCGCTTCGCAGTTTAGCTTTTGGGATATAAACTTAACCCAATTGCTAAACTAACCGAAGGCGCACCGCGGAATAACTAAACCCTGCTCAACATTCCCAACAACCACTCCTTCTCCGTCAGCGGGTTGGCTTGTTGGATCTCCTGCTGAAGCTTCTCCTTCTGCTCCTTATTGCGTGGCGTCACGCGCAACAGTTTTTTTGTATAGCGGATAATATTCTGGTAATTAGCCTTGTGGTAGCCGATCACATCCTTGCGTTGAAGATAAGTGCGCATACTTTCGAGCAGCGATTCCAGTGCGTCGAGTTCCTCCTCTTCGTAGAACATCTTGAGCAACATACTCTTGGCGTTGAGGTTGATCAGGATATCGTCGTATTCCACCTGTACCAGCAGGCGTTGGGCCTCCTTGTACTTTTTTTGTTCGTACAACAGGCGGGCCTGGCAATAGTGCACAAAATTTTCGCGGTAGCGAGGCTCCAGAAACTGCTGGTTCTGGTTGATAAACGTGCCGGCCCAGGCAAACTCCTTGAGGCGCAGGCCGATCAGGATTACGTTGAGGAAGGTCCAGCGCGATACTATCTGGTTTTCGATCAGAATACCCATCTCAAATCCCCGGCGGTACAGTTCGAAAGCCTCGCGTACAAACGCGGCAACGCCGGCGTTCATCTTGCCGATGCAATAATTAAGCGCCATGAGGTAAATCTCGCGCAACTCCGAATGGGGAAAAACATGCCCCTGCTCCTGGATCTGCAACTTGAGTTGCTCAAAATGAGCCGGATTGTCTTTTTGCGTATTGGCGCGATAGATATAATAATAGATGGCAATGGCCGGCACGGCCAGTTTGTTGTGTTGTTCTACATAGGTTAGCACGGCCTCCAGCAATCCCGTATCGTAGCCCGCTTTGTAAACAGCCTGGTGCGACAGCATGCGGCAGGTTTGGCGAAGCTTCTCTATAATAAAAGTGAGCTCCAGCGCGTCAGACACCTCCTGCAGGTTCATCTGCGTGGTGCGCTGCTTGCCCTCCATAGAAGTATACAATTCGAGTTGCAGCAAATAGTCGTTGCGAAAATACTGGTCGTCGCGGTACGGATACGCGGCGATGGCCTCCTGCGCGTTTTTTAGCGCCCGCAACATCGGCTTGTCCAGCTTGCGCTTGCGATAAACGCCTGCCAGCGTAATACGGCTGTGCAGTTCGTCTTCTACCAAATCCTGTATTACAAGGCATTCCTCTACGGCTTTTGTCAGAAAGTGGACAGTCTGCCGCAATTTAGCGTCATCCATCTGCTCTCCGGGAAAAATTTTGGCGTATATTTTCTCTTTTCGCAGGTACTTTTCGTTATCTAAGTGATCGCCGCTGGCGAGATAGTCGAAAAGCAAGGCTACATCTTCCCGCTGATTGTGGGCGGGAGAGTCGAGCCATTTGCGCAATTCGCGCTGTTCTTTTTTACTCAAACTCTTTAAAACGGCAATTAAATAACTATTTTCCATGCAAAAATTGATTTTTTTTTCAACAAACCGCTTTTTGATTGATTTTTATTTAAGTTGTTGATTTATAATAAAATAAACCTATACACCCATAAACCTGTAAACTCAAAATTACTACTTTTTTTTCAACAAACCGCTTTTTTTGTCTTTGTATTTCTATATCAATCAAAAGACTTTTGTAATGCAAACAGGAACAAACGACCTAAACTTCGCGCTAATGATAATGTCAAGAGCCGGTATCCAAGATTCAAAAGGTTCACTCCTGTACCGGTGTGTGTGTGTGGCGCTATTGTTCCTCTTGACAACGGGGTTGCAAGCCCAAGGATGGGAAATCACTTTCGGGGGCAACAATGAAGACTTCGGCTACGGCGTGATCCAAACGCAGGATCATGGTTATATGGTGGTAGGATTTAGCGAGTCTTTCGGCGCAGATAACGACATGGATGTGTATGTGATCCGCACCGATGTAGACGGCACGCTCCTCTGGATGAAAGAATTCGACGAGGGATTTCGCGAAAACGCCTACGACGTTATTGAAACAGAAGACAACGGCTTCCTCATCGTCGGCGACATTGCACCCCAGGTTAGCGATGTGCCGCGAGTTTACCTGCTGAAAATTTCCAAGTTCGGCGTATTCGAGTGGAGCAAAATGTACGACAATATAGTCGACGGCACGGCTCGCATCCAGCAAGGAAGAGAAATCGCAAAGGCTGCAGCCGGCAACGGCTACGCAATAGTGGGTCTGTCGAAAGCGTCAGACGCCAATGAAAACGATGAGATTTTACTCATACGAGTTGACAACCAGGGTAACGAATTGTGGCGCAATACTTACGGTTCGCCTAACGTAGACGATAGCGGCAATTGTATCGCCGCACTGCCCGACGGCGGCTTCGTTCTCGCAGGCAATACCAAAGTGAGCGTAGGCAACGATATCACGATCTTTCGGGTTGACCAAAACGGCAACCAACAGTGGAACGTGGTGAGTGGCAACAGCAACCAAAACGAGGAAATTAACGACCTCGTGATCAGCAATGACGGCAGCCTGATCGTGGTAGGTTCCGCCCAGGATTACAACAGGGCCTATATCGGCAAGTATTCGCTCGACGGCCAGTTGGAATGGGAGAAAACCTTTAACCCCGGCCCCTCAGGCGGCGCCCTCAACGCAGTGGCCAACCTCGCCGACGGCAATATCGCAGTGTGCGGCTACGTAGAAACTTCCGCCAGCAATATCGACGTCTATATCGGCAAATTCGACGCAGGCAACGGCAACGAATTCTGGTCGCAAAACCTCGGCGACCCCGAAAAACTCGATATCGGCGAAGGCCTGGCAGCCTCAGTAGACGGCGGCTTCCTCATCGTAGGCTACAATTCTCAGTCAATCGTACTGATTAACGATGTTACCCTGATCAAAACCGACGGACTAGGCAATATTATTACCAACCATATTTCTGGTAAAGTTTATCATTCACCAGACGGGTGCAATGAATTCGGCGCGGGCGACGCGCCATTGACAGGCTGGATAATTAAAGCGGAAGGTCAAAATAATACTTACTTCGGCACTACCGATGCCAGTGGTAATTATGACATCCTCGTTGATACAGGCGCTTATACAATTACGGTGCTGCCACCCAATACCTATTGGAATGTCTGCGAACCGGCAGGTTTTACCGTAACGCTGAACGACTTCTACAGCAATGCCAACTTCAATTTCCCGGTGCAAACCGGCGTATTTTGTCCCTATCTCGAAGTCGCAGTGAATACCGATTTCCTCGCCGTATGCGATGATGTTAACTACTCCATCGATTATGTCAACCTCGGACCTGTCGCCGCAGAAAATGCTTACGTAGAAGTAACGCTCGATTCCGAGCTGTCTTTTGTGTCGGCCACGCTCCCGGTGTTTGCCCAAAACGGCAATACCTACACCTTCTTGCTGGGCGATGTGGCTTCCACCCAACAAGGCAGCTTCGACATCCAAACAGTTATGGACTGTGAGGGCATCGCCCAAAACCAGGCCGTGCTGGTGAGCGCCCACATCTACCCCGATTCGCTCTGTCTGCAACCCGGCCCTAATTGGGACGGCTCGAGCGTAACGGTGACAGGCACCTGCGTCGGCGACTCGCTGCGGTTCAACATCAGAAATATCGGCCTGGCCGATATGGCTGCCAGTAAAAGGTACTTCGTCGTGGAAGATCAGGTGATGTTCCTCATCGATACCTTCCAACTCGACAGCGATGAAGAGCTTGACATAAGCTTCGAAGGCACCGGCGCTACGTACCGGCTGATCGCCGAACAATCGGAGGATCACCCCGGCAACAACAACCCAACGATCGCTATCGAAGGTTGTGTCGAAGAAGGCTTACCGTATTCCACAGGTTATGTGACTCAGTTTGCGGAAAACGATCAAGACCCGTTCCTGGCTACCAACGCGTCAGAAACTACGGGTCCGTCCAACCAACCGGTTGAATTGAGAGGCTATCCCAAAGGCTATCAGGATTCTATTATCGATGTAAACACCGAACTGAAGTACACTATCCTTTTCAGGAATACAACAACCGATACTATTACAAGAGTGGTAATCAGAGACACTTTACCAGCTGAACTCGACATCACTACACTGACGCCGGGTGCAGGCAGTCATCCCTATGTTTTTGAAATCTACAACAACGGTGTCCTGAAAATCACTTTTGACCAAATCCAACTTCAACCAGGCGACAGCGCAGAGGAGGCTCTTAAAAGAGGGTTCGTCGAATTCCGAATTGCCCAAAAACCCGACAACCCAATTGGTACCGTAATCGATAATCGCGCTGTCGTCTACTTTGACTACGTTCCTCCGATGGTCACTAATCAGGTGCGCCGCGTCGTTGAATGCAACGACCTCTTCGATCCCGAAGAAAGCTGCATCGTGGTGGATGTAAACAACCCGCCGTTTATACCCGGAGTTGAAATAAAGGTTTATCCCAATCCGTTTGATGAATCTGCCACTTTTGAAATCAACGGCCGCGAGTTTAACGCGGTTACGCTCAAACTCTTCGACCTGCAGGGTCGACTGGTGCGCAGCGAAAAAGCAAATGGAAGCAGATTCCAATTTGATCGCAATCACTTACCGCGCGGACTCTATATGTTCATGCTGGAGTCTGAAGGGCAACTGATCGCAACTGGTAAGATGATTATTCAGTAGGTCATAATCCCATAAGCATGACGGTTCCTTGCTCTCCGGAGCAAGGAACCCAACACAACAGAACAAAGGTCATCCCTTAAAAATATTCGTTTTTTTGAAGAATTAGGTCGTCTTTATTTTTTTCATGAGATTATGATTTGTTATTAGCGAGAGGCTGCGCCCAAGAAGCGCAGCTTTTTTTTTGCCCATTCGTGAACTTTCCGCTTATCGCAAATGGCTGATTTGTTTGGTTTCAATGGCTCGAACTGCCTGGTCGGCAAAAAAATGTACCGCCTCAATCAATGATGCAAAACGCGGATCCTGCGTCAATCCCTTTTTATACCGCGCATAAATCTGTTGTACGATCACGGCTACTTTAAACGTGCCGTACACAAAATAAAACAGGATATTGGATACATCGCGCCCGCTGCGAAGCGCATATCGGGCTACCAGTTCTTCTCTGTTGAGATTGCCAGGCAACCAGGTGGGTATCGCTGCCGCAAGCGGCAAGGCTTTGGCCTCTCCCGGCTCCGTCCAATAAGCCAGCGTTGTGCCCAAATCCATCAGCGGATCGCCAATGGTGGCCATCTCCCAGTCTAATACCGCTTCTATCTGCGCCAGGTTGTCAGGGCTCAATACCAAATTGTCATATTTGTAATCGTTGTGTATCAAGGCCGGAACACCGTCGGCGGGTTCGTTGAGTTGCAGCCATTGGGTCACCCTGTCCATGTTTTCAATCACTGTTGTGGCCGACTTGTAGTACCTGTCGATCCAGCCGCCTATCTGCCTGGCTACATATCCCTCGGGCTTACCCAACTCCATGAGCCGACTGTGGCGGATGTCTATCTGATGAAGCGCCACCATGTTGTCAATGGTTGCCAACGACAGGGCATGCATCTCTTCGGCTGTCGGCGCTATTTCAACCACCGCATGCCCGCGCAGTATGATGCCGTTGATGCGTTCCATGAGGAAAAACGGAGCGCCTATAACAGCAGCATCGTCACAGTATAATACAGGTTTTGGGATTTTATCATACACCGGGCTGAGCAGCGAAAGTACCTTGTACTCCCGCGCCATGTCGTGCGCCGTTTGGATGTTGGCGCCGATGGGAGGCCTTCTGAGCACGTATTCGCCAAGGTTGGTGCTCAACAGGTAGGTGAGATTGGAATATCCGCCGGGAAATTGCCGCTTTTCGATCAATCGCTCAAAGCCGGGCCAATGCGCTTCGAGATAGGCGCTCAGGGCGCTATCGTCAAATTCCTCTCCGGGGCGGATCTGGGTCGCTTTATCCAGCATAAGGCGTTGTTTTAAGGTTAATTGTTTTTTACCTCCAACCCATAACTTTTCAGGATATGCCTGGCCAGCGAGGCTTTATGGGCTTCGTCGGGGCCGTCGTATATGCGGGCGCCGCGCTCCTCGCGGTAATAATACGACAGCAGGGTATCGTCGGTTACTCCCAGCGCGCCGTGCACCTGCACTGCACAGTCGATAACCCGCTGCAATACATTCGCTACAAAAAACTTTATTGTCGAAATATCAAGCCCGGCTGATTTTTGCCCTTTTTCTTCCAGGTGCATGGCCGCGTGCAGTACCATGAGCCGGGCGGCATTGATGGCAGCCCGGTTTTCGGCAATGAAGTTTTGCACCATTTGCTTTTCTCCCAGCATGACGCCGTCGCTGATCTCGCGTGATACGGCGCGCCGGCACATCAGGTCAAAAGCTCTTTCACACACGCCTATCCAGCGCATACAGTGGTGTATGCGACCGGGGCCCAGGCGCTCCTGCGCCAGCAGAAAGCCGTCGCCCTCGGCCCCAATCAAGTGACTCACAGGCACGCGCACCTGCGTGTAGCGTATTTCTCCGTGGCTATGCCAGCCTTCGCCGGCATGACCCATCACCGGGATGTTGCGCATCAGCTCAAATCCCGGCGTATCGGTCGGCACAATGATCATGCTGGCCCGCCGGTAGGGGTTGGGCGCTTCCGGATTGGTGACGGCCATGACGATGGCAAACGCAGCGCCGTCGGCAGAGGTGGTAAACCATTTATGCCCGTCGATGATGTAGTCATTGCCGTCTCTGACCGCAGTCGTGCTCATCTTCACCGGATTGGAACCGGCATAATGCGGCTCCGTCATCGAAAAACACGAGCGCGAATCGCCTTTCAACAGCGGCGCCAGGAATTGCGCCTGTTGTTCCGGCGTGCCATGTTGCAATAGCAGCTCAATGTTGCCGGCATCGGGCGCCTGGCAGTTGAATATAAAATGGCCGAAGGGCGTTGTGCCCATCAACTCGCCCAATTGGGCCACCTCTGTCAGGCTGAAACCCGGGCCGCCGTGATGCGCCGACAGGTAGGCGTTCCAGGCGCCCGTAGCCGCCGCTTTCGATCGCAGCAGGCGCAGTTCTTTTTCTACTTCTCCAAATGGCATGCGCAGCCAGCGTTGCTCCCGCGGATATACCTCCGCTTCGAGTAGTGCCAATACCCGGGCGTGAACTTCCCGCAGCTTATCCGTAGCAAAATGTGCGATCATAACGGGTTATCGAAAAAGCATGAACAAAAAGGTTCCCACTGTGGCGATGAAGCCGAGCATAAATACATTGTAAGAAATAGACAGGTAGCGGTATTTTTTGTCAAGCACCTGACCCAGGTGGTACAGGTCGCGCACCATGTTGCCATACAACAGCTCGCTGTTGCGAAACAGGTCGTCTATCAGTTCTTCGTATTGATCCAGATCCAGGTTAACGAAATTGCCGAAAAACACCAGGTTGCGCCTCAAAGTCGACTTGTCGGTTACCTGTCGGTTGAGCGAGGTAACTTTAGGGCGGGCCGACAAGACGGCGAAGATAAGCGAGGCTAATCCAGTGACCAGAAAGATGACCACCGGCAGCAGTACTCCCGGGTTTGTCTGGGCCATATTGCGATACGACAAGGCGGTGATCAGCACACTGATGAGGATAGAGTTGACGCTGATCATGATATTGGCCTTGTTGTCGGCAATAGCGCTGAGATTGATATGGTTGCGGTAGTTGGTGCGGAAAAAGGTCTGTACGGCGCGCAACGGATAGTCGTCTTCCAGCCCTTCGAAAGGCCGGCTTGGGCGGGTTTTTGATCCCGAAGCATCGCCGGCGGCTTTTTCTTGTATGCGGCGTTGTACTAGCAGGGCCTTGTGGAGCGCCGACTCGTATTTGCTGCGGGCATAAGGGGTAAACCATTTGATCTGTACCAGTTGTTGCAGGTATTGCCCCGCCCAGTTGGCGCGCGAGTAATTATTGCCCAGCATCAGTTCGCGCTCCAGTCGAAGCAGCGCGCCGCGCTCGGAGGAATCATTAAGGTAAGTTGCGATATGGGCGGCATCTGCCAGCACCCGCGCTTCCGGGGTTTCGGGGGGCGTTCCCATTGCGGCAGATTGGATGCAGGCCAGCACATGGGCTGTGCGATCGGCGGGATAATTTTTTTCTTCCAGGAATTGCCTGGCCACTGCTTCGCTTTGCTCGGCGCGGCGGCGATAATCGTACCAATAACCCGTGTGTAAAAAAATGGCGGCCAACTGGACAACCTCGCGTTGATCTCCAGCAACGGCTATCGCTTCCGCCACCTCGTCGGCAATAGCGACGGTAGCGGCAACCAATTTGTCATTGTGAAAAACCAGGCGCGCATCCTGCCTGATTTCGAATAAACGGGAAACATAATATAGGGCATCATTGGCGATGCCGGTCAAAGAGGAGGTCTTACCGGGTATTAATTGCTCATTCATGGGTTGGCAAAGCGTCTTTGCATCCAAGATAAGCAATTGCGCGCAAAGTTTGATTAATCCAGCTTGCGTTTAATTTCCAGAATTTCGTATCCTTCAATGATATCGCCAACTTTGATATCGTTGAAGTTTTTGATAGAAACGCCGCATTCCATACCCGACTTCACCTCTTTTACATCCTCTTTAAAGCGTTTTAGCGAAGAGATCTCGCCGGCAACGCCTTCGCGGGTGGGGTACACCACAATACCATTGCGCACCAGTCGTATGCTTGTATTTCTGGTAATTTTTCCTTCCTGCACATAACAACCGGCCACAGTACCCACTTTGCTGATTTTGAAGACTTCGCGCACCTCCACCTGGGCCACGATTTTTTCTTCTTTGGTGGGTTCGAGCATCCCTTCGATAGCCATCTTGACTTCCTCGATAGCTTCGTAGATAATAGAGTACAGTTTGATTTGTACGCCCTCGCGTTCTGCCAGCCTGCGCGCGCCGGAAGAGGGGCGCACCTGGAAGCCGATGATAATGGCGTCGGAGGCGGAAGCCAGCAATACGTCAGATTCGGTGATCTGGCCTACTGCACGGTGGATCACATTCACTTGCACCGATTCGATAGATAGTTTGATGAGCGAGTCGGACAAAGCTTCCACGGAGCCGTCCACGTCGCCTTTCACAATCAGGTTGAGTTCCTTGAAATTACCCAATGCCAGGCGTCGTCCGATTTCATCGAGGCTGATGCGTTTGGTAGCGCGGTTGGCCTGTTCGCGCATAATCTGGGCGCGTTTCGAGGCGATTTGGCGGGCTTCCTGTTCGTTTTCAACTTCTTTGAAGCGCTCGCCTGCCTGGGGGGCGCCGCTGAGCCCCAGCACCAATACGGGGGTAGAGGGGCCTACGCTTTTCACGCGTTTGCCGCGTTCGTTAAACATAGCTTTCACCTTGCCCGCATGTTCGCCGGCGTATATGGGGTCGCCGATATCGAGCGAACCGTTTTGCACCAGCATTTTGGCCACATATCCGCGCCCTTTGTCGAGCGACGCTTCGATAACCGTACCGGAAGCGGTGCGGTTGGGGTTTGCCTTGAGGTCGAGTAATTCGGCCTCGAGCAATATTTTTTCAAGCAGCAGATCGATATTCAAGCCGCTTTTTGCTGAAATATCCTGTGATTGGTATTTACCGCCCCATTCTTCCACCAGGAAGTTCATGGAAGCCAACTCCTGTTTGATCTTTTCGGGGTTGGCGCCGGGTTTGTCAATTTTGTTGATAGCAAAAACCATAGGAACGCCGGCGGCCTGAGCGTGGCTGATAGCTTCCCGGGTTTGGGGCATGATGCTGTCGTCGGCGGCGATAATGATCACCGCGATATCGGTGATTTTGGCGCCGCGAGCGCGCATAGCGGTAAAGGCTTCGTGGCCGGGCGTATCGAGGAAAGTAATGCGTTTTTCATTAACGACCACCTCGTAGGCGCCGATGTGCTGGGTGATACCCCCTGCTTCCCCGGATACTACGTTAGATTTGCGGATATAGTCGAGCAAAGACGTCTTACCGTGGTCAACGTGGCCCATCACAGTCACAATCGGAGCGCGCGGCTGGAGATCCTCGGGAGCGTCTTCCTCCTCTTCTTCTTCGTCAACTTGTTCTTCGACGCTGATAAATTGCACCTCGTGGCCGAATTCGCCGGCGACGAGTTCGATAATTTCAGCGTCGAGGCGTTGGTTGATGGACACAATAACGCCGAGTTCGAGACACTTGGTAATTACTTCGGCCACTGTGACATCCATGAGGCTGGCCAATTCGGATACCGAGATAAACTCGGTAACTTCGAGCTTATCAGACAGCGATTCGGCGTCGCGCATTTCCTGCATTTCCCGCAGGCGTTCGCGGTTGTCGCGGCGTATTTTTTGGCGTTTTTTCTTGCCGCCGCCCGACAGGCGGGCCATCGTCGCCTTGATTTTTTCGTCTATCTCGCGTTGGGAGACCTCCTTGAAATCGTCGGGCAGTGCTTTGCCGGGAGAAGGCTTGCCGCCGCGTTTTGCGGCGTTGCCTGTGCCGCCCTGGCCCTGGTTCTGGCCTTGGCCTTGGTTGCCTTCGAAGGCGGTGGTCACTTTTTTGCGCTTGCGCTTGCGTTTTTTCTTATTGTCGTCCAGCGAATCTGTTGGTTTAGGGCTTGCATCAACCGGTTTGCGGTCGTCTGAAGCCTGGGGAGAGGCCGGGGCGACTTTAGGTTTTTCCTTCTCTTTTTCTTTCTTTTTCTTCTTGGTCTTTTTGAGTTTGTCGGTATCGATTTTGCCCAGGATTTTCAGGCCCCGCAATTCAGGCGATTCGGCCCGGTAGAGTTCGTCTGCGGGTTTAACTTCCGGCGCAGGCGTGGTTGCAGGTGGGGCGGCTTCGGGTTCTTTATCCTGTGCGGGTGCGCGAAACTCTTCTTCTTTTGTTTCCGGCGTGGCGGCTACAACGGGAGGAGCGACATCTTCAACGGGTGCGGGCGTCGGCGGCGCGGGGATCTCCACTTGAGGTTCCTGCGGAGTTTCTGCAACCGGCGCTGCCTGTTGTGGTTGTTCTTCGGGAGTTTCCTCTTTTTTGACGGCGCCCTTGAGGCGGCCGCCCAGGTCTATTTTGCCAATAATTTTGAGTTGATGGCGAGGGCGCTCATCCTGTTGCTCCTCTGGTTTTTCTTCAGGTTTGGGGGCAGGCGGAGTCGGTATAGCCTGGGGCTCTTCTTTTCCTTTTTGGGTAGACAGGCCGAGGCCCCCGAATTTGGGCGGCGGCGGCAAGTCTTTCTTGGGCGGCGGCTGTACCGGCCGCGTGCCGATGATCAATTGATCGGCCTGTTCTTTAATGGCAATAGATTTGGAGAACTCCTTCAACAGCTCGGCATACATCTCATCCGTGATCTTGGCGGTAGGTTTGTTTTCGATATCAAAACCGCGCATGGTGAGATGCTCCACAATAGTGGACGTCCCTACATTGAGTTCTTTTGCAATTTTTACTAAAAAACGTTTCTCCATTATGATGTTTTAATACTTCGCTGCAAAGCGACTCCCAAACTGAGGAGGGTTGCCAAGGCGTATAAACCGCCCGGTATTAGTTTTTGAAAAAAAACGACTGGGAAGCGATACGCCATAAGTGAATTGGTGCAAAGATAAGAGTAAAACTCGCTTCTCAGCGCCAATTGCAAAAAAATCCGGCGTATCGCATTCCAAATATTAATCTTCGAATTCGGCGGCCAGCACTTTCAGCACGTCTTCAATCGTCTCTTCTTCCAGGTCGGTGCGGCGCAACAATTCATCTTTGTTAAGCGACAATACGCTTCGGGCGGTATCGCAGCCGATAGACTTCAGGGCTTCGATAACCCACTCGTCAATTTCATCTCTGAATTCGTCGAGGTCTACGTCGTCGATTTCTACCTCGTCGGTATTGCGGTATACATCAATTTCGAAGCCGGTCAGTTTGCTCGCCAGTTTGATATTCGTACCGCCTTTGCCAATAGCCAGCGATACCTGATCGGGATCGAGGTATACGTCGGCCTGTACTTTTTCAGCATTGATTTCGATGCTGCTCACCTTGGCGGGCGTCAGTGCGCGCTGGATGTACAAGCTAGGGTTATTGGTAAAATTGATGATGTCGATATTTTCATTGTGCAATTCGCGCACAATACCGTGGATGCGCGAGCCTTTCATCCCCACGCAGGCGCCTACGGGGTCAATGCGGTCGTCATAGGATTCAACGGCCACTTTGGCGCGTTCGCCGGGTATACGCACGATTTTGCGGATCGAGATGAGCCCGTCTTCGATTTCGGGGACCTCCTGTTCGAGCAATTTTTCGAGGAAGGCGTTATCGGTGCGCGATACAATTACCACGGGGTTATTGTTGCGCATTTCCACGCTTCTGATCACGCCTCTCACCATATCGCCTTTGCGGAAAAAGTCGCCTTTGATCATCTCGGTGCGCGGCAGCAGCAATTCCTGGCCGGTCACGTCGTCAAGGATGAGCAGTTCGCGTTTGAGGATTTGGTTAACCTCGCCCACTACCAGTTCGCCGACTCTTTCGGTGTATTTGCGGTACATTTCGTCTTTTTCAAGCTCCATGATACGCGAGATGAGCGTTTGGCGGGCGGCCATAATAGCGCGGCGACCAAAGTCCTCGAGGTGGAGTTGCTCGTAGCATTCCTCGCCGATTTCGTAGTCTTCATCAATAGACAAGGCCTCCGAGATAGAAATCTGGCTGCGGTCGTCGGTGACCTCGCCATCGGGCACTATTTCGCGAACGCGCCACAGTTCAAGGTCGCCTTTGGTCGTATTGACAATAACGTCGAAATTGTCATCCGAGCCGAATTTTTTGCGGATGAGTGTGCGAAATACATCTTCGAGCACACGCACCATGGTGGGGCGGTCTATGTTTTTTACCCCTTTAAATTCTGAAAAGGTTTCAACTAAATTCATAATCCCATTTTTTAATAGGAGATCTTAACCACTGCTTTTTTAATCTGGTCGAAGGGAATAATCGTTTGCACGAGTTCCCGTATGTTTTTTTTCCCTTCTTTGCGTTTGACTTCCTCTTCGAGGGTGATCAATTGGGCGTCGGCCTGCAAAAGTTTGCCTTGTTTGACTTCGCCCTGTTGGAGGGTGACTTCGAGCGTTCGCCCTATGTGTTTGGGGTATTGCCGCGGGAATTTGAGCGGCCGGCTCACGCCCGGGGAGGAGACTTCCAGGGTGTATTTTTCGCCCAGCCAGCCTTGTTCGTCAATGTGTTGCTCAAGATGCCGGCTGATGAGCCTGCATTTTTCAAAAGTAACGCCCGTATCGCTGTCAATGAATATTTCTACTTTTTGATTGGCGTGCAGTTTGATTTCCAGCAGGAAGCAGTCTGCAAACTCAGGCGTTTCGAATAGTTGTCCCAGCAGCAACGCAATATTTTCTTCTACCACTTGATCGTTTCGTGTTGATAAGCCCAAAATGAAGCGCTTTGCAAAAACAACAGGAGATAAAAAACTCATTGTCAGGCGTATGCCGCCCTGTTGATCCTGCAAACCACAAAAAACCGCGTATTAATGAAAAGAGGGAACGCTGTGTTCCCTCTTCTTTTTTCATTCCCGTCTTTAAGTTGCGGCAAATGTACAACATTTTTACATTACTTCAACGCATTGCGACGGTTTTTCTTCTTCGGCGGGCACATCTACGAATACGAGTTTGAGGATACCGTTTTCGTATTTGGCTGTTATTTTTTCGCGGCCTATGCCCGGCGCCAGTTGGAATGACCGCTCGAAGCATTTGGCTTCAAATTCTTTTTGTACGTAATTCAAGCCGGTTTCTTCCATGGATTCCGACTTTTCACCCTTTACAGTAAGCAGGTCGTTTTTGACAGTGATAGCGATTTCTTCTTTATTGAAACCGGGAATAGCCATTTCCAATTCATACAGGGCGCCGTTTTTCACAATATTGGCCGGAGGCTGGTGTTTTGGCCGGTGTATGTCAAATGCGCTACGCCCCAGAAAGTGATCGCCGTCGATCAGGCGGGCATACCGCTCGCCCATTCTGTCAAAAGAATGGTTGTGAATGTTTGCCCTAAACATAGCAATTAGGTTTTGGTACGTAACTTACTGGTACAAAGTTACATGCATTTACCGTGGGAAGCAATGCCTTAAATCAACGACGGCCTTTGATTTTTGTCACGTCTGCACTGCCGTTTGGGGTGGTTTTTCCAAATAATCTTCTAAAAAAGTAAGTAGTAGTCGAATTCCGTAAGCTGTTGCGCTTTTTTGCGAAGCAAATTCAGAATCATTAAATGCTACGCCGGCAATATCGAGATGGGCCCAGGCGGGATGATCGTCGATGAATGCTTCGAGAAATTTGGCGGCGGTAATAGCGCCGGCTACCGGTTTGCCGCTGAAGTTGCGCACATCGGCGACATCTGATTTAATATCGTCTTTGTAGGCGTCCCACAGCGGGAATCGCCAGAGGCGTTCGCCGCAGGCTTCGCCGGCCCGGAGCAGGGCGTCGGCCAGCAGGTCGTTGTTGGCAAAAAGGCCGCCGGCTGCGTAACCCAGGGTGCGCACCGTGCTGCCGGTGAGGGTGGCCAGGTCGATGACTATGTCGGGGCGGTAATTTCTGATCACATAAGAAAGCCCGTCGGCCAGTATCAGGCGCCCTTCAGCGTCGGTGTCGATGACTTCGATGGTTTTGCCGCTGTAGGAGCCTATGACATCGCTGGGTTTCAACGAACGGGCGTCAACAAGGTTGTCGGTTATGGGTATTACGCCTACGAGGCGATAGGGCAGGCGCAGACGGGCTGCGAGTTCAAAAAGTCCCAAGACGGCTGCGGCCCCTCCCATGTCGCTTTTCATATAGTGCATGTTGGCGGAGGGTTTGATAGACAAACCGCCGGTATCGAAAGTGACGCCTTTGCCTACCAGGCCGATAGTACCGGTATAGTTCAATTGCTGAGGCTGGTGTTCGAGGATGAGAAAAACGGGAGGTTCCTCGCTGCCGCTGTTGACGGCGATGAGCGCGTGCAACCCTCTGGCTTCGATTTGCGCTTTGTCGAGGGCTTCGACGCGCAGCCCGAATTGCCGCCCCATATCGATGGCCCATTGCGATAAGTGGGCTGCTGTTTTTTTGTTGCCGGGCGCGTTTACCAGATCGAAGATGCGCAATTGGGTAAGCGCCATTTGTTGACCGCGGACTGCAGCGTTTGTTAGCCGCTGTTTATCGGCATCGGCAGTTACAAAGTTAAGGGCGGCTTCGGGAGCGGCCAGGGGGTGGGCGGAAGGCGCCTCCGTTTTGTAGCGTCCTATCGAGTAGGTGCCCAGTAGCAAGCCGTTGGCGGCGGCTTCTACCCACACCGGCAACAGGTCGTCGGGCTCGAGATGAGCCAGTTGGACGCAAATCGTTGAGCCCAGGCGGTTTTTCTGTTTATGAGAAAAAACGCGAAAGGCTTTTTGAATTTCTGCAAAGCCGGGTTGTTTGCCTACGCCGAGCAAAAAAAAACGACCGGCATGGGTAATTAGCGGAAAAACCTCGCCAAGCTCAGCCCTGAAATCCTGCTGAGTGAGGGGCGGAGCACTGCCAATGGCTTTCTCAACAATAGAAAGATAATCTGTCGCTCCATTGCCAGACGCTACCGGTAATACCACCGTATCGGAGAGCGTACTTTGCGGCTGTAAAAAAGAAATGGTCATGCTGATAGCTTAATCGCGTTGGGGATATAACGCGCTAAGTTAGGGTTAAGCACGACAAAATGAGCGCATTGGCTAAGAAAAAAACAGCCATTTTATAGCTTCAGGGAATTCCTGGCCCCAGCGAGCCTCATTATGCCTGCCTTTTGGGTCGATGGAAAGCATCAAGTCGATCTGCGCTTTTTTACCCAGCGCCTTTAGCGATTGGGCAAAATTATTCAGCATCTGCGCCATTGACGGCCCCTCGTCGCCGCC
This sequence comes from Saprospiraceae bacterium, assembly GCA_036741235.1. Taxonomy (GTDB): domain Bacteria; phylum Bacteroidota; class Bacteroidia; order Chitinophagales; family Saprospiraceae; genus JABWBR01. Next base: position 8,621 of record DAINSQ010000049.1, on the reverse strand, counting down.
GCCGTAAAGGTAAATGCGCAAGTCGTGGGGGTCTTTATAGCCGTCGGTGTGCAATAAAATGTCGGGGTCAACCCATAGCGAGGGGGAAAAGATCATCCACTTGTGGTATACCTTGGGGTACATCAACCCTGCATAGATGCTGATGAGCCCGCCCATCGAGCTGCCGCCGATGGCCGTGTGCCTGCGATCGGGCAGGGTCCGGAATTGGCTATCGACATAGGGCTTTAGCGATTCCGTCAAAAAACCGGCGTAGAGCATGCCGTCGCCCCGGCCCAGGCGGGTGGTGTAAGAGGGTGTAAACTCGGCGATGCGGTCTTCCGCGGCGTGATCTATAGACACGATAATGACCTCGTGTTGATTGCTTTCGGCGAGTTTGGCCAGTTTTTTATCAACCGCCCAATTGCCGAAAGGCGCGTAATCGTCAAACAGGTTCTGCCCGTCTTGCAAGTATAAAACGGGATAACGCCGGTCGCTCTCCTCGTAATCGTGCGGAAGCAACACAGCAATACGGCGGGTTTTGATCCAGGCGGGAATCTGAAAAGCGTCGGAGATGACCCGGATGAGGGGCAAAAAAGCCGTATTGTATTCCAACATGCCTTGTTTCCATTTTGGCACCGTGTCTTTAATGCGGCGCAGCGACGTTGGCGCCAGCCTGTTGTGGCGTTCGTGGCCTGCGCCGTCGAGCTCAACGCTTTCCCAGGCGCCTCTGTTGTACTTGTATTCCAGCAGCGGGGGCAGGGAATGCCTGTTTGGAAACTCGAAGTAGTACTTTCCAGCCCCCTTTTTTTGCATGCGGTAGCGTTCGTCGCTGAGCTTCCAGCCATTGAAATTGCCGGCCAGATAAACGGGCAGGTCATTATCTTCGTGCGTTTCCAACGATACGGCCAGCGTTGGTCTGTCTTCCGTCTGTTCTTGTTGCGTATTCATCAGGGGCAGTAATACTGTGTAACAAATTTACGCACCATCGCCCATAAAGTTGCCATCAAAAGGGCTAATTTTATGGCTTGCGGCATACGATTTTACTATTTACAAGTTGACAAGCAGAAATTATACGTCATGGAAGATGCACTGATTTGGGGTATTGATCTGGGCGGCACCAAGATTGAAGGCGCCGTGTTAGACGCCGAAAAGCGCGTTTTGGCGCGCTTGCGCCTGCCAACCGAAAGCCATCTGGGGTATGAACATATCATAGGTCAGATTGAGCGCCTCATTATGATGCTAAAAGCAGAAACCGGCGCTTCGCCCCGCCGGCTGGGCATGGGCACGCCCGGCACTACCGACCCCGACACGCAGTTGCTGAAAAACAGCAATACGCTGGTGCTTAACGGCAAGCCATTCCGACGCGATATTTCGGAAGCGCTGGGTATTCCCGTTGTGACGGCCAACGACGCCAATTGTTTTTCAGTAGCCGAAGCCCGTATGGGCGTTGTGCCCGAGGTAGCTCCCGGGGCCAGGGTAGTTTTCGGCGTTATCATGGGCACCGGCGTCGGCGGCGGTATTGTGATAGACGGGAAGGTGCTGGAGGGCCGCCAGGGCATCGCCGGCGAATGGGGCCACTCTTTTCTCGATGAATCAGGCGGCCCCTGCTATTGCGGGAATACGGGTTGTGTGGAAACTATCATTTCCGGCCCAGCTCTGGAACGGCATTACAAAAGCCTTGCCGGGCAAACGCTAAAGTTGCCCGAAATTCTGGAACGGCACAACCGGCAAACCGACCCGGCAGCGTCGGAAACTTTCCGGCGGCTGATCCATTTTTTCGGCAAAGGTCTGGCGAATATCATCAATATTCTCGATCCCGATGTGGTAGTAGTAGGCGGGGGAGTGGGCAACACCCCGCAGTTGTATACAGCGGGCGTTGAGGCTATCCGGCATTTTGTGTTTAATACCAGGCTGGATACGCTTGTCGTAGCGCCCCGCCTCGGTGATAGCGCCGGGGTGTTCGGCGCGGCGCTTTTAGTGGAAAATAAGCCCTAGCCCAAGATTTTAACATTTTATTCACTTGCAATTATGCAACGATTAAGTCCCTTTTGCTGTCTATTAAAAAAGAAAGGTGTGAAAAGAGACCGAGGCAGGCCGTTTTTTCACACCTTTTCAAGATACTAAGGCGTTTTTTTCATACTAATCCACTTCCGTTGTCGTGCTACAAAAGCACGACAACTTTTTTGTAAATCAAATGTAAACTAAAGCAATCTATCCGGCAATATTTCCCTGCCTTTTTTTCTCTCCAGGTTGGTATTCCCTTAATAAAAAGTTAAATAGCAATAGCGCCGCTTTTAAAGAGTTTTTATTTTATCATATTCATTTTCAATATTTTATATAGGCAAGTCGGAATTTTGCAACCCGCTCTGCTTTCACCATAATATAAGTAGGCGTTTGCGGATTCTGCATTTAGGGTTAATTTTGGTACGCTGAATATCAGGCAGCAGTGTTGTAAGCGGATCGCCGCATTGTTGAAATTATAAAATAACCACGTTTATGAAGGGTTTTGGAATTGGTTTGGTGTTGCTCTTGACCGGCTGGGTCGGCGCCTGGTCGCAGGAAGTTACACTGCGTTGCGAAATTGAAGGCTGCGGCCCGATCTTGCGATTGTTTGTTTTTGACGGCAGCTTCAAAGAATACCAGCGCGCCAAGTTGGAAAACAATATGTATATTTTTAAAATAGAAGCCTCCAAGGAGCCCCGATTTTACTACGTAGGGCAGGTTGAGGGCAATGCTACACCCTTTCTGGCCGGCACAGAGAAAGAGTTGACCGTCAAGGGCAATTGCGGTATGATACGAGGGCTTTCTTTCCCCGGCTCAAAGGTCAATGCCGATTACAATGCCCTGAAAGCAGAGATGGACAGCCACAAGGCGCAGACCTCCGAGTATATGCGCCAATTGCAGCGCGCTGCGGGCGATTACAATAAGTTCCAAACCGTCAATGCCGAGCTCAAAAAATTCGACGACCGCCGGCTGGCCAAACTCGATTCGCTGAAAAAGGCCAATCCGCTGTTCTACCGCATTCTGGCTTTGAATACCTACCTGAGTTTCAATAATTACGGCAGCGAATACGAAGACGAGATTGCGTATTTCGCCAATGAATATTTCAAATACGCCGATCTGAAAGATGAGGCTTACAACTACCTGCCCTGGGTTTATGAAAGCTTCAAAAACTATACCATGACGCTCAGCGGTATCGGCCTGCCCGATGAAACGCACCGCAAATACCTCGAAGCGGCCATGTGGCGTATTCCCAAGGGCAGCCCCGCCCACAAGATGGCGCTCAACGGGGTGATCAGCGTGCTCAAGCAGCGCAGTCATGCCAATTACCTGCCTTTTGCAGAGGCCTATATCGAGGCTTTTGCAGCCAAAGACCCCGCTTCCGCCGCCGCAATGCAGCAGGAGGTAGCCCAGTTGAAGGCGTTTATGAGCGGCGGCGTAGCTCCCGATTTTGCTCAGCCCGATACCAGCGGCGTAGAGCTAAAGCTGAGCAGCCTGCGAGGCAAGGTGCTGCTGGTCGACTTCTGGGCGAGCTGGTGCGGACCCTGCCGCCGCGAAAACCCGAATGTGGTGCAGATGTTCAATAAGTACAAAGATAAAGGCTTCGATATCCTCGGCGTAAGCCTCGACAGCAACCGCGACAAGTGGCTGGAGGCTATCAAAAAAGACGGCCTGATCTGGCATCACGTGAGCGACCTGAAAGGCTGGGGCAATGCCGTTGCACAACAATACGGCGTCAACTCTATACCCCATACGGTGCTGTTGGACCGCGAAGGCAAAATTATTGCCAGGGGGTTGCGCGGCCCCGCCCTGGAACAAAAACTGGCAGAGATTTTTAATAAACCGTAATTGAGGAGGGGACGTATGCCGCTTGCCCGCCTCGTTTAATGCATAGGGCAGTCGCAATGCATCGCCTTGCAGGCGCCCAGCAGGAGTATGACGAGCATACAAGCCAGCGGCAATAGCCATTTTTTTGGTTGCATAGTTTGATTATTTGGGTGAAAAATACGCAATTGCCCGAAAAGGAGCAGCGTTTTCCGCGCATTCTCGTCGCCGCCCTCGATTGGGGGCTCGGGCACGCCTCCCGTTGTATCCCCATCATTGATGAACTGCGGCGACAAGGCGCTGAGGTCTTCCTGGCAGCGTCTGGTGCGGCCGCCGGGTTGTGGAAACTGACATACCCCGGTCTGCCGCTGTTTGCCCTGCCGGCCTACGGCATCCGCTATCGCTGGGCGAATATGTATTTGAATATGCTCGCCAACGCTCCGCAGATGGCCTGGGCAGTGGTTGCCGAGCATATTCGCCTGCGCCGGTTGGTCAGGCAATACAATATAGATATCGTCATTTCCGACAACCGCCTGGGTTGCTTTCACCCGGGTATCCGAAGCATTTACATGACCCACCAGCTTCATATTCAGGCGCCGGAACCGGTGGGCCGTTGGTTGATCAACGCCTTTCACCGCGTGGTAATCCGGCAATACGATGAATGCTGGGTTCCCGACGCCGCCGGCGAAGACAACCTGGCGGGGGCGCTGTCGCATCCGCCCGTCCATCCGGCGACTACCTATATCGGACATTTGTCGCGACTGGTACGCCCTGCAATACCGCTTGCTTTTGACATAGTAGCCGTATTGTCGGGCCCAGAGCCGCAGCGCTCGCGTCTGGAAGCGGAAATCCTGCGGCAACTCGCCGATATAGCGGTTCCTTCCTTGCTCATCAGGGGGGCGCCCCATGCTCGAGCGCTGAGAGAAGTGCCAGGGCATATCGAAGTATGGAATTTTGCTTCGGGCGAACAAATCGCAGCGGCCCTGGCCGGCGCCCGGCTTATCGTGTGCCGTTCGGGGTATAGCACCTTGATGGACCTGGCGGCTATGGGGCGCCCGGCTTTGTTGATCCCTACGCCCGGGCAGACGGAACAGGTTTATTTGGCCGGTTATTATAAAAATAAAAACTTCGGCGTCGTCCAACAACAAGGGCGGCTACAACTGGACCGGGCACTCCGGGAAATTGAAAATTGCAGTAGCCCTGAATTAGCGCTCTGCGCCACTCCGTTTTACTCATATGTTTGCAGTAACGTGCAACGCTGAGAGCGCTGTGGTAATAAAATGGACTCCCAAGCACATTGCACTTACTTGCATTGATCCAGGTTTATTACTAAATTGCCTTATAAAATAACAATAAATGCATATTCAAGCCATAAAAGACGAGGTACGAAAGCTCAGCAAAGCCGAAAAAGCAGAACTCATGCATTTTATGATTGAGCTTTTATCCGCTGACGATTTTGAGCTTTCTCATGCCTGGAAAACCGAATTAGATCGAAGAGAGGAAGCGCTCGACAGTGGAGTTGCTAAAGGCAAGCCCGCCAAAGAAGTAATTGCAAAATATCTCTCCCGTTGATGCCGCCCTATCAGGTTATCATACAGCCCGAGGCAGAAGCGGAGTTGGATGAAGCTTATGCCTATTTTGAGTCTCAGCAGCCGGGGCTTGGTTTTGAATTGCTGGCCAATCTTTCCGAAACAATCAGCTTACTGGAAGATAACCCATTGATATTCCAGAAAGTATATGGCGAAAAGCGTAGAGCTATTGTCAAGCGGTTTGAGTACAATGTAATTTATAAAGTGGTTGACAAAAACGTCTTTATTTTGGCTATTATGCATGGTAGCATGGACCCTTGGCATTGGAAAATCAGAGGTTAGACCATTCCCTTTTTCAACAAAAAAATAACGACGGCATAATTGGCAAATCGCTAACTTTGCCAACGCCGAAGGCCACCTAATGGCAGGATATTCAACGTATGCAAAACAACTTCCTCACCCGTATTCTTCAACGTTTGCAGCCCGCGCGCGAGGCTACTATCAACTGGTATAGCCGCCGCAAAGCCGCCTGGCAGCGGTTTGCAGAAAAATACCCCCGCGGCTCCCGCGTTGTAAAATGGGGTGGGCTGGCTGCGCTTGTCGTTTTTAGCGCATTACTCGTCTTCACGCTGATCGTATTCCTGAGTGTGCCTACCGTCAGACAATTGCGGCACGTGCAGACCCAGCACGCCTCAGAGATATACTCTGCCGACGGCGTTCTGCTGGGGCGTTATTTTAATGAAAACCGCACCGTCATCAAATACGAAGACATGCCCGCGCATATCTTCGACGCACTGGTAGCCACAGAAGACGAGCGGTTCTATCGCCACGGCGGCATCGACTTCCGCAGTTGGGGCCGCGTATTATTCCGCACCATCCTGCGCAAAGACGAATCGGGCGGCGGCGGCAGTACCATCAGCCAGCAATTGGCCAAAAACCTCTTCAAACGCAAAAACTACAAATACTTCTCGCTGCTGATCAACAAAGCCCGCGAGATCGTCATCGCCACGCGCCTCGAACGGGCCTACGAAAAGCCGCAATTGCTGGCATTGTACCTCAATACGGTGCCTTTCAGCGAAAACGTCTTCGGCATCGACGTGGCCGCGCGCCGCTTTTTCAGCAAAGCGCCCAGCGATCTTAAAATTGAAGAGGGCGCCGCATTGATCGGCACCTTAAAAGCTACCACCTACTACAACCCGGCGAAATTCCCCGACAGGGTGCGCGAACGCCGCAACGTGGCGCTCAGGCAGATGCTCAAAAACGGCTACATTACCCAGGCTGTCTGCGACTCCCTGCAGCAGTTGCCGATGGAGTTGTGCTACGACCCCGTTATCAAAAACGACGGCATTGCGCCCTACTTCCGCGAATACGTGCGGATGGAACTCGACCGCCTCCTGGCCGACCACCGCAAACCTAACGGGGAACCCTACGACCTTTACGCCGACGGACTTAAAATTTACACTACCCTCAATACCGATATTCAGCGCATTGCCGAAAGCGCCGTGCAAGAGCATATATCTTACCTTCAGCGCAATTTCGACAAACAATGGCAGGGCCAAAAACCCTGGGTTGACGACGAGGTGATCAATACCCTCATGCGCGCTTCGTCGCGTTATGAAAAATACAAAAAGCAGGGATTAAGCGACGAGCAAATACAAAAGCGCTTTGAGGAAAAAATCCCTATGACCGTGTTCTCCTGGGAGGGCGACAAAGACGTAGAGATGAGTCCGCTCGACTCCATCCGCTATTATTTCTGCCTGATGCAGGTGGGATTTCTGGCGGCGGAACCCCGCTCGGGATTCATCCGGGCGTGGGTAGGGGGAATCGACTTCAACTACTTCCAGTTCGACCACGTCAAAGCCCGGCGCCAGTCGGGGTCGGTGTTCAAACCCATTGTGTACACCCAGGCCTTGCGCAGCGGCATTCCGCCCTGCGAGCAGATAGCCAACGAATTAAAAATATACCACCAATACGAAGATGGCGAGTGGGCTGTAAAAGAATACGGACGGGAAGACCCTACGCCGCATATTTCCCCCGAGGGGAAAGACGAAGACGACTGGATACCGCAGAACTCCGACGGCATCTACGGCGGCTCGTATTCCATGGAAGGCGCGCTTACCAACTCCGTCAACACTATCACTGTCAACCTGATCATGCGCACCGGTTATCAGTCGGTGATCGACCTGGCGCGCAAGATGGGCATCACCTCCGAAAAAATGCCGCCCGAACCCACGCTTGCCCTGGGCACCGGCGAAGTATCGGTTTACGAGATGGTATCGGCATTCAGCATCTACGCCAATCGGGGCCTGCGGGTGCCGCGCACCGTGATCAGCCGAATCGAACCCTACGACGGCAAGGTATTGGTGAGTTTCGACCAGCCCAGGCCTGAACGCGTGATCAGTGAAGAGCACGCCGATATGATCACCGAGATGCTACAATCGGTGGCCTCCTACGGCACGGCCGCCCGCCTGCGCTGGAAATACGGCTTGCACTACCCCCTGGCCATTGCCGGCAAAACGGGCACCTCGCAAAACCACTCCGACGGCTGGTTTGTGGGCTTTACGCCCATGCTGGTGGCCGGCGTTTGGGTGGGCGGCGACTCGCCGCTGGTACGCTTCCGCCATTTTGAATATGGGCAGGGGGCGGCTACGGCATTGCCCGTCTGGGGTATATTCATGCGCAAACTGCTCGACGACCCGCGTTTTTCGGCCTGGGAGGAAGCTACTTTTCCTGTATTATCGGAAGCGCTCCAGGATTCATTGAATTGTCCGCACCGCATCAAGTCCGCCGCCGAAATATTAGCCGATTCGATATTAGCCGACAGTCTCAGTCGTATAGAGTTGCTTCCCGGCGAAGAGTTGACGCCGGTGGAGGGATTTGAGCAGAATTGAATTCCCTGTTCATTTATTACGATCCGGCCGGTGGCAGTGCCAAATCAGGCGATGATTTTATATCATCTCCTGATTTTAAGACAAGGTACAAATCTACGATACGCTAACGTTTTCCCCGGCATCGGCGGGTCGGGCGCCTTTGGTACAAAATATAAATTTTACAGTTCAATGCTATGGAATGAAACCGGGGGGTATGATACGAGCATTCATGTCACCCCTTCGGGGTTTAGGCGGTTGTTTTTTGTATTTCTATAATCATGCCAGCCCTTCAGGCTTGATTCAATAGTATACCCTGCGCCCGAGCTCAGGTCATGCCCAAAACCTGGCGGGGCGAGGTATAAATAATTTGTTTCAATTTTAAAACATAGAATATGAGAAACCTCGTTGCTATTACATT
>DAINSQ010000048.1:28276-28687 GCA_036741235.1 Saprospiraceae bacterium | reverse complement strand
TATAAGTTTATAGGTTTATGAATAAGAGAGTACCATAAACCTATAAACCCTATAACCCCATAACCCTCTAAACCTATAAACAGAAAACACCTCATAACATCAACCATCAACCATCCTCTCTCGCAGCCCACCGGTGTGAATAGTGACAACGCTACTGCCGGGGGCAAAAAAACCGGATTGGATGAGTTGGAAAACGGCGAAACCTGCGTCAGCAACAATGTCGCGGCGAGCAAAACCCAAAAGCCGACGCCGCTGATGCCCAACCACAATCTCGCTCTTGCGTATGTCATCGTGATTTCTCCTGCTTAGCGCGGCCTGACGGAAGCCAAGCCGCCGTCTACGCCAATGACTTGCCCGGTCACCCAACTGTTGGCGGGATCGAGCAGCCACGCGATGGCGCTGGCGATATCT
>DAINSQ010000048.1:18262-28266 GCA_036741235.1 Saprospiraceae bacterium | reverse complement strand
AGTTTGCCGATATAAACCGTATCCAGTTCGATGCCGGTTTGGGCAAAAAAATCGGACATAAACGACAGCAGAGCGATGTTGGTTTTTGCATAGCCCCCGCAGTGAAAGCCGTCGATAGTATGCCAATTTGGCCATTGCCTGTCAAAAAAAGCCTGGTGGTATGCCTGCACAGTTTTTGTCATAAAATTGCCTTTCAGCACGGGTATACCCAAGCACGGCACACCTTGCAAGCCGGTGACACGCCCTGCCAGCGTGCCGCCAGTGCCGCAGGCCAGCGCAACGGTGGTGTGATCAGGATCGTCGAGTTGCCGGTACAATTCTTCCCCCAGTTCGCGGCAGCCCGGCATAGCCAGGGTATTGGTACCACCTTCCGGGATGGGGTAATCGCCGGGGCGCTCAGGGAGGGGGCCTCTTTCCCTTAGTAACCGAAAACGCTCGCGGCTAATAAACCGGAGCTCCATATCGCTGTCGACAGCATATTGCAGGGTCGTATTGAGGGGATAAACCGCCTCCCCCCGGATGATACCCAGCGTATCGAAGCCAAAAGCAACGCCGGCGGCGGCTACCGCGGCAATGTGGTTGGAATAGGCGCCGCCCATAGTTACAAGCCGGTTGCAGCCGAGCCTTTCGGCTTCAAGCAGGTTGTACTTCATCTTGCGCCATTTATTGCCGCAAAACAAAGGGGCGCCCGGCCAGGCCAACAAATCATCGCGTTTGACCAGCCATCTTACGCCGTAATTTTCCAACCCTGCCAATGACACAGTTTGGAGGGGACTGGGGGGATGTGCTGACAAGAGTAGCAGATTGGTCATCACTGCATTTATTGTGTGCAAAATTATCGGTATTTCTTTCGTAATTTGCACCAAAAGGTACGGCATGAAGGGAAATTTTTCGGCGCTTGATCGTCAGCGGCATATTTATCTTACAGGCGTTAGCGGAAAGAAACCGGCTATCCCCACAGATCTGAATATGCTGGAGGCACTCGCAAAAGACCGCATGAGCCCCGAAGCGTTTGCCTACATAGCCGGAGGCGCAGGAGTGGAAATGACAATCCACAACAACAGGTCCGGGTTTGACGCCTGGCAAATTGTGCCTCGCATGTTGCGCGACGTATCGCAATGCGATTTATCAGTGAATCTGCTTGGCCGCCAATTACCGGCGCCCCTGTTGTTGTCGCCTGTGGGCGTACTCGAAATGGCGCATCGTAAAGCCGACCTGGCGGTGGGGGCTGCTGCGGCTTCGCTGGGCGTGCCGTATATTTTTTCCAATCAGGCTTCCGTTGCAATGGAGGCCGTCAGCGCCGTAATGGGCGATAGCCCCCGATGGTTTCAGTTGTACTGGAGCCGCTCCAACGAACTGGTAGAAAGCCTGGTTCGCCGGGCCGAGGGCTGCGGCTGTAGCGCTATCGTTGTTACACTTGATACCACGATGCTTGGATGGCGCCTGCGCGATCTAGATATGGCCTATTTGCCGTTTTTGAGGGGCAAAGGCATCGCCCAATACACCAGCGACCCGGTTTTCCGCCGACTAATGGAAGAACCCGACGACAGCAGCGGCCCTGCGCCCCGCCAGTCGCTTACACTCGATACTTTGTTGTCTGTTGCCGAACTAATGCGGGCTTATCCGGGAGGATTATTCAGAAACCTGCGGACCAGGTCTCCCCTAAAAGCGGTTCGCAAATTCATCAATATATACACCAATCCGTCGCTGCAATGGGAGCAACTGCCCTTATTGCGCCAGTATACCAAATTGCCTGTATTATTAAAAGGAATATTGCATCCTGACGACGCCCGCAAGGCTGTTGATACCGGCATTGACGGCATCATCGTATCCAATCACGGCGGCAGGCAGGTAGACGGCGCTATTTCTACCATCGGCGCTTTGCCGGGTATTGCGGCGGCTGTCAACCGGCAAATCCCTGTTTTACTCGACAGCGGGGTGCGCTGCGGCGCCGATATGTTTAAAGCCATTGCGCTGGGCGCCAATGCCGTATGTATAGGCAGGCCCTATGTTTACGCCCTGGCGCTGGCCGGAGAAAAGGGAGTAGGCGAAGTTATTAAAAATCTGGTAGCTGATTTTGAACTGACCATGCGGCTTTCCGGGTGCCAATCTGTTTACGACATCTCGCCCGGCCTTTTGGTCAAAAGCGGGAACCACAAATAAAATATATGGAATCTGAAGTATTAAAAACAACTACCGAGCTGATTACCCGCGATTTTGAGATAGAACAATCATCAGAAGACCTGGTCAGCGAAGAGCAGTTGCTCGACATGCTAGCCGAACGCATTGCCTTTCTCATCGAAAATCGCATGGAATTTCTGCTTAGCCTCATGTATCGCCTCGATGTAAACGAGGCCAAAGTACATGCGGCGCTTTCTCCTTTTGCTCCCGAACCCGCCCATATCGGCATTGCCAAACTGGTACTGGAGCGCCAAAAACAACGCGCCTTCACCAAGCAGCACTACCGGCAACAACCATTGCAAGATATTGATGAATGGTAAGAAGTGATGTTGGACATCACAGGTCGGGCGCCGGCCTCCAAGCCGGTGTACCTGACAGGAATGATAAAATATAAAAAAATGTAAAAAAGTATTAAAAAAAACGCGTGACAGTTCAAAGCGCCATAGCTTAGGGCTCATTCAAAAAAACAGGCCCTATACGCGTATGCCGGTATTTTCCACTAAAATCCGGATTTATGATTACCGTTCGTTGGCAATATACTTGCTTTATGTAGTGGCGTTGTGCACGCATGGGATTGTTATGGCGCAAAAACCGTTGCGTATTTTTGACAAAATAGGCGCCACAGAAAGAGACAGGCCATTTTATGCTTCTATTGTTGTAGATGTGGAGGCGGATCACCGGGGGCGGATCTGGTATGCAACCCTGGGATCGGGAATGTACCGCTACGATGGATATGAATATATTCAGTATCAATACGATCCGCAAGACTCAACAAGCCTCGACAGCGACCGCGTTTTGAATATCAAGGAAGACGACAAAGGCGATATTTGGGCAATCACCGCCGAGGGCATCAACCGGCTTACCACAAAAAACGGGCGTTTTACGCGTTATGGCAAGCCGGAAGGAGAATACAATGTAAAAGCGCTATATTGTATTGATAAGTCCAGGTTACTGGTTGGCGCCGTCAATGGCTTTTACGAATTAAATCCGCATACCAGGCAATTCACCCGTGGTTGGAAACCCCGTGCCGGCAGTGACATTTCAACCGGTACTTTCGGCATTGAATCTTTTTACCGCGATCGCACCGGTCAGCTATGGGCTTGTTCGACAAAGGGTTTATTCCGGCTGGCTCCCGACGAAAAAACATTTGAACTGATAAGGCTCAAAATGACCGACTCGACGGCCCAACTCAGCGCAAAAATTTGTATGCAGGATAAGCGGGGAGCCATGTGGATTGCCGCTGATAACGGAATTTTGCGCTTTTCCCCACTGACCCGCCGCTGTGAATATGCGGCCTTGCCCGATTCCATGCAGGCATATAACTATACCGGCATAGAAGAAAGCCCGGATGGATCGCTCTGGTTGTCTTCCAATTTGGGCGTTATCAACTGGCATCCGGTTACGGGGTATATTGCGCATTATCATTCGCCCGGCAAGTTGCTCGACATCTATCCCGGCAATGTGCTGGCAATGTGCCAGGACAAACTGGGATATCTGTGGTTGACTACCAGGCTGGGCCTGCGAAAAACGAGTATGAACGCCCCGAACTACCAACTTTATCAAATCAAAACCGGCCGCGATGAGCCTGTTAACCATCCTTACTGGATTGTTGAAGATCGGAAAGGCGGGATTTTAATATTTACGGGCTTTGAAATTTATTATTCACCCCAACTGGGGCAGGAGGCAGTGCGCGTGAATATACCTGCCAACCGTTTTCCACTCCCTTTTGCCTCTCATGTAAGTCGAACCCCGGAAGGCGATGTATGTATGAGTTGGCGAGATGGCGGACTGGGCTTGTGGAACCCAGCCCAACAACAACTTTCTGACATATGGCCCGACACTGTTTTTGGAGGTAGCCCCATTGAAAACCAGTGCTACGACAAGGATAATTCCAATATTGTATGGATTAGTACCGCTAAAGGGCTTTGGCGAGTAGATAGAACAACACTGGAGAAACGACTTTGTGTCGCTCGAAAACAACTTCAAAATCAATATATCCACGAAATAGTGGAAAATGGGAAAGGCGCTTTGTGGTGCAATACAGCCTATGGAATCGGGTATTTTGACAAACAGACGGAACAGTTCACCTGGCTTAACCGGCAGAATGCCCAATCGGGCACTATCATCGAAGGAGAAATACTGGATATCGTGTGCGATAATGACGGCGCATTGTGGGTCGGCTTTTTGGGCGGATTGGCAAAAATAACCCGGAAATCAGCAGATATTTTTACCTGGACCATATTGACGACTCGCAACGGGTTGCCTACCAATATTGTAAATGGATTGGCCAGGGACCCCGAAGGGTATATCTGGATAGTCTTTAATAATGCATATAATCTGCGTATTCACCCCCGAACATTGAGCCGCGATTTATACGACGTTATGAACCCACTATTAACCCGGCGGCATATCAGAAAATCAGTTTATCAGAGTATTTCAGGATTATTATACGATGCTACCCAGGAAGGTATTGTCGTTTTTGACCCATTGCGCATCAAACGGGATAGTACGCCCCCGGAATTAGTGCTAAACCGCGTGTACGTCAATAACCAGCTCCTTTCCGAACTTCCTGAACATTTCGGCACGCTATTACTGAAACCCGGTGAAAATGCCATAGCCCTGGAATTTTCCGCGGTACATATGCAATCGCCGTACTCCAACCAATACGAATACAAATTAGTCGGTTACAATACTGAGTGGGTAGCCTGTCCCGCAGCTTTAAGGCGGGCGAGTTTCACCAACTTGTCACCAGGTAAATACCGGTTTTTGCTGCGCGCCGCCAATGCTGACGGTATTTGGAGCGAGGAAAAAACATTGCTGAGTTTTGTAATTAACCCACCTTACTGGCAGACAAGTTGGTTCCGGGCCTTGATAGTTTTATTGATCGCCGCAGTTATTTACGCCGTTGCATATAATCGCCTGCAACAGCGACGCCTGCGCGAAGAAAAAAGGTTGGCCGAACAACAAGCCAAGTATAAGTCGCTTTTTCTGGCTAACATGAGCCACGAAATACGCACCCCAATGAATGCTATACTGGGACTGAGTAAATTACTGGAGGAAATGCCCCTGGCCGACCAGCAAAAGCTGTATGTTGACGCCATCCGGCATTCCTCTGAGGACTTGCTGCGCATAGTGAATGATATCCTTGACTATTCAAAAATTGAATCGGGGCAATATGCTTTTCATGCATCGCCTTTTGAATTGAAGGACGTATTGAATCATTTGCAACAAACTTTTGGCATCAAAGCGCTGGAAAAAAACATCAGGCTAAACATTGAAATAAAGCCCGCGACGCCTCAAATACTGGTTGGCGACCCCGTCAGGCTCAAACAAATCCTGGGCAATTTGGTAGGTAACGCCATCAAATTTACCGACTCCGGCGAGGTTGCCGTGAAGGCTGAAATGTTGGAGCAAGCTGAAACCAGGGTTCTAATGCAATTCACAGTAATCGATACTGGTATCGGCATATCAGCTGATAAAATTGACAAGGTTTTTGAGAGTTTCAACCAGGTTAGTATTGAAGACGCTACCGCAAAAGGGGGAACGGGCCTCGGGTTGAGCATCTGCAAGCAGTTGGTTGAACAGCAGGGCGGGCGAATCGACCTGCACAGCACGCCCGGCAAAGGTACGACGGTTGTGGTCAACATGCCGTTTGGCTTAACCCGGGGCATTGTCGATTCAGCAGCAGTCACTGTCTCCCCCGACCTCTCCTATTTAAATCATTGCAGGATATTACTGGTGGAAGACGTGTTTTTTAACCAACTATTGGCAACCGAGTTGCTAAAGGCTAAAATTCCCAATGTACATATTGACGTTGCCGAAAACGGTCAAATAGCGCTCGAAAAATCGGCACAATCTGCATTTGATTTAATACTGATGGACGTCAAAATGCCGGTTATGGACGGGCTGGAGGCCACGCGGCGATTGCGGGCACTGCCTGTTAATAATCCGCTCAGGCAAATTCCCATCATTGGGCTTACCGCTAATGCCGTGCCTGAAGAACTTGATAAATGCCGCCTGGCCGGCATGAATACCTGGGTGACTAAACCCATTCAGGTTGAAGCGCTTATGGCTGCCATCCACCATTTATTGGTTAATAAATACAAGCCTGATGAAAATTGACCGCACCTTGCTTTATCAGCTTTTTGATCAAAACGAGGTCATGGTAGCCCGTTTTTTGGAGATTTTCAGCACGCAAATCCCATTACAACTTGACCTGTTGCGGCAGGCCATGGAAAAAGGAGATGTTTCCAATATCGCTATTATTGTTCATGGACTAAAAAGCCAATGCCGGTATGTGGGCCTGGAAGAAGTCGCCCTGTTGTGCGAACAAATCGAGTCATCACCCAATGCTGAGAAAGTCCCCGAGTGGTTGGCGCAATTGGAAAATGAGTTGCGTGAAGCCCTGGAAGAGGAGTATTAGCCTTACTTTTTTACATTTTTTTACCCTTTTTTGATTACCGATGAACCTTGCGAATGGCTATTCAAGCCAATTTTGTGCTAATGATTAGGAAGAAAATTAAAATGTATCATGAAACGGCAAATAAACGCATTCAACGACCGGCTGGTGGGGGTTACGGCCTATTTTTCCAACAACTGGCATTTAATTGCCGTTGCTGTGGCGTTTATTTGCTTCCAGGCATTGATACTACCTTCCTTGCTCGATCAGATTTTGTCGATATCAGGAGGAGTGATGATCCTCGATTTGTCATTGTGGTATACTCCGGAGGAAGTTGATCGCCGGCTGGCCGATTTCGGAGAGGAAGGGCGCAATTTATACTTGATTGCCGAATGGACGGCAGACCTGGCTTATCCTGCAATTTATGCCTTGTTTATAGGGGCATTGACCTACCGCCTGGGCGGCAACCGTTGGTCGACGCTCCCACTTTATTCAGGTATGGCCGATTGGGCGGAAAATGTCGCCGTTACCTTACTGTTGCTCCAATATCCGGATTTCAACCCGGCAATAGCCGTATTGTCGGCAACGTTTACCGCATTGAAATGGATTTTTTTGGGCGGTAGCGGAATAGTATTAGCGGCATTGCTTTTTTGTAAATTGGAAAATATGGCAAGGGCTTGATTGTCAACTATGCCAATACCATATCGATCCGCCTGTGCAACAGATCGGTAGCGGTAACTTTTACGCGCACCTGGTCGCCCATCTTGTATACTTTTCCTGAACGCATGCCGCGTATACGCAGGCGACCGCCGCTGAAATCGAAGGGCTCGTCGAGCGTTTCGAAGCCGACCATACCCTCGCAGCGGGTATCTTTGAGTTCAACAAAAAATCCGCGCTCGCTGATGCCGGTGATAAAGCCGTCAAATTCTTCGCCAATGTGTTTTTCCATAAATTCGGCCTGCTTGTATTTCACCGACTCGCGCTCTGCATCCATAGCGCGGCGCTCCATGCGGGAAATATGCTGGCATTGCTCCTCCAGTTTGTCCTGTTTGGTACGCCAGGTTTCGTCGCCCAGGTTGCGCTCCAGTATGCGATGCGCCAATACATCAGAATACCGGCGAATGGGCGAAGTGAAATGGGTGTAGTACTCGAAGCCCAGTCCGTAGTGACCAATATTTTCGGTTGAATAAATTGCTTTGGCCATTGTGCGGATGGCGATAGGTTCGAGCACTTTAAGTGCCGGATCGTTTTGTGCGGCTTCAACCAGCCGGTTGAAAGAACGGCCGATTTCGCGGGGGGTACTGATATTCATGTCGAAACCCAGTTCGCGGGCAAACAGGGCAAATTCGGCGACTTTATCGATATTCGGCTCATCGTGAACGCGGTAAACAAAGGGAATTTCATGTTCCTGGCTTATACCTTTTTTGGCAATAAAGGTTGCCACTTCGCGGTTGGCCAGCAGCATGAAATCTTCGATAAGCATATGCGATTCCTTGCGTTCTTTGGCATATAACTCGATGGGCGTACCGTTTTCGTCTAATCTGAATTGCACTTCTTCCGTTTCAAAATTGATCGAGCCTTTTTTAAATCGCTGGTGGCGCAATTTGGTAGCCAGCCTGTTGAGTTGCTTAAGCTCGGCGGCAAAGTCGCCTTCGCCGGCATCCAGGATTTGTTGGACTTCCTCGTATGTGAAACGGCGGTTGGAGTGAATGATCGTGCGCCCAAACCAATGACTGACGGCTTTGTCGTCTTTGTCGAATTCAAAAATAGCCGAAAACGTGAGTTTGTCTTCCAACGGTCGCAACGAGCACAATTCATTCGACAGCCGTTCGGGCAGCATCGGCAATACCCGGTCGACCAGATACACCGAAGTAGATCGCCTGAACGCTTCGCGGTCGAGGGCAGTTCCGGGGCGAACATAGTGCGACACGTCCGCGATGTGAACGCCGATTTCGCAATGTCCGTTTTCGAGGTACCGGATAGAAAGTGCGTCGTCAAAATCTTTGGCATTTTCGGGGTCGATGGTGAATGTAGTCACCTCCCGGAGGTCAAGGCGGCGAGCAATTTCTTCTTCCGTGGTTACACCGGGCAGCTGCTCCGATTCTTCCATTACTTCGTCGGGGAATTCGAGGTTGAAGCCATTGTTGATGAGGATGGCTTTCATCTCGATATCATGAGTCCCCATTGCACCCAACACGCTGGTGATGATGCCCTGCGGAGCACCCAGGCGCGGTTCGGTCCATTTCACCACTTTCACCACTACCTTGTCGCCGTCGTTGGCGCCTTTGGCGTCTTCAAGGTTGACCAAAATATCAACCGGCACATAAATGCTGTCGGGGACAACGATGGCATAGCGGGGGTATATCCAGATAGTGCCCAGGAAATGCTCGGTAGCGCGTTCGAGTACCGATACAACCTCGCCTTCAGGGCGACTGCGGCCGCGACGCGTCCACACGCGTAGTTGCACATGATCGCCGTGAAGCGCTGTATTCATGTATTTAGCGGACACATGCACATCCTGGTCAAAACCGTCAATTGTGATATAGGCATCGCCAAAGCGGGTCATATCCACGTAGCCGGAATACAGGCCTGTTCCGTCGGAAGCTGCGGGTGGAATATCAGAGCGCTTGATCTTGAACTTGTAGTCGGGAAGGTTTGTCAAATGCCCTTGTTCTACCAATTTTTCAAGGGCGTACATTACAGAATCCCTGGTATTGTCAACTTTCAGTTTTTTTGCTACCTGCTTGGGATTGAGCTGTTTTTTGGGGTTTGCCCTGAACATCTTCAGGATTTCGCGCTGCAAGGCTTTCGCCGGCAGTTTTTTATCCTTAATTTTTATTTTTCTGTTTTTTGTCATGCAATAAATACAATAATTTAGAGGAAATGGTTCCTGTCGGTTGTGGGTTGTGTGTCCGTTGTAGGTTGTAAGTTGTAGGTTGTAGGTTGTAGGTTGTAAGTTGTAAGTTGTAGGTTGTAGGTTGTAAGTTGTAAGTTGTAGGTTGTAGGTTGTAGGTTGTAGGTTGTAAGTTGTAGGTTGTAAGTTGTAGGTTTTCTTCGTGTGGGTTGGGGGTTTGTTTATGGGTTTATGCACGGTTGCTCTCCCGCGCCCCCGGCCCCTGAAAGTGGCGACCCACCCGCGCACAGTTACAAAGTCGCAGAGTCACAAAGTCGCAAAGTCGCGAAATCCCTCCCTCTCTCCCTCACACGCTCTCTCCCTCCTGCTCTGTCCTTCCAAAGCCGGCGCCCTATGGTCGGCACATATCACTCCTAGCCTTGCACGGGTTCGTTCGGGATGTGGGTGCTTGCCGTGTCGCAGTGCCCTATGGTCGGCACATATCACTCCTAGAAAATACAG
The DNA here is from genome assembly GCA_036741235.1 of Saprospiraceae bacterium. Lineage (GTDB taxonomy): Bacteria > Bacteroidota > Bacteroidia > Chitinophagales > Saprospiraceae > JABWBR01. Next base: position 18,331 of record DAINSQ010000048.1, on the reverse strand, counting down.
ACATTTACAACGATACATGTTCTGTAGCAGTACAAAAAGGTAGTCACAAAAAAATAAAAAAAAAAAAAC
>DAINSQ010000048.1:7167-18252 GCA_036741235.1 Saprospiraceae bacterium | reverse complement strand
TGGTTTTTTTGTTGTTGGTTTTATGTTGTTGGTTGTTGGTTGTCGGTTCTCTGTTGTAGGTTGTAAGTTGTAAGTTGTTCTTCGTTGTGGGTTGTCAGTTGTCGGTTGTGGGTTTCTGTTGTCGGTTCGTTTATAAGTTTATAAGTTTATTGGTTTATGCGCGGTTACAAAGCCGCCCCCTCGCCCCCTCGCCAAGTCGCTTTCCCGCGCCCCCGGCCCCTAAAAGGGGTGATCCTCCCGCGCATAGATGGCCGTCCAACAGTCCAATAGTCCCAAAAATCGCCCCCTCTCTCCCTCTCCAGGTCCCCCCCTCCTAAACATGTATGGCCCGGTTGTCCGTAGCGGCCAGTGCGGCTTCTTTGAAGGCCTCTGTATAAGTTGGGTGTGCGTGGCTCATGCGGGCGGCGTCTTCGGCGGAAGCTCGGAACTCCATAAGGGCTACGGCTTCGGCGATCATATCGGCGGTGCGGGGGCCCACCATATGCACGCCCAGGATTTCGTCGGTATCGGCATGGGCGAGCACCTTTACCATGCCCTCGACATCCATGCTGGCGCGGGCGCGGCCCAGTGCTTTGAAGGGGAATTTGCCTGATTTATAGGCAATGCCTTCCGCCTTGAGTTGTTCTTCGGTGCGGCCCACGCCGGCTACTTCGGGCCAGGTATACACCACGCCGGGAATCAGATTATAGTCGATATGCGGTTGTTGGCCGGCGATAGTTTCAGCTACAAACACGCCTTCTTCTTCCGCTTTATGGGCCAGCATAGCGCCTTTGATCACATCTCCTATGGCATAAATGCCCTTCACGCTTGTCTGGAGGTGGTCATCAACTTCGATGCGGCCTTTGTCGTCGGTTTTGATACCTACATTTTCGAGGCCCAGTCCGTCGGTATAGGGTTTGCGGCCGATGGCCACCAGGCAATAGTCGGCTTCGATCGTAAACTTGTCTTCGCTGTCGCGTTTTTGCACTTCAACAATAACCTTTTTGCCTTTTGTTTTAACGCCGGTAACGGCATGGCTAAGGTGGAATTGCATACCCAGTTTTTTGAGCGAGCGCTGGAGCTCTTTACCGCAGTCGGCATCCATACCGGGAATAATGCGGTCGAGGAACTCCACCACGTCAATTTTGGTACCCAGGCGGGCAAATACGGAGCCAAGTTCAAGGCCGATAACGCCGCCGCCGATCACCACCATATTTTGGGGTACGTGGTCGATTTGCAGGGCCTCGGTAGAAGTAATCACCCGTTTTTTATCGTATTGGAAGGCCGGCGGGGTGATCGGTTTGGAGCCGGTGGCGATAATCGTATGTTTGGTTTCGATATCGGTTGTTGATCCATCCGCTTTGGCGATGCGGATCTGATTGGCCGACACGAATGATCCGTGGCCGGTATAGACATCGATTTTATTTTTTTTCATTAAAAAATCGAGGCCTTTCACGGTTTGCTCTACCACCTCATTTTTGCGCTGGATCATCTGTTTCATATTGACCGATAATCCTTTCACATCGATGCCGTGTTGGGCAAATCTTTCGGCGGCATTGTGATAGTGTTCAGAAGAGTCGAGCAGCGCTTTGGAGGGGATACAGCCTACATTGAGGCAAGTGCCCCCCAGGGTATTATATCGCTCGATGATAGCGGTTTTCTGGCCAAGTTGTGCGGCCCTGATAGCTGCTACATAGCCGCCGGGGCCCGAGCCGATCACTACAACGTCGTATGTCATTATGTCAATAATTATGAATTAACCTTTGCGTTTCCAGTTTCGTTTATTGCGCCGGTCGTCATTGCGCGGCGGTCGGTCATCATTGCGCGGCGGCCGGTTGTCGGGGCGGTTGTCAGGCTTATTAGCCGGTGGCCGGTTATCGCGCCGGTTGTCGGGCCTATTGTCGCGGCGGTCATCGGGGCGGCGCGGCGGCTGGTTGCCCTGCGGCGGGCCGCCTGCACGCGGGCCGCCCTGGCCTGGGGCCGGCGGGCGTGGGCCGCCGCCTGAACCTCTGTTATCGGTGGGGCCGTCGGGGCCGCGTTTTTTCTTCTTTTTCTTTTTGCGGCGTTTTTCGTCGGGCGGCAATTCGATAGCGCCGGTTACATCCTCGAAATCGAGCGGGCCTTCGTCGTTATCGCTCACTACTACTGTAACAGCTCCCAGGTCGGCAGGTTTTTCGCCGCGGCTGTTCATTTCCAGAATTTCTTTCACGTTGGCCAGTTCGAGGGCGTACATTTTGCCTCTTACTTTTTCATTTTCAAGGATATAGAACATTAATCCCTTGAAAATGTCGGTTTTGACCAGAATAGCGGTACCCACTTGTGTATACAATTTCTCTGCGCCTTTGGGGAAGTTTTCCAGGGCGTCGAGGTAGGTATCGAGTTCGTAATTGAGGCAACATTTGAGGCGGCCGCATTGGCCCGACAGTTTAGCCTGGTTGATGGCCAGGTTTTGGTAACGGGCGGCGGCGGTAGACACCGAGCGGAAATCGGTGAGCCAGGTAGAGCAGCACAACTCACGCCCACAGGAGCCGATGCCGCCGATGCGGGCTGATTCCTGGCGGGCGCCAATCTGGCGCATTTCGATTTTTACTTTAAATTCTTTGGCGTAGTGGCGGATCAATTCCCGGAAGTCGACGCGGCCGTCGGCGGTATAAAAGAAGGTCGCCTTGCGTTTATCGCCCTGAAACTCCACGTCGCCGATTTTCATATCGAGGCCCAGCATGCGGGCGATAGCGCGGGCGTGCACCATCGTTTCTTTTTCCAGTTCGCGGGCTTCTTGCAGGCGTTCGAGGTCGCGTTCGTTGGCGCGGCGGATCACGCCGGTCATCACGCTATCTTCGCTGATGCGTTTTTTCTTCATTTGCAGGCGCACCAGTTCGCCGGTAAGGCTTACGCGGCCTACGTCGTAGCCGTTGCCGGTATCCACCACTACCATATCGCCGGTAGTAACGCGGGCGGCGTTATCGTCGCGGTAAAATCCCTTGCGGGCGCCGTTTTTGAAAGTCACCTCAATGATATCGACCGATTCGATGTCGGCTATATCGAGGCTGGTGAGCCAGTCGAAGGTATTCATGCGGTTGCAGCCGCCGCTGGCACAGCCGCCGCTGCGGCAGCCCATCGGCTTATCGTTGGAATTGCCGCTTACCGAGCAGGTACATCCTAAACATCCCATGTGGCGTTCAATTTATGTCGACAGCGCGGCTGCTAGTGAGCAGGTTTGGGCGCCGTGATCTTTCGTTTAATAATATTGTGCAACTGGATAGACGCGTCGAGGAACAACACTTTTGGATTGGCGTTGCGTTCGACGTGATAGCTGCATTCGTCAAAAAGATGCCCTATCCGTTCTATCTGATCAAAAGCGATAACGCTCGTCAGTTTTTGTGCCGTCTGCAATTCCTCGGGCTGCAATCGCACCCTGGTATTGCCGGTAATGAGGAGCGCCATATACTCCCGCATGAAGTGCAGCGCATAGCGCAAAAACTGCTTTTGTTTTTCGCGGCCTATGCCGGCTATGTCTTCCGACCAGCGCACTAGTTCGATGCCGTTGCCGGCGTAGGCTTTGCGCAGCCAGCCAAGTAGCCTTTCGGCATAGTCGTGCTGGTGATCGGCGACGAGGTTGCAAGCCTCAAAAAAATTGCCGTCGGCCAAAAAGGCTACGCCTTCGGACTCTTTTTGCCCAGCCAACCCGCGTTTGACCAAGCCCTCCACAATATCTGAATCATTGAGGGGCGGCACTTTTACCAACTGGCAGCGCGACAGGATGGTGGGCAAAATGAGTTCCTGGTTTTCTGCCAGCAGGAAAAAAAGCGTTTGGTCAGGGGGCTCCTCTATCATTTTCAACAAGCGGTTGCCTTCTTTACCCAAATATTCGGGCAACCACATGATCAATATCTTGTATTCGCCTTCAAACGTTTTGAGGCTGAGTTTCCGAATTATATTGACGCATTCTTCCTTGGTAATATTGCCCTGCTTGTTTTCGGCGCCGATCAGCTGAAGCCAATGGTTGACGTCGAAATACGGGTTTTCTGCTATGGCGCTGCGCCATTGCGGCAGAAAAGTTTCGCTGGCGGCATTGGTACCAACACTGGGAAATGAAAAGTGGAGATCGGGATGCAGTAGTTTTTCTACTTTGCGACATGCGCTGCATTGACCGCAGGCATCTTCGGCGTTGCGATTTTCACACATAACATATTGTGCGAGCGCCAATGCAAGCGCTTTTTTACCGCTACCGGCAGGCCCCAACAGCAACAAAGCGTGCGGCAATCGCGACCCGGTGGCCATTTGCCGCAGTATCTGCTTGGGGTATGTCTGTCCTATGACGTCGCTAAAGCGCATATTTTACTGGCAAAATCGATCTACTCCTCACTTCTCTCCCCCGCGTTTCCATGAGGTCAATGTGAGTTAATGGGGTAAAAATAGAAATTTTTTTGGTTATCAGTTCTCTGTTTGTTTATGGTTTTATGGGTTTATGCGACTGAAAGTAGTCCCGACTTCCCTTCGGTCAGTACGGGACTCCCCCGACTTTTAGTCGGGACTCACTTCGTTCGCTCTCGGTCGTATAAACTATTAAACTTATAAACAAACCTACAACCTACAACCTACAACAACCGCTATTCCTTCACCGCCTCTGCCGGAACGATCTTGATCGGGCCTTGCACTTTTTTGCTTGCGGGTACGGGGCCTTTCAGGTTGTCATTCAAAAAGTCGGTCATTTTGGTATACAAATGCAGGCGCGTATTGCCGCCGTAGATGCCGTGGTTGCGGTTGGGGTAGTAATAGGTATCGAATTGTTTGTTGGCATCCACCAGGGCATTGACCATCTCGGCGGCGTGTTGGAAATGCACGTTATCGTCGCCCATGCCGTGTACCAGCAGGTAATGCCCTTTGAGGTTGCGGGCGAAATTCACCGGCGAATTATCGCGGTAGCCGTCGGGGTTTTCCTGTTCGGTGCGCATAAAGCGCTCGGTATAAATCGTATCGTACCATTTCCAGTTGGTCACCGGCGCCACAGCGATGGCGGCCTTAAAGACATCGGCGCCTTTGAGCAGGCACAGCGACGACATATAGCCGCCGTAGCTCCAGCCGAAGATGCCGATGCGCTTGGGATCCACGAATTTCAGCGTACCCAGGTATTTGGCGGCTTCGATTTGATCAATGGTTTCGTATTTGCCGAGCTGGAGGTAGGTCATTTTTTTGAAGGCTTCGCCTCTGCCGCCGGTGCCGCGGTTATCAACGCAAGCCACGATATAACCCTGTTGTGCCAGCATCTGGAACCACCAGTAGTTGGCGCCCATCCACTGGTCGATGGCTTCCTGGCTGCCCGGGCCGCCGTAAACGAACATCAGCACGGGGTACGACAGGTTTTCCTTGCCGGCTTTGGGTTTGATCATCCAGCCGTTTAGTCTTATACTTTCCGAGGTCATAAAGCTGAAAAACTCGACGGAGGAGACGCTGTATTCTTTTTGCAGGTTGCGCAGCACGGCGTTGTCTTCAATGACGCGTATCGTTTTGCCTTCGCGGTCGCACACGGTATAAGTCGCCGGCGTATTGGCTGTAGAATGGGTGAGCACGAAATAGTCGAACGAGCTGCTAAACTGGGCGTCGTTCCAGCCTTTGGCGTCGGCCAGTTGTTGCTTGCGTTTGCCGTCGAGGCTTACGCTATATACCTGGCGCTCCACCGGCGATTTTTCGGCAGCCTGGTAATATACGAGCCGGCGTTTTTCGTCGACACCGTAAAAGGCCGTTACCTCATATTGCCCGCCGGTAAGTTGCTGCACAACTTTGCCGTTGAGGTCGTAGAGGTAAATATGGTTCCAGCCGTCGGCTTCGCTGGTCCAAATGAAGTGTTTGCCGTCGTCGAGGAAAGTCAGGTTATCGTGAATGTCGATATAATATTTGCTGGTTTCTTTGAGCAGCAGTGAAGTTTTGCCGCTGCGGGCGTCGGCCAGCAAGAGTTCGAGTTCGCTTTGGTGGCGGTTCATGCGCAAAACGCAGAGCTTGTAGGGATCCTGCGTCCATTTGATGCGGGGTATGTAGTGGTCTTCGTTGCGGTAAGTAGCCACGTCGATTTTGGTATCGGTTTCCACTTCGTACAAGTGAATGGTAACCTGCGCGTTGGGTTGGCCTACTTTGGGGTATTTGAAGGTTACATTTTCGGGATAGAGGTCGCCGCGGAAGTTGGTCATGGTAAATTCGGGCACCCTTGTTTCGTCGAAGCGGTAGAAGGCGATACGCCGGCCGTCGGGCGACCACTGGAAGCCTTTGTCAAACGAAAATTCTTCTTCGTATACCCAGTCGGTAGCGCCGTTGATGATGGCGTTGGCTTTGCCGTCGGTTGTTATTTGTTTCACCTGGCCGCTCGCCAGGTCCTTCATGTACAAATTATTTTCAAACACAAAAGCGGCCTTGTCGCCCTGCGGGTTGAGGGTGGTCAGGCGCTGTTTGCCTTGGTCAAATACGGCGGTCAGCGACTTCGACTTGCGGTCGTATACGTAATATTTGGCGTGGTAAGAATGGCGATATATGGGCGCCTGCTCCGATTCGATGAGGATTTTCTGCTCGTCGTCGCTGAAGTGGTAGTCGTCGATTTCGCCACTGAAGCCGGCGGCGCCGTTGATCGCAGCGGCGTCGAGCAGGGTTTGCACCCAATTGCCGGTGGTGAGGTCGAATTGTTCTATTTTGTTGTTTTCGAGGCGGGTAAAGTGTTTGCCGTCTTGCAGGAAATTAAAACCAGGTACAGTTTTCGGACTCAAAACGCGGTTTTGCCAGATGTCTTCGAGGGTGATTTTTTTCTGGGCGATAGCGCCGGCAGTATAGCCGAGGATCGCGATACAACACAAAATCCATACTTTTTTCATAACAGCCTAAATTGGTTCAGGCGGTAAAAATAAGGAAAACCAGCCAGACTTTGCGACTGTGCAAGCCTTGTTCGAAAAGTCGGTTGTCGGTTCGTTTATAGGTTTATGAATACATACCAGTAGTCGCACAGTCTGATGTCGTCAACTTAAGCCGATTATTTCACCACAGAGTTAAACGGAGTAAAACGAAGTAACACAGAGTTTTAGATTTTTATCACAGCGTCAAAATCGCGCTCTGTGTCACACTGTGTGCACTCCGTTTAACTCTGTGGTAAAAAAAATATTTATTGAGTTTTTCCTTAAGTTGACTACATTGTCACACAGTCACACAGTCCCTGCTACGGTTGTTTCACCAATTTCATCACCGCCCGGCCATTCTGGCCTTCTATGGCAAAGAAATAGAGTCCGGCGGGGTGGTCGCTGCTATCCCATTCCAGCGTCAGTTCGCCCAGGCCGTTGGGGTTTGCCTCCGCAAAAATGTGCACGATATGCCCCTGGGCGTTGTATATCGCCATGCGATAAGTTTCGCCGTAGCGCAAGCCGGATAAAGTGAGGGTAACCAGGTCGACAAAGGGGTTGGGGCTGGCTTTGAGTATTATGTCAAGTTCTTCTGATTCGGTAGATTCAACCAGAATGACATCATCTGATTCGTCGATGCATTCCAGGCAGGGTTCGCCGCCTAAGTTGGGCTCGAGACAAAGGAAGGCCGTGTATATCGAGAGCACCCTTTCTTCGAGGCTGCGGTCAATTACGGCTGCGATATTGACATTAGAAGCCGTCTGCCCTTGAAGGACATGAATGCTATTGCCCGCCCACATTTCGCGGATCAGGGTATCAACCGGATAGCTCTGGCCGGCGTCGACGGTGATGGTTTCGCCGAAAAAAGCGCCGTTGTATTCTCCTGTCAGGTGGATTTGCATCGGCAATTGGCCCTGGTATTTGCCGACCTGCCGCAGGGGGGCGCCAAATGGAACTTCGTCGACGATGCCGCCCAGGTTGTAGCGCTGGTAGGTAAATCCGTTGTCAAATGTGGTATAGGTCTCGAGTATGCCTTCAAAAGCATCGAGGTATTCCAGAATATGTCGCAATTTATAGAAAATACTGCCGCCTCGCTCGTACAGGCCGCCGGTGAGCCGGGTTAAGTTGTCGTAGAAATAGGTATTGCCTACGATATTTTGATTCCAAATTGACCAGCCGATAACGTAGTTGAAGTTCTGGTAATCGACAATGTGAATGGGGATGATATCAGCGCCAATATTTTCCAATAATTGGTCAATGTAATTGTTGGCGCTCCAGGTGTCGGCATACGAATCGCTATTGCTCAAAGCGATGATTTCGCCGCCCTGATCATGTAATTGAATATAATCGTTGGCCAAATTCAGGCGTGTAACCAGTACGTCGTAATTGGTCAAGAGGTTGGGATTGTCCAACACTGGCGCCATGACGCTGTTGATCGTTTGCTCGTCGGCGGGCAGCCAGGCATTGTTAGCGGGCAAGGTGGATTGATAAATCAAATTGAAGCTATCAGAGGGATTGAGCATATCCAGCATCGATTGCCGAAGGGTCTGCAACATCTCTTCTTTTGTCAGGTTGTTGGTTTTATAGGAATCGTAATTTAGTACAAAAACTACCTTGCGGCTGGTAGGGCCCTCCAGGTTTAGCGCTTGCCGGGGCAAAACGGCAAACTGGTACATTTGCTCTGTTTCGCTATGGCTTACAAACACGCCGTTTTCAAAAGGCGCATCAACTACCAATGACAAGCCGGGCTTCAGGTCATCCCAGGTCAGTTCGGCGTATTGGTGGCCGCCCCAGATGTTGTCATCAACCCAATCAAGGGCTGTTGTTTGCCCCGTTAATGGGGTGTAAACCCGGGGGCTACCCCAGGGCGCCTCGGTCCATACCCGAAGGTCAACAGTCGACAGTTCCAACACCGAGGATCTCAAGATTTCTACCGGCAGCTCGATTTGGGCCGTACTGGCGCTCCAGTCAACCGGCATCAGGTAGGTGATTTTAACTTTGCGGGAACCTTGCGAGAGGTTGTTGAGCGGAAAAATGCGCAACTGGTATTGCGTGGGCGACAGTTGGTACAAAATAGAGGGGTCTTGGGCCCGGTCTACGATTTCCTCGTAGATGCCCGAGGCCGTCCAGCGGTCGAGCAGGTCGGCTTTGATGATCTGGTCGTCAATCCACAGCCAGGAGTCGTGGATGATGGCATCGGCGGGCAGGCCGAAGTCGAGCGTGAGTTCGAGTTGGTCGTAACTCTCCAGACTGGAACCATTAGCGCTTAATTCAAGATAGAGACCTACTTCCATATACAGGCCTCTGGGGCGCACAACGATAGTAGCGTCGTCGATGGTAGCTTGCTCTTGGTTTCCCCATCCCCACCAGTTGGGGTTGTTGACGCTTAGCGCGGTTTGCGCCGGGGCAATTTGCCGGCAAAGGATTAGCATAGCAATGAGGCAAAATGTAGATAACATTTTCATAGGCGTACTTTTATAAGGGTAAAAGGATAACTCTACTGCAACGAAGCATTTCGTTACCGCTAACCGGTTAATTATTAATGTTTTAAAATAACCGATCTGGTGTGAAATCTTTAGAACAATTTACGGATGAGCTATACAAAAGGCAAGTTGAAAATCGCGATAAGTATAGTATTGTACAAAGCGCCGACTTCAATAAAGGGGAAATGCCGGAGAACTGACAGTTTTGCTACTGCTAGATTGAACTTGACAACTTGACAAGTAAATTGTATTTTTGTAAAAAAAATAAGATGTTGACGTACACCGTGGGAGAATTCAAAACCAACTTTTCGGCCATCATTGACAAAGTGCTGGAGGGTGAGAAAATTGCGATAGCCTATGGCAGAAAGAGAGAAATAGTTGCGTTCCTCGTGCCCCGCTACACCCAAACCGGCGATAAACGACCGCTCGGGTTGTTAGAGGGAAAAGGAACTATCATTTTTAATGATGATTTCAAAATGACGGAAGAAGAATTCTTAGGCGAATGAAATACCTGTTAGACACCCATGCCCTGCTGTGGGCGCTTGCAGAACCCCATAAGCTGTCTCAAAGGGTAAGAGAAATCCTGGAATCGCCCTACGTGCAGGTGGTCGTCAGTGCAGTTTCATTTTGGGAGATTTCGATGAAATACGCAAAAGGGAAACTGGTTTTATCCGGCATTACGCCTGAAGATATCATACAGGCCAGCAGACAGATGGGGCTGGATATTATGCCGTTGTCAGCAGAAGTCTGCGCAACCTACCACCAGCTGAATGCAACTTACCACAAAGACCCATTTGATAAAATGCTACTGAGGATAGCCAAATCAGAAAACATGCCGCTTATCAGCAATGATCAACTGATAAAGCTGTACCAAGCCGAGGGAATATTGGTCGTGTGGTGAGTAACACATGCTCGCCTCCCGCTACGACGCAGGCACAAACCGCATAGAGATCGAATTGACGCAGTGGCGCGTATTTTTGGGTGTAAACCTTTCGCCCAGGAAGACGTGGCCCAGGTGTCCGCCGCAATTGGCGCAGAGGATTTCGGTGCGGCGCCCGTCGGCGTCGGTTTCGCGGCGCACGGCGCCTGGTATTTCGTCGTCGAAGCTGGGCCAGCCGCAGCCCGAGTCGAATTTGTCTTCGGAGCGGTATAGCGGCGCTTCGCATTGCCGGCACACATAGATGCCGGGCGCTTTGTGGTTCCAGTACTCTCCGGTAAAGGCCCGCTCGGTGCCTTTGTTGAGTATTACGCGGGCTTCTTCAGGTGTGAGTGGATTGCGTTTGGTCATGGTATTCTCGGTTGTAGGTTATCCGTTGTAGGTTGTAGGTTGTAGGTTGTAAGTTGTAAGTTGTAGGTTTGGTTATTACACACTTTCACACCTCACACCTACACCCCAACCCAATCTCATGGGTTTATGCACGGTCCAACAGTCCAGCAAAAGGGCTAAACTCTAGTGCCTTTGTGTGGTTTTTGAGCCTTTGTTAAAGAATTAGCTTATGTCCCGGTTTTTTGCCACAAAGGCTCAAAGGGCACGAAGTACCACTAAGGCTTGGAGCCCAAAACATCCAAACCACTACCCGTCCAACAGTCGCCGTTTCGACTCCGCTCAACGACCGGCAAAAATTGAAAAAGTCGCAAAGTCGCCGTTTCGACTCCGCTCAACGACCGGCAAAAATTGAAAAAGTCGCAAAGCTCGCCGTTTCGACTCCGCTCAACGACCGGCAAAAATTGAAAAAGTCGCAAAGCTC
>DAINSQ010000048.1:0-7067 GCA_036741235.1 Saprospiraceae bacterium | reverse complement strand
TCGCCGTTTCGACTCCGCTCAACGACCGGCAAAAATTGAAAAAGTCGCAAAGCTCGCCCCCTCTCCAAGTCGCCCCCTCTCCAAGTCGCCCCCTCCCCCTACGCCGGATACTCCACATAATTCCGGGGAGTTTCGTAGAGGCGCACCGTCAGGTCGAGCTTATTGGGGAGGCGTTGGCGGAGGAGTTGCCAAATTACGAAACAAATATGTTCGGCGGAAGGAATCAGCGATTGAAATTCGGGTACATCGAGGTTGAGGTTTTTGTGGTCGAAGCGTTGCTCGATTTCCTCGTAGATGAGGCGTTTGAGTTCGCTCATATCGATCACATAGCCTGTTTCGGGATCCACTTCGCCGACTACTTTGACTTCCAGTTCGTAATTGTGGCCGTGGTAATTGGGGTTATTGCACAGTCCGAATACGGCCTGGTTTTTTTCGTCACTCCAGGCGGGGTTGTGCAGGCGGTGGGCGGCGTTGAAGTGCGCCCGGCGGAATACGGCGATTTTCATAAATAGCGTGTTGACTAAGGTATAACACAGATAGCGGGGAAAAGTTATTGAAAATTGATCTGACATCATTGCTGGCGCGAGGTTCCACTTCGTGCCGTTTATCCTTCGGGTTTTACCCGATTGTACTATATCTATCGGGTTGGAACCCGACTGCCAGGCGGCACGAGATTTGAATCTCGGGCCGGCGCCCGCATGTTTTTTTGAGATTTTAGTGGTTGTTTTTGGTAGCCTCGTGCCAGCGGGGTCATTTTGTCTACTATTTTTTAAGCCAAACCAACCAAAGCGAAAAAGCGAAGCAGGCAAATACCAGGATAAATATCAGCAGTAAACCGTATTGAAGGTACGGTTGAATAGAACCTTGTGGATACAATATTTGCCAAATTGAACGTGTTGCCCATAAAATACAGGAGGCCGAAAGCAGCACCATCAGGGAGAACCTTTCTTGCGGGGATTTAAACACGACAAACAAATTGGCCATCCCGAACAACACCAGCGACAGGGAAAAAAACAGGTTGATTGCCCTAACGGCCAGAATAAGTTCGGTGGCCGACGGGTCAATATAGGCATACCAATTCCATATTCTGGGTACAAAAAAGTGCCAGACCCCGAAACCTGTTGAAGCAAGGCTACCCAATGCGGTAAGTATTTTTATCCGCTGCAACATAAGCTAAACCCTTTTGCCCAATACCCAAGCTGCCGCTGCTGCTGCAACGGTCATTGCCAGCACGCTAAAAGGCAAATCTGCCAAAAAACCGGCCAGCGAAAAGTGATTGGAGGAAGCGTACAACCCGGAATTGACCGAACTCCAAAAAAGAAAGCCAACGATAAAGCCTTTTTTCAACCCCGAAACGAATGTTCTTGCGCCCGACCATTTGATAACGGTAGCTATAAAAAAGCCCATTGTCAAGGAAGTGACCGCCATGGCCCATCCGACCAATTGTTCGGGAGGTCGCACCAGTTGTTTCTGGAAGGCTTCGGAGATGGGTGGGTTTGCTTCAAAGACCTCTTTTAAGAAAAAGAAGTAAGCGCCCGCGTTCATGGCGAGATTGACGAGGGTGGCCACTACTGCCGCCAAGATGAAATTCCTGTTCATGTTGGTTCAGTTTGTTTGATTTATTCGCCCCCCTTTATCAAAACATACCCCGCTGGCGCGAGGTTTTACCACGTGCCGTTTTCCTTCGCCTTCGCTGGCGCGAAGTTCCACTTCGTGCCGTTTTTTTATTCGGGTTTTACCCGATTGTACTGTGTCTGCCGGATTGGAACCCGGCTGATAGGCGGCACGAGATTTGAATTTCGCGCCGGCGCCGATGACCGTATCCGAAGAACGACTGCGCCAACGTAGATACATGTCCTTTAAAGACTATTACCAAAAAGAACGTTGTACCATGAACCGCTCCCGCTGTGGCGGGATAAATTGTGAGCGGGCTGGGGTGGGCTTAGGGTTTGCCTCTTCCTACTCGATTCCGCCTCGTATTCATTTTACAGGTTTTTGAGCATGAATTTTTTGTACATATCAACAGGCATCATCCCAATTTCCATTCTTCGCTTATCCAAATTTTCTACATCTTCTGTTTCGGCTATCTCAACCACTTTGTTAACAGGGTCAACTTTAGCAAATTGAGTCCCATACAACTGTTTTTCTCCGCTATTTATCTTAATCCTATCATAGAGATAAGCATAGCTTTGTCCATCCATATCGCCAACTTTTACCGCTTTTTCTATGTTTTCGAGTTGAGATTTCTGCCATTCTTTGTCCCTGTCACTATGCTGAATTATTAAAAATATTCCCTGCATGGCATCTTTTCCGACCAATTTTCTCGTTGGGAAACCATATTCTTCAATTATTTTTTTCAATCTGTTTCTGTTTCTTTCATCAACCATAACTCCTCCGTCTCGAGCTATTTCAGTTGAATCAATATTGTATTTCAAGATTATGTCCTGCATTAGATTTCCTCTCGATGCCTGGTCATCAACATACATTTTAATCAATTCATTTTGGAGTTCCTTATTGTCGACTTCTTCAATTGAATATTCTTCACAAACCTTGTAATCGGACAAAAAGCCTTTGCTACAAATCTCTTGCAGCATTTTTTTGTCCTGGGAACTAATGATTTCAATAACTTCATCAACTTTCCCAAGTTTGTTTTTTACCTCAAGTCCTGTTACAAGATATTTTCTATCAATTATTTTAGCGCCATTCCTCAATGAATCAAATTGCAAATTTGCGAGCTCATAATTTTCTTCTATCGAACTTGCAATTATTCTCCAACCAAGCTTCCAGACTTCGACGTCAGTCATTTGTTGGCTTTTTATTTTATTACAAAAAGCCAAAGAAATTATCCCAAATGAGATGAGCGTTAGAATTTGTCTATTCATTTTTGTAGTTTTTTTATGAGATTTAACGATACCACTGCCGACGTGCCGACGCTTAGGAGGCATGAAAGGCAGTGGATATTTGGGCTCAGTTCTATATTTATTTCTTTTGATAGGTTGCTAATCGGTCGCTACCTTTCCTTGCTAATATCCCTTCCTCAACGCCTTTTCTCAAATCCCTCGTAGCGGTTGCGGTCGAGATTTCAGGAAACATCTTAAGGTAGTCTTTCCTGGTGAACGTACCTGTATTAATTTGCTCCAGGAAGTATTTCAAGCGCTCCTTATCTGTGAAATTCTCCCTTTGAATATCCACCAATTCCGCTAAACTCAACTTTATTTTACCCAATAAGTATTCGACAAATTTTGTGGACAATCCTTCCTTGTCGCACTGACTCAACACATTATAATATTCCTCTTGACTCTTCTTTATCTCTTGCTCAATCGGCAAATATTCAAACACAGGATTTGCCCTCATCAGTATCACGGTTTGCCACAATCGCCCCATCCTTCCATTCCCATCCATAAAAGGATGAATAAACTCCATTTCATAGTGGAAGACGCAACTCTTGATGATCAGGTTATCTTCCCCTTCTTTAAGATACCTGAACAAATCTGTCATCAAATTATCGATATTCCATCCAGGTGGAGCCAAATGCGCTATTCTGTCCCCTTGAATCACTCCGACCGAACCGGTTCTGAATTGGCCTGGCATATCAACCAGACCCGACATTAACAACCTGTGTGCCTCCAGATAAGATTCCTTCGAAAAAGCGTCATAGTTTGAAAGATTATCGTAGACCTGAATTGCATTCTCCACTTCTTTGATATCCTTGGGAGGGCCGATTACGCGTTTATTGTCAATGATCGCAGTAATCTGATCTTCGCTCATAGTGTTCCCCTCTATCGCCAATGACGCGCGAATGGTCTTTACCTTATTTTTTTTCCTTAGTTCCGTCTGCGGCTTCCTAAGATGTGTAGCATCTACAATACCTAACAACCTGCCTATCTCGGTTGACAAATTGATTATTTTTGGGGTTCCTTCGTAGTATTTATGAATCATGATGCCATCATTTGATCGCATCAAAGATACTTATTAGCTAAAAAATCAACAAACATAAGGTCAAATTTAAATCATATGTTGATTTGGCTTGATTGGGTCGCTGGTTGTGTGCCGGTTTCCATGTTTCAGGGGGGATGTCTTCATCTTATGCATTCATCTTGTTTTTCGAGTCATTTGAGGTTATGCGCTGTTGTAACCCTGAGATCACTTCCAGCAACTGACCTATCAATACATGGCATTCCTCTATGGTATCCGGTAGCTTCAACTCCAGTCTTTTTTGTAAATTTATATATTATCCCTAAAAATTCAAAATTAACCTAAACAGTTACGTATCCTTTTAAAAATGGAGTTTAATCCATGCTACAAAGTCTAGCCAAACTATTGTTTTAGCAATCATAAAACGAAGCTCAAAAACAAAAATGAGCAGGATGCTTGACCAAAGTGTTACTCGGTGAATTTTCCGCATGCTCCATAAATCATAAAGCACTAACGGAAGCAAGAAAAGATAAGAAGCTCTTGCTGCAATAGGAATATTATGAAAGAGTAAATTAAATGGCCATCGAATCAGTCCTGCAAAAACAAGAGCAATATTAGCAATAAGTATGAGTCTCTTATGTACAGCGGGATTGTTTTTCATTCTATATGCTGCTGCCATAAAGGATGTGAAACCGAGTAACATGGTGATGTTTATCATAAACAACAACTCATCAATTCCTGGAGCAATCATTCGCTTTAGAGTATCCACACTGGCCATAAGCCCTGTAGGAATCATTAGAAAGGTAAAGCAAAAACTAATGATTCCGAGTTGACGATGAATATTGACCTTGTTAATAAATGTTAGAGAAACCTGTGCAACAAACAGGAGCATCCAAATAGTGAATACAATTGCATGTACATGAATAGTTTTGTCTGGAAGTGGTGCATTTGTTATGCCTGCCAGATAGTAAGATGAAGCAAAGCCAATAAAAAATGTAGCAAGCAAAAGCAGAGTCATGCCTGAAAAGAAGAAATGCTCATAGCGTTTTCTGAGTGTATCCGAGTCAGTTTTTACAAGTATGTCCATATAAACTATAAGCTAATTGTTTTAGGAAACGAGTTAAAAGTTCAGAAATCTAATAAGTATGGGAATGTTTGTCTTTAAATTGCCTACAACGGTGCTGCCGCCGCGATGCCGCCGCTTAGGCGGCATTGTCGGTAGCAGAGAGTTGTGAGTATTTTGTATTTTATTTTGGTGCGTATAGTTCCCAATAATCTTTTGGGCTCACAATTTTAGTGTTCTTGTATTCTGCGAAAGTAAAATCAGTCGTATTTCCTGTAATGATGAAATCCGCTTCACATTCATCTGCAAGTTCCAAAACCTTATTGTCGTCTTTGTCTGAAATCAGGTCTATTTTAGTGCGGGGCACAATTTTTTTTGCTTTATCTTCTATATCTGCAAGCAAACTTTCTGCTCTGCCAAAAAAGTCGGGAAATCTTGCAAATTTCGGTCTTGATAGCACTTCGTAGTACTCAGACATCAGTTCTTCTGAAACGCACAACACAAACTTATCATCAACAAAAAGTTCATAGATGATTTTGTAAGGATAACTTCGTTAAATGAGCGAAGATACGATTACGTTGGTGTCAATGACGATTTTTTGCATTTCTTACCGCCTTTACTTCTTCGCTTATCTCGTCCATTGTCATGGAGGATAACCCATACTTCTCGGCTAACTCCACACACCTGTCGAGATTCTGACGCATCAACTCCCGACTGATTAGTTCAACTAACTCGGTAAAAGTTAAGGAGTCCTTCTTGATGCCAAACTTATAAAGCTCTAATTCTGAAATAGATATATTGAGTGTCTTCATTTTTTTACCTGCTTTTATTCAAATTTACGCAATCTATTTGATTTTTACAAGTTTTGGGGGGGTAGCTACCTGCCTACAACATTGCACACAACTGTGGCATGGACGACGTGCCACCTTCCCCGGTCATTTCTTAGCCATGAGGCGGCATGGACGACCATGCGGAGTTAGCGGCTTTAATTTCATGCTCTGAACCTCAACTGATTCCTTACTTTTTCACTTTCTATTTTTCTTCTTTCTTTATCCGTTCTGACATCCTCTTCAATTCTTTTTGCATGCAATTTCCACCAGTAGAGAGCGGGAATAATATTCCCACCGTGAACTTCTAACCTGTATGCCAGTTCTACATTCGGATTTTCCCGGTCATTTAATAGTCTGCTCAATTTCGTTGGGTGTAGGTCAATCTCGGCTGCAAATTCTTTTTGATTCCGGCCAAGTATCTTAATATACTGGTCTAATTGTTTAGAAAATGAAAACCCGTCTTCGAATCCACCTCTTTCAAAGTAATCCCTCATCAATAATTTCATTCTCATCAGTTCTGAGAGCAGTCGCTGCTCTTCTGTTCTTTCCTTTAGTGCTTTTAATCTCAATTTTTTGAATTCAGCTTCAATCTCCTCTTTTTCTTTTTGGCCCAAATCGTCCGGAAATACATATCCTGCGGCAATTTCCTCATCGGAAAATTCCTCCCGCAGATGCTGATAAATTTTTTCGTATTTACTCATCACCAATGTATTTATCAATGAGTTGTTTTGAAATTTCATATTCTACCGCCAGGAGTCGCCCATATTGTCTGAATCCGTATTTGTCCTGGTATAGATCAATGAGCCGGGTTTTCGGCTGTAAAGAAACAAAACCTTCGTATCCTCTGCTAAATGCCAATGCACAAGCATATGCTATAAGGCAGCCGGCAATATGGTCTAAAGTCTTGGTTTTGCCAACCTGACTTTTGATTACTTCTATCAGGTTGATGTGAATTCTGAGTTCTTCCGGATAATCTTTCAAAGAAAGCAAGCCAAGAATCTGGCTTTCATCATCCTTTAAGTAAAGTTTGTAAAGTTCGGTAGCCTGTTCAAGTTCCCAATCAAAGACAAACTCTTTGCTCCGTCGGATTTTCGCAATGTCCGCAGTTGTCAATTCTCCGATGACGACTGCGATTAATTCGCCGGATTCTTTCCGAGTTATCTTCATCTTCTTTACTTCAACTTAACAGTTCAACCTCCCTTAAAGTTGCAAATATACAAATTTAAATTTATTTTTTTCGTAAATTACATTGATTTTTT
>DAINSQ010000047.1:368-28766 GCA_036741235.1 Saprospiraceae bacterium | reverse complement strand
ATTTATATCGCTTCTATCAGAATTTTGATAAATAGGTTTTAAAACGGTTTCTCAGCACATCAGCACATCAGCACATCAGCAAATCAGCACATCAGCACATCAGCACATCAGCACATCAGCACATCAGCAAATTATTTAAGCCAGGTCAAGGCCCCGGTTCGACCGTCGCTGGAAGCGAGGCGCAGGGCGTACCAACCACCGGGCAAAATAGCAAAATCGTATAAAAACCGAACATCAGTTTGTTTTCCCTGCCACACCAGACGGCCGGAAGCGTCGTATAGGGCCAGATGCAAGGGCAAATCCTGCTGATCGATCTCCAGATAAAAACCCGATGAATGGGGATAAAGTTGAGCTTCCAACGCGGACGGCGGACTTTGGGTGTTTGTAATGCTGCAAACAAAAAAGGGCGATAAAAACGCATCGGAGTAGCTCATTGTCGCCGTTTCCACATTTACTCCTGAACTGGTATTACTTTGAAAATCACCGACTATAGCATTAGCCGGCGCCTCGTAGACGCCGGTATGCCCGTGCCCGCCCGCGCAAGCCAGGAAGCCGTCGGCGGGTACTTTCACCAGGTAGGCCTGGGTAGAATTATCTTCGAGTATGCGGGTTTTGCCGTAGATAGCGATCATACCGTTTGACAATTCC
The DNA here is from genome assembly GCA_036741235.1 of Saprospiraceae bacterium. Taxonomy (GTDB): domain Bacteria; phylum Bacteroidota; class Bacteroidia; order Chitinophagales; family Saprospiraceae; genus JABWBR01. Next base: position 28,118 of record DAINSQ010000047.1, on the reverse strand, counting down.
TTGATATCGGCGGGAAGATCGCGGAAAGGGCTGTTTTGGGGGCTAATGCGATATTGATCGTGCCAGACGAGGTTGCCCTCGCTATCGATTTTGGTAGAAAAAAAGTCTTCGCCGCCGCTGGTCACGTAGCCGCCGTCGGAAGTACTGGCGGCGGTCAGGATAAAGTCGATGTGGATAGTGCCGTAGGCTTTCTGCCAGAGCACATTGCCTGAGAGGTCGGTGGTAAATACATAGTTGTCGAGTGCGCCGATACCAAACGAAGAAGAATAACCGAGAAAAGTAATCTGCTCGTCGTCACGATAATCGACGCCGAACAGCCAGTCGTTGGTAGGACTGCCATAGACGCGTTCCCATAGCAGATTGCCGTCGGCATCGATATGGATGGCGTGGGCAAACTGGGTATTCCCGTGGCTATTGTTAATACCGGCCAGGATATAGCCTTGTTGGGTTGTATCGGCGGCGAAACAGCGTTCTTCGTCGGCGCCGCCGAAGGTCCGGCTCCAGGATATGGTTCCGCCGGGGTTAATTTCGATGGCATAGGCATCGTAATGACCTGCGCCGTAGGAGTTGGTAGCGCCGGCGAGCAGGAAGCGGCCCTGTTTGCCGGGTATGAGTTGGCTGAGCAAGTCGGAGCCGGGGCCGCCGTAGGTTTTTGCCCATTGGGGAAAGCCGTTGGCGTCGACTTCCAATAGCAGGATGTCGCCGGTCGAAGCGCCGGGGTTGTAGGCTTCTCCGCCGATGAGGAAATGGCCGTTGGGCAGGCGCAGGATATCACGGGCGTACTCGTTGCCGTCGGCGCGATCGAGGCGGTGTTGCCACACAATAGCGCCTATTGCGTTCACCTTGTATACCAGCAGGTCGGAGGAAAGGTTTTCGTCGTAGATATTGCCCACCAATACTATATCGCCGTTGCCTGCGTCGGCCATGGCTACGCCTTCTACCCGGTTGCCCTGGTGGTAGCGGACTTGCAGGGTGGTTTGAGCCGAAGTTGCAACGGCAATAAAGAGCAATAGGGAAAAAATGACCAACGGCCTCATAAATGGATTTTTTACAAAATTAAGTTTTGCCATTTGCATTGACAACTTTCTCCTTACCTTACCCCAAATATCGCCAGGTATGTTGCGCAAAAGAATACTACCGATTTTCTTGCTGCTGGCAAGTTGTCTGCCTGTTTTCTCCCAATCGACACATTCTGTAGCTCGCGAGTGGATTGAAGCCACTTTGCAGGCCATTCGCGAAGACAGGGCCCGCCCGCCCGTGCACGCCCGCAACCTGTTTCACGTGTCGATGGCCATGTACGACGCCTGGGCGGCGTATGATACGAGCGCGCAAACCTACCTGTTGGGAAAAACGGTAGGCGGTTATACATGCGTATTCAACGGCATACCTGCCCCCGCCGATATACAAAGCGCCCGCGAAACGGCCATTAGCTACGCAGCGCACAGGCTGTTAACGCACCGGTTTGCGGGGTCGTTTAATGCGCCCATTACGCTTGAGCATCTGGATGTAGTATTGATGCAATTGGGTTTCGACCCAGCGTTCACTTCCACCGATTATTCAACGGGCAACCCGGCCGCACTGGGTAATTACATCGCTCAACAGGTCATTGCTTACGGATTGCAAGACGGCGCCAATGAAATCAACGACTATACCAATTTATTCTATCAGCCGGTTAACCCGCCGATGATCGTGCAGTTCCCCGGTAACCCCGATATCGAGGATCCCAACCGCTGGCAACCGCTATCGCTCAACGTATTCATCGACCAAAACGGCAATATACTGGGTAATACGCCGCCCTTCCAAAGTCCGGAGTGGGGACTGGTAACGCCGTTTGCCATGACCGCTGAAGACCGCACGGAATACGAGCGCGATGGGCATCCTTACTGGGTGTACCACGACCCCGGGCCTCCACCCCAATGGGAGCCCACCGGCGCTATGTCGGAAGTATACAAATGGAATTTCTCACTGGTTTCCACCTGGTCTGCGCACCTCGCTTCGGCAGATACAACCATGTGGGATATTTCGCCACGCGGCATCGGCAACAACCAATCTTACCCTCATACATTCGAAGAGTACCGGCAATTTTACGATATATTCGAAGGCGGCGATTCGAGTCCGGGTCACGACATCAACCCACACACCGGGCAGCCCTACGAGCCGCAGTGGGTCAAGCGGGGCGATTACGCCCGGGTGCTGGCCGAATTCTGGGCCGACGGCCCTAGTTCCGAGACCCCGCCGGGGCACTGGTATTCCATACTCAACTACGTTAACGACAACCCGGCCCTGGTCAAAAAATTCAACGGCAAAGGCCCGGTATTAGACGATCTGGAGTGGGACATCAAGGCCTATTTTACGCTTGGCGGCGCCGTTCACGATGCGGCCATCTCTGCCTGGGGAATCAAAGGGTGGTATGATTATGTGCGTCCTATCTCTGCTATTCGATTTATGGCCGGCCTGGGTCAAAGCAGCGACCCGGGAATGCCGTCGTATAACCCCGGCGGCATTCCGCTGTATCCCGGCTTTATCGAATTGATACAAACCGGCGACCCGCTGGCGGGATTTTTTGATGAAAATGTCGGAAAAATCAAACTTATGGCCTGGCGGGGGCCAAACTATATTTTTGACCCCTACAGTGAAGAAGCGGGCGTCGACTGGATACTGGCCGAAGAATGGATGCCCTACCAGCGGCCGACTTTCGTTACGCCGCCATTTGCAGGGTTTATTTCCGGCCACTCCACTTATTCCCGCGCAGCCGCCGAAGCGCTTACGCTCGTTACAGGCGATGCCTTCTTCCCGGGCGGAATGGGCGTTTTTGAAGCGCCCGCAAATGAATACCTCGTATTTGAAGACGGCCCCAGCCAGAATATTACCCTGCAATGGGCCACTTATCGAGATGCCAGCGACCAATGCAGCCTGTCGCGTATCTGGGGCGGCATTCATCCTCCCTGCGACGACATACCCGGAAGGCTCATCGGCGCCGAAGCAGGAACCGACGCTTTTGAACTCGCCCGCGCCTATTTCTACCGCGACAATGACAACGATGGATATTTCAGCTATGAAGACTGCGACGACGGCAATCCCGAGATTCGCCCCGGGGCCGCCGAGATTTGCGACGGTATCGACAACGATTGCAACGGCTTTGTCGATGAGGGGTTAGCTGTTTACACCTATTACCGCGATGCCGACGCCGATGGATACGGAGATTTATTTTCGCCTTTTGATACCTGTTTGACGACCCCGCCCCCGGGATACGTCGCCAATCACGATGATTGCAACGACTTGATAAACGCGATTAACCCCGATGCGGAAGAGATCTGCGACGGCATCGACAATGATTGTAATGAAAGCATCGATGACGGCATTCCTTATTATACCTATTACCGCGACGCCGACGTAGACGGATTTGGCAATGCCGCCGATTCGCTGGTGGTATGCCAGGGTAATCCGCCATCGGGATACGTGACCAACAAGGCCGATTGCAACGACAACGCCGGTAGTATACGCCCCTCTGCTGAGGACATACCGGACAATGGCATCGATGAAGATTGTTCGGGAAGCGATTTGTTTACCCTTACCAAATTATTCCCTAATCCGGTTCGCGATGAACTTACCATTCACTACGTTCACGAAGGGTTAAAAGATTTGTTGATTTACAATGCATCCGGACAATTTGCAGGCGCCAGGCAAATGAATTTTGTGGCTAATTCGGCTACAATCAGCCTTGTCGACCTGGCGCCCGGCGTATATATACTTCGTATTACGGAAAGTGATGGCGATGCGGTAGTTTGGAAAATTGTAAAATTGTAAGCGATCATAATTTTTTTAGCAAATCGGCAGCCTGTTGCCGGAATGGGGACGTTGTCGACAATTGCTGCAGCGCTTGTCGACAGCTTTCTTTGTCGCCGGATTTTAAATACGACAATGCGAGGTACCAATCGGCGTAATCCTTCATATCCTTTTCGTCGGGTGTAAAACCCATAAAAATTGCTTGTGCCTCTTGCAAGTTATCCCGCTCCATTTTGCAGATTCCCAGGTACAGCAGGGCTTGTCTGTCCTGGGGATTTTGGGCAACATATTGGCCCAGCAGCACCTCTGCTTCGGCGTATTTTTTCGAATTAAAGGCCGATTCCGCCTGCGACCAATCCGTGCCGGCCGATTTTTCGGTAAGCGCAAGCGGAGGATATTGTGCATACGTATCAAAAAGCGGAGGAGTGAGCGCCCATTTCACCACCAGAAACAGCGCCAGGGTTGCTGCCAGAGAAGCTGCAACCAGCCATAGTCGGCGTTGACGCGGCAATGGAATTGATTTGGCGCCTTTTTCGGTTTTGAAAAAATCTTTACTGATAGCCGGCAATTGTTGTTGCAGCGCATCGCGCCTGTTTTTTCTGCTCAGGAACAGCTCCATATCGCGATGCCATTCGAGCGCCTTGCCAAGCTCGGCGTCCTGGGCCAACTGAGCTTCAAAAGCCGCTTTTTCGGGGGCATTCATCTTGCCGTGCAGGTACCGGTCTATACGTTCGCTATTTTCCATGTTCATTTTTCTTGGTAATGCTCGTTAAATAATTGACGCCAGCGAGCGGTACAGCGGTGTTTGCTTTGGTACAGCGCGTTGGCATTGGCGAAGCCCAGATCGAGGGCAATTTGTTCCACCGTATGAGCGCCTTCAGCGATCAAAGCAAGCAGTTTCTGGCATTGCTCGCTGAGCAACAAGAATACCCTCGACAGGCATTCCTGCTTTTTTTGTTGTTCAATAGCCGCCTCGGCTGCCTCCCATTCAGAGTCTTCTTCGTTATATCGGGTTTCTTCCCATTTCCTTACGCCTTCCTCCCGGTTTTTTTGAGCTAGCCGATCGAACCATTTTCGACGACAAATAGCCAGCAGCAGCGCGCCCAGCGAGCTCGTCAGGGTGAAGTCGCGTCCGCAGTATCGGTCGTACACAGCCATCAGTGCATCCTGGAATAAATCCTGGGCATCGGCAACTTCCCCGTTGTTTTGCGTCACCCAGATCTGTACGCTGCGCGCATATTTGCTGTATATCTCCCTGATCAATGCCTCATTGCCAGTGCAAAGCGCTGTAATATATTGTTGATCAGGGTGTTGTTGATCAGGCATCGTTGTTTATTAATTAGGACATGAAAAATTGGTAATGAAATTTTTCATTCTTCATTCACCCAAGTTAACATTTTTTTAACAAAAGCAAGGCATAAGATTTTTGTCAATGCGGGGATGTATGGTCGTAAGGCGATCAAAAAGCCTGTAAGAAAGAAACTATCACTAACTTTTTAAACAACAACGATCATGAACAAGAAGTATTTCCTCGGCCTCGCAATTGCAACTTTGATGGGTATCAGCTTTACGGCATGTGTAAAAGATCCGGCTATTACCGAGCCCACCTCCAATGCCCGGTGGATCATCATCGGTTTGCTCAAGCGATTCAATACCTGCCAGGATGCCTTTTCAATCTGCATTCGCGTTGACAACCTGCGAGATGAGGTAGCCAGAACATTCCCCCTTGAAGTTGACGAAGCCCTGTGCAAGCCCATGGCTTCGGCTGACGGCAGTGTTGTGATGGACATGGAGGTGGATATGGACGACCTCAGCGACAAAGCGCGTTTTCAGCTCTTGCAGGAAAAAGCCCTTATTGTTGAAGAAGATTTTGTGTTGAGCAAGGAAGTTATGCAACAGGCATACAATAATGCCGGCTTACCTTATAGCGGGCAACAGTTGGAGGTGTTAAAAGGCCTCTATCGCGTTGAAGTACTGGGCAATAGCGACGGTACGCCTCCCCAGCGCATCAAAATTACGATTACTTTCAAGGACGGCAAAATAACGATCACGATTACCTGGTAAAAAAGACTTGCCATTTTACGGCAATCCCATAATCCCTGAACGCGAGCCTCCGGTGTATGCCGGGGGCTTTTTATTTTATTTACCTGATGTTTGGCGAAGTTGTTCAACCTCGTTTACGGCTAGTTCGAGGAATTCGGCGATTTTTTCTGTAGGCAAGCCATCTGCCAGCATTTTTCGGGCGACTTGCAGCTTCCACAATTGGGTTTCATTCATAGCTATGTCGTGGCCAATCTCGATGCCCTGCTCGATGCCCTTCTCAATACCCATATTGTAGAGGTAGTCGGTTTCAATGTTATAAGTAAATTGTTTGAGGAATTTTGACAGTTGACTGGGCGTTCGGCAAACTGCTCGCAACTGCCTGATTATATCGCTTTTTTTATTAAAAAATCAATTTTCAGGCGTAAGAAACAGTCGCTTTTCCTGATGTAATAACAAAAGTGAATCTCATCACCCAAAATCTTACATCATGAAAAAGCTTCCATTATTTTCAATTTGTGTTTGCTTCGCAATTAGCGGATACTTGCAGGCTCAAAACAACCGGATACAAACCACGCAATCCAATGGTCTCACAACCGTAAAAATGACTACTGAAGCGGGAGATTACTACGTGTATGTGCCGCAATTGTCGCAGGGCGCCACCATTTCGGGCAGTGTAGAATCGAAACCACAAGGAAAGAACAAAAACCAGGAGGAAAAAAACGGCGCTTACCTTAACGGATTGGTCGTTGAGCTCCAGGGCGCCGACCCCAAAACGACGCCCGGACGTGGGCTGTTTTACGCCATCCCGGTAGCGGCTACTGCTGTCGCAGGGTTTATCAAAGATCAGGCTGGAAAAACGCTCGGCGTTTTCGAACTACCGGTAACCAGGCAATCGCATCCCCAAATTCCGGGCAACGAATTTAATATTCCATCAGTGGGGCAAACGGGCGAGCCGATTTTTTTGAATGGCAATGCCGATGGCAATCTTCACAATAGTATCATCCGCGTTGACGGCGAAACATACACGCCATTGGCCGAGTCTACGGACGGCATCTTTGTGCGCCCCGGTCCCGACCTCACCGGCCCCACCCATATTGACGTAGCCGACAACGGTATTATGACCAGCGGTACGATCAATATGATCAATATCGCGCTGAGCGCCGGCAACCTGAATCTGCAGCGCGGCCAAACTACCCCTCTACAGGTCACGGTGAGCGGCACGGACGGCCTTGACGAACCCTTGAGCATTTTGTTGCGCAATGAAACACCCCAGATCGTACTAATTAGCGGCGGCAACCAGCAAATTATCGAGGTCCCGCCCGGCCATAACCCCTATATTTTTACAACTACCGTTACCGGCCTCCAATCCGGTAGTTTTAGCGTATCGGCTACCTTGGCCCCCAATGAAAGCCAGGAACAAACCGGCGAGCAATCACAACCCGGCCAGTCGGGAAGCGACCGTCCCGCGTATCACGCCAACAACCATCCTGCGAATAACTTGCCCGACAATTTGCTCCAACAAGCAGGCAACAATAACCCCAACCGGCCCAACGCGCCGGCCAAAAAACTTGCCTGCAATTGCGACCAGATTGTGGCTACGATCACCCTGATCAATAATAGCAGGAAAAAAGAATTGGAAGATAATGCAGCCCGCTTTGCAAAGGATTTACAAAACGCATATTCCCAACTTCAAAATCCCAACCTGAGCAATTATCAAAGGGAGGAGTTAAATAAAAAGGTGGCCTCCCTTTCCGAACAGCTCAAGGAGGTAAACGATAAACTCAAAAACAAGGTGTACGAAGAAGAAATCACCGCCCAACAGGATACTTCGTCTTCTATCGCCAGAAACGGGAATTCTGTTAGCGTAAGGGTCAAAGTTACCAACGTAGACGCCAGGGTTTGCGATTGTCAGGCTCCGAAAGACTGCGTTTTTTATCTCAACAATATTGACGGTTTTCACAAAAAAACCAATCCCGTTGATTCCTTTGACAAGTACTACGAAAAAGAGATCACCGTTTATCACAGCGACAACAGCGTTAATCTTGTAATCATAGGATTGTGTCATAAACCCGGCTGCGATGATTCGCCGGAAAAAGAGAAAAAGATTGTCATTACGTTTAAGCTGACGTAATTGAAAGTCAGGGTTTTACAGAAAATCGTATATTGTTTTCTGTTTAGCCAAAACCGGTTACCGCCATGAAAATCCTGTTCCACATTGCTACCTGTCTGCTAATGCATGCCGCGGCGTATGCACAGCAAGCGCCAAATGCACCCGAGCGCCAGTCCGATTTTATCTCCAAACCGGAAGGCGCCGGGGTGCGTTTTGCGCCCGTCCTGCCCGCCCTGATCCAGACGGCCGGAGCGCCGCCGGCCTACTACGACTATTACTGGGAATTTGGCGACGGCACGTTCAGTTACGAAAAAACGCCCCTGCACTATTACGCCGATACCAGCGAACACGAAGTATTTTTGCTGGCTACCGGCAAATACGACAACGGCAAAGCCCCCAAATCGAAAAAGAAAAAAATACCACCGCCGCGCGAAAAACCGGAAGGTATTGCCGCATTGCAGACAACGCCTTCCGCTTTGCCTCACGAAATGGCGCCACTGGGCATGAAAGCCGTGCGCAACCCCCGCGCCGGCGAGGAATGGGTGGGGATGCTCGCTTATGCCAATCAAAGTCCAATAATGCAATCGGGCAAACTCTATCTCTTTTTTAACCAACGCGACTACAAAAGCGAGCATTTTCGTTTTCTCGAATCCCGCGCCCATTTTGGCGAAAAATACATCAGCCAGGAACTAACCTGGTACGCCCCTTTAAACGCACCCGACAGCTGGGCAGGCGCACATACGACTGATTTTGACTGGTATGCCACACTGCGGCCGGCTTCGTCAATGGAAGATGAACTCAGCCAATTGAAAGCAACTTATGTATCTTCAGCAACATGGCAATTTACCGGGCTCCAGCCGGGCGAACAGCGCCACCTGTTTGTATCTCTCGAAGCCACTCCAGACATGCTCGCCGACACCCATGCCATCATTACCGTGTCGGCCCTGCTGGTGAGCGACGACCAACGCATTGTAGAACGCTACGACCTCGAAATGGAAATCGTGGCTTCCCACGACCCCAATTATATCGCCGTCTCCAAACGCAAAATGGGATTCCGGCGCATACGCAGCAAAGACCTGGTTTATAAGGTGCATTTTCAAAATAACGGAGAAGGCCCCGCAAGCACAGTAGAGATTACCTGCGATGCCCCCGCCGGGCTTGACGCCACCCAATTGAAAGTGCTCGACGCTTATCCCAAGAGCTTACTTTGCCCACCCCAGGCTGTAGCATGGAGTTGCCTGGATACCAGCTTTCAGGAAAACAAATTGGTGTTTACGTTTAAAAATATTTACCTGCCGGGCACGCGCCAGGAAGGCGTCAGCGACCGCGACTCTACCAAGGGGTTTGTCAAATTTCAGCTTGTGCCTAATAAAAAAATTAAAAAACAGGCTTTTGCTTCGAAAGCCAGTATTGTTTTTGATAAAAACCCACCGATTCGAACCAACAGCGCAGGCACCGATTTTAAAGCCGGGTTTTCTCCCGGGGTAATGGCCGGCGTCAACTTTTTTCCCCCAGACCTTATTGATCGCAATCAATATTTTGTAGGATTAATGGCCGCCCCTTTTAAACCGCATCGACATTTTTTGCAGTGGGAAGTTATATTCGGTTATCCTGTAACTTCAAATGAGTTTACAACCCAAACAGATACATTCCCACCCCGACCTTATATATTTATTGAAAATACAGGCGACATCCAGTTCCGGATAGTCGATTCTATTCAAACAATCAGCCATTCTGTCGAAACAGACAAGCTGCTTCTCGGCTTGACGCCGCTGCAACTGCGCAAGAATTGGACCGATTGGCTGAGTACGGGTGTTGGAATAATGGTCAATTTCGAATTTAGTAAATCAATAATAAGCGACACTAAGCGAATCCGGCTGATCGAATACCGCAGTCCGGAACCCGAATTAAACGCGCCACGCGAGTTCTGGTTTCCGCTGTTTGAAGATCTCGATGTATCCGGCGATACGTATCCGCGAAATACAGTGATAGTTCGCCCCGCTCTTTTTGCCGACGTCCATCTCGGCATGGTCAGAAAAGGCCCGGCCTTAGGCATTCGGCCAGTCTTGCGCCTGGGGCAACAACCGGCGTTTTATGTGTCCGCTTTTACTTATTGGAAATTTTAAGCCGGTATTATTTTTATAATAATATCGTCTATAGCCGTAAATTCGATCAATAATGCGATCCGGCTAATGGCGAATAACTATTGGTTAATTACTATTGTTTTTTTTCTGGCAACACATTGCGCAAATGCGCAACAGTTTGATCGCAATTGGGATGCGCAAATAGCCCGCTTTGAAGCAGAAGGGCAAGCTGATAGCGCCATTTATTATTATCGCCTGAAAGCCAATTATTACAGGCAAGTCGATAGCCTGGAAGCCTGGGCGTACTGTTATTATGAATGTCAATTTTTATTTGATAATCAAAATAATGCGTTGGCTATTTTAGACAGCGCATTACATAAGAAATGGCGACAAGCAAAAACGGCCGGCGAAGCAGAAGCTTTTTCGTTGATACAAGCCAGCCGTGGGTTTTATCTTTTTAATCTGGGTAATATTTTGGAGGCTATAAAGGCGCAAGAGGAGGGATTGGGTTATTACAACAAATACAATTTTCAGGATTTCGACGCGCTGGAGTATTTTTTCAAACCGCTCATCGCCAATTATACCCGACTGGGTGATAATGAAAAAGCCCGAGTTTTTTTTCAGATGGCTATTCAAGGTGATCCATCTCATGGAAAAAATGCGGCGTTTGCCGGTTTATACAACAATATCGGGCTCACTTACTGGAACGAAGGCGATAATACAAAGGCAATTGCCTATTATCAAAAAGGGCTTGACTGTACAGGGGCCGAACCGGACAAAATTGCCCTGCTGCAAAGCTCGCTGGCTACCAGCTTGATAGAGACCAACAAGTTAAAGGAAGCGGAATACCGGTTGAATCTAGCCATTGCTACTTTAGAAAAAATGCCGCTAAACGATGAAACCAGGGAAACGGTACACGATTATTTATCAGGCGCTTACCTTACAAAATCCCGGCTATTGAATCAACAGCAGCGCGGCGACGAAGCGCTTCAATACCTGCGGCGCGCGTTATCTTCAGGGCGCAAGGCACGATCTGTAGGCGCGCCTCGCGATCTGGCAAAAATATGGATAGCCTTTGGGCAAATTTATGTCCAACGCGGCGAAGCTGTAAAAGCTATCGAGGCATACAACCAGTCAATTAGCACGGTAATTCCAGGTTTCAGCCCCAGGGCGCCGTCGGATCTACCCTCGCCAAATCAGTTGTACCCGGAAAACGCTATTTACGAAGCGCTCGACGGCAAAGCCGAAGCGCTATGGCTGCAATACAGGCAAAGCCGAGATACAGGAAGCTTGCTTGCCGCGCTGCAATGCTACCAACTGGCAACACAAACCGAATCCATGTTGCGGCGCGCTTTACAATACGAATCAGCGCAACTGTGGGTATTGTCGCAAACCAGGCGGCGTACAGAAAAGGCCCTTTTGATTGCATGGGAACTATACCGATTGACCCGTTCAAATAGCCTGCTTTATACCGCCTGGACCTTTGCCGAGCAGGCCAAAGCAGCGCTTTTGCTGGACGCGCTGCATCGCAACCGTTTTCACAGTAATAAAATAAATAGTAATCCTTTATTTGAAAAACAAAAACAATTGCGCCGGCAAATCGCCTACTTTGACCGGGAACTGATGTTACACCCGCAGGCTTCGCAACGCGTGTTATGGCAATTACAGCGCAATACGCTGATGGATGAATGGAACGCCAATGAACGAAAACTGGCAGCCCAGTATCCCGAGGAAGCGGCCTATCGACGTCAAACCGAGGCCTTGAGCGGCGACAAAATTGCAGACATTTGCCGTACGTTGCCGGAATACGCGGTGATTGAATATTTCGTCGGCAGTCAGTCGACTTTTGCCTTTGTCCGTTTGCCCGACGGCAAGGCGGAGTGGCACATGCTAGCGTCTTCTGATACGCTTGAAGCTGCAATTCAGCAGTTGCTAAACTTGATGCAATCGCGCACGGCCCAACAAAAACCCGGGCCTTTTCTGGATCTGTCCTACCACGTTTATAAACAGGTTTTACAACCCGTCATTGCTCCATATAAATTGCATGTTGACCGGTTGCTGATTATCCCCGATGCCTGGCTGGCTTTTGTACCCTTTGAAACCCTATTATACCGCCCTGCTGAACACTCATCCTGGGAAGCAGCGCCGTTTCTTATAAAAAAACATTCTGTTCATTATGCTTTTTCGCTGGCTGTTATGGAGCGTCAGCGAGCGCTGACGGTAAAGGCCCACCGACTATTGCTGCACTTGTCGCCGCGTTTTCAACATAAGCAAAGAGGATTACCCCCTTTACTTGCAGGCCGCCAGGAGGCGCCCCGCGGTAGCCGCTCGCTGTTTGATGAGCAGGCCGACTGGGAGGCTTTATCGCAACTCGGACCTCTTTATCAAATTGTCCATCTTTCCACTCACGCCGGAGTAGACAGCAGCGGCGCGCTTCCCCGGGTGGAGTTGTTCGACAGGGCGGCTTATCTGCCCGATATCTATGCCCTCAATTTGCATGCCGACCTGGTTGTACTCAGCGCCTGTCAAACCGCACTTGGCGAGTTCAAACAAGGAGAAGGCGTAATGAGCCTGTCCAGAGCTTTTGCCTATGCCGGGGCAAAGGGCCTCGTGGCCTCACTATGGACTATCAACGAAGCAGCAACCGCACACATTTTGAAGAATATGTACACACGTCTGGCATCTGGCGCAAGCAAACCCGCTGCGCTTCACCACGCCAAACTCGATTACCTCAACGACCCCGCTGTGCCCGCATTCCAAAAGTCGCCCTACTATTGGGCCGCCCTTACCTATGTCGGCGATAATGGCGCCGTAAAATGGAAACGCCAACAAGGCCTGCCGCTCGCCCTGTTGGCGCTTTTGTCACTGTTTTGCGCCTCAGGCGCTTTCTGGTGGTATAGACGCAAGAGGTAGTATCGGTGGGTGTGAGGTGTGAAAGTGTGTAAAAAAACCTACAACCTACAACCTACAACATAGAACCGACAACTACTCCACCACCACCGCCGGCACATTACTTTTCTTAAACAACTCATTATAAGCGGGCACGTCTTTTTGTCGAATCTCCAGCAATTCGTCGCGGTATTTAGCCCATTCGGCATCCAAATCCTTGAAACGATCCCGCGTACCCTGGGTAATACGGGGGTCGTGCACGTCTATGACCGTACGCAGGGCCATCACCTCGGCATTCAATTTGCTGGGCCAGTTGATCACATCCTGGAAGTTTTGCTGGCGGGTTTCCACTACTTTTGATTCCCAGTTATCGATTTTTTCAACGAGTGCCTTGCCGGCGTCGAGTAAGGCTTTGGCTTGTGTATTGTTGGCCAGCAGTTCGTTATAGGCGGTTATTTGTTTTTTGATTTTTCGCAAATCGATGATGGACTGGTGGATTTCCTTGACCCTGTCTTCGAGCCCGACCAGCATATCCTGCTGTGCGACCCAGGCCGACGGATCTACATTGAGGCGTGGATCTGCAATAACGGCAACAGGCGTTTCGCTGGTTTGCCCTTTGTAGGTAAGGCGGGCGCGGTAATTGCCGGGGGGAACCTGGCGGCCGCGATAATCGCCGTAGACGTATACATCGGGTACGCCGGGCAGGGCTTCCGTGCGGAAATCCCAGGCAAAGCGGTTTAATCCGGCTTCAGCGGGAATAGTTGCGGCAGGCGGCGGACCACCCGGGTAGCGCTTGAATTTTTCGTCTTTAATATTGGAATAACTGCGTATTACTTTTCCTGTGGCATCGAGTATGTCAAGTGTCAGCCTGTTGGTATCGGCTTTTTCGGAAAGGTAATAGTCCAAAATAACGCCGCTAAGCGGGTTTTGTCCCAGGCCCGGAGGCATTTCTGTAATCCAGGGGGGCATAAAGGCTGAGAAACGCACAGTAGTTTTGGGTTGGAAAAGGCGCAAAGCGGTTTTACCCCAATCGCCTTTTGCTTGTTGGAGGGCGCCCAGGTCGTCGAGAATCCAGAAAGAACGCCCGGCAGTAGAAGCAATGAGGTCGTTGTCTTGAATAGCCAAATCCGTAACGGGTACAACCGGCAGGTTGAGCTGAAGGCGGTTCCATTGGGCGCCGCCGTCAAACGACACATAAAAACCGCGTTCCGAGCCGCCATACAACAAACCGGGCGTTTTGCGGTCTTCACGGATCACACGCAGAAAATCATCGGCATCGATACCGGCAGCGATTCTGGTCCAGGTGCGGCCATAGTCAGTGGTTTTATATGACATAGCCGAAAAGTCGTTGAATTTGTAACGGTTGGCGCTGATGTATGCGGTCCCTTTATCGTGGGGGGAAACCTCAATGCTGTGAATACTGCATTCGGCTAATCCGGGAGGCGTTATCTGCTGCCAGGTTTTTCCGCCGTCGCGCGTTACATGAACGAGTCCGCAATCGCTGCCTGTGTATATCACGCCTTGTTCCAGGCTGGATTCGATGGCGTAATAAATCGTGTTGTAATTCTCGCCGCCGGCGCCTTCGTTGGTAATGGGGCCGCCGCCTACGCCCTGTTTGGCTGCTTCGTTGCGCGTGAGGTCGGGGCTGATGGGAGTCCAGGATAAGCCTTTATCGGTAGAGCGCAGCAGCACATTGCCGGCATGATAGATGATATTGGGATCGTGGGGAGACGTAACGATCGGCGCGTTCCAGTTGAAGCGGTATTTCATCTCGCTGGGCGGATTGGCCAGGTTGATAGCCGGGTAGGCCATGATATTTTTAGCTTCCATGGTGCGGATATCGAGTTGATCGATCTGCCCCTGGTAGCAGCCGCCTATCAGCAGTTCGGGTTTGTCGGGGTCGAAAGCGATATAGGCGCATTCGCAGCCGGGGCCCTCAAACCAGTCTTTGGCAGAAATGCCGAAGCCGTTATTGCGGCTGGCAATAACCACCGATGAGTTGTCTTGTTGTCCGCCATAGACTTTATAGGGAAACGTGCGGTCTACGTTAACCCTGTAAAACTGGGCGGTGGGCTGATTATTGAGGCTTGACCAGGTGCGGCCGCCGTTAAAAGTGACTTCTCCGCCGCCGTCGTCGCCCAGAATCATATTTTTATTATTGCGGGGGTTGATCCACAGATCGTGGGTATCGCCGTGGCCGACATTGATACGCGTAAACGTTTTGCCTCCGTCAATAGACGCCATCATCGGGGCATTCAGTACGTAGACGATATCGGCGTTGAGGGGGTCGGCGAAAACCTCCATATAATACCAGGAGCGCGAAGTGATTTCCTGATTATTAGAAAGCAGGTTCCAGGAGCGCCCGCCGTCGTCGGAGCGATACAGGCCTGCCTTGGCTTTTTCGGCTTCAACGATGGCATAAACCCGGTCGGGATTGGCGCGCGACACCGAGATCCCCATCTTGCCCAATACAGGGGGCAGCCCTTTGTTGATCTTTTCCCAGGTTTCTCCGCCGTCGGTAGATTTCCAGAGGCTGCAACCGGGGCCGCCGCTTTCCACTTTCCAGGGGTGGCGGCGGTGTTGCCAGGTGGCGGCATAAAGTATGCGGGGGTTGTTATAGTCCATGCTCAGGGAAGAAGCGCCGGTATTTTCATCTACGTACAGCACCTTGCGCCAGGAGGCGCCGCCGTCGGTACTTTTGTAAATGCCGCGGTCGGCGCCGGGGCCGTGCACGGCGCCCTGAGCGGCCACGTATACGATGTCGGGATTGCCGGGGTGGATCACCACGTCAGAGATATGCCTGGTTAATTCCAGCCCCAAACGTTTCCAGCTTTTACCGGCGTCGGTTGATTTATACACGCCGTCGCCGAAGGTGGTCATCACCCCGCGCACGGCGTGTTCTCCCATGCCCACATAAACGACATTGGGGTCGGATTCCGACACTGCTACATCGCCGACGGAGCTGGTCTGGAAAAATCCATCGGAGATATTTCTCCAGGTGATGCCGGCGTCTTCGGTTTTCCAAAGGCCGCCGCCAGTGTAGCCGGTGTAATAAATCTGGTCGTTTTGAATAACGCCTGAAACGGCATTTGAGCGGCCGCCGCGGAAGGGGCCTATATTGCGCCAGCGCAAGCCGGCGTATTTTTTTGCGTCAAAAGCGGGCGCGGCGGCAATGGCAGCCGCATTTGCAGCCGGTTTGGCGCCTTTTTTCTGCGCCCATAAGGGCACGGCCAGGCTTAGCAGCAAGCCGAGGCAGAGCAATTGGATTCTGAAATTCATTGTGTATGCTGTTTTTGCGAAATAAAAGTTGATAAATTTACGCAAAATAAAAATAACAGAATTATCATTTTTATACCCAAAGACAAGGCGTCTAATGTTATTTTGCGGTCTTTTTATTTGTAAAAAATAAATACCGGAAATGAGCCTACCCGACTTAGAGTCGTTTGCCAATCGGCTGCGCAAGGTGTATCGCCACAACGGCAAGTGGGCCCGACGGCAGGGCATTACCTGCTATCGGATTTACGACGCCGATATGCCGGAATTCCCAATAGTTATTGATCGCTATGAAGATTGCATTCACGCTGCCGAGTACAGTCGCCCCCACGGGCTCGATGAGTCCGAACACCGCATTTGGCGTTCCGGCTGCCGGCAGGCCATGCAGGATGTACTGGAAGTCCCCGCCGAGCGCATTTTTTTTAAAGAAAGACAACCCCAAAAAGGGACGCAGCAGTACGAAAGATTGGGCGATAAAAAAAAGGAAATAATAGCGCGCGAAGGCGGCCTCCAATTCTGGGTCAACCTCAGCGATTACCTCGATGCCGGCTTGTTCCTCGACCACCGCATCACCCGGCAGATGGTGCGCGAGCAGTCGGCAGGCAAACGCGTACTCAACTTATTCGCCTATACGGGATCATTTACGGTGTATGCCGCGGCAGGAGGCGCGCTGAGCACAACCACAGTCGATTTGTCGAACACCTACCTGGATTGGGCCAAACGCAACATGGAACTCAACGGGTTCGGCGGCCAGGGCCACCAATTTGTGCGGGCCGATATAAAATCGTGGTTCCAAAACCCGGCACGTGAGCGCTACGATCTGGCGGTGCTTGACCCGCCCACTTTTTCGAACAGCAAGGCTATGCGCGATGTACTGGATATTCAGCGCGACCATGCCGAATTGATTAACCAGACGCTGAAACTCATGTCTCCCGGCGGGATTATCTTTTTTTCTACCAATTACCGCCGGTTTCACCTCGACGAAGCGGCTATTGAAACCGCCCATTGTAAAAATATCAGCGCCCAAACCGTACCGCCCGATTTTCGCAATAAGAAAATACATCAGTGTTATTTATTGAGCAGGGGTTAAACCGTTTCACGCTGTTGTTTTGCGATAGCGCCATATAGCAAGCGCAATGAGTATTGCTCCTAAAACAAGCATGGTTGCGAAATGATCTTTCACATCTTCAAACCCGCTGCCCTTGAGCAATATCTTGCGCATCACATCCACGAAATGGGCAATGGGATTGGGAATGGTAAGATATTGCGCCCACAGCGGCATACTTTCAATAGGGGTAAACAAGCCGCTCATCAAAATAAAAATCATCATAAAAAACCAGGAGATAAACATCGCCTGCTGCTGCGTTTCGGCAGCGGTAGAGATGAGCATGCCCACGCCCAGCGTAGCGATGAGGTTCACCACGCAAAAAGCGAAAACCAGCCACAGACTGCCTACCATGGGTATATCAAAAATGAGTTTGCCGGCGGCAAGCCCGATTGCCAGGTCAAATAATCCGATTAGCAAAAATGGCAGCAATTTCCCAATGATGAATTGGTATTTCTTGATAGGCGTTACGTTAAGTTGCTCAATGGTGCCGATCTCCCGCTCGCGCACGATGTTCATGGCAGTTAGTATCATAGTAAGAATAGTGACCAATACCCCGAGGATGCCGGGCACCATGAAGGTCTGGTATTCCAGTTCGGGGTTGTACCAGTGGCGGTAACTCACCGATATGGGCGCCGCAACAGGCGTTTTGGGGCGGTTAACGGGAACAATTTCCAGGGAGAGGTCGCGACGAAATGATTGTATAACCGAACCGGCATAAGCGCCCGCAAGTCCGCCCTTGACGCCGTTGATGGCATTGACCATCACCTGCAACTTGCCGGGCTGCCCGCGCAACAGGCTTCGTTCAAATCCGGCGGGGATAACCAATACGGCATCGGCTTTGTCGTCTTCAAGCGTTGCCATAGCGGCTTTTTCATCGTCGGTATATAGCGACAACACAAAATAATCAGACGACAGAAACTGCTCGCGCAGCCTGCGCGAATAGCTGCTGTGGTCGTTGTCGCATACAGCCAGGCCCACCTGCTTGATTTCATTGGTTGCCGCAAAGGAAAGCAATATGAGTTGCACAATAGGGATGATAGTCAAAATGGGGATCATCGCCCTGTTGCGAAATACTTGCAGCAACTCTTTCCATATAAGAATGAATATGATACGCATCGGGTCGGAATTGAGGGATGTTTACTCCAGCCGGAGTTTGAAATTGCGCCAGCTAGCCAGCAAAAATGCCAGCGTAAGCGCCGACAGTATGGCCACTTCCCGCCATACCACCTGCACAGATACGCCTTTGAGCATGATGGCTTTCAAACTGATTATAAAATATTTTGCAGGAATGACCGTGGAAATCAACTGTAATAGCCAGGGCATACTTTCAATCGGAAAAACAAATCCCGACAATAGCATTGTTGGCATCATCAGCGCTAGCAAAGCCCCCATCATGGCAGCCTGTTGGGTTTTGGTACGGGTAGAAATCAGGATACCCAGCGATAATGCCGTGATGATGAACAGCGTGTTTAACCCTAATAATGAAATCAGGCTGCCCTTGATGGGCACGCCAAACACATATACGCCCAGGGCAATGATCAAAACGGCGTTGATCAGCGATAGAACAACGTAAGGCAGTACTTTACCTACAATGATCATCATAGGATGCAGCGGCGATACTAGCAGCAACTCCATTGTACCCAGCTCTTTTTCGCGTGCCAGCGTGAGAGAGGTCAAAAGCGCAGAAATCAGCATCAGTACAATGGTAATAACGCCCGGAACAAACATGAAGACGCTTTTCAGCTCGGGGTTGTACACCATGCGTGTGGCCACATCAATGTGCAGCGGCGGCATAACGCCCTGGTTTTTGAATTGCGCTATCATCATGCCTGCATAATTGACCAGCGTAGTTGCCGTATTGGGGTCGGAACCGTCGGCGATAAGTTGCACCTCGGTACGATTGCCGCTGCGGTAGCGGTCGCCGAAATCCGGCGGAATAATGATTGCCATTTTGATGTTGCCTCTTCGAAAAGCATCGTCGATCTCATCGGGACGCCCGACATCGAGCGCCGGCTTAAAATGGCCGCTGCCCAGCATGTGTTGCCCCAACGCGATACTGACGGGGTCTTTCGACTGGTCGTAAATGGCAATAGCGGCGCCTTTAAACTCATTGGTAACCGCAAATCCGAAGATAAGCACCTGCGCCACCGGCAACCCAAAGAGGATCAAAAGCGTGCGGCGGTCGCGCAAGATGTGGTATATTTCTTTGAGGACAAAAGCCCTGAGCGTTTTCATACGTATTATTTTTTACGATGGGGAAGCGGCTCTTGCCAGTTTTACAAAAACCTCGTCCATGCTGGCGGCCTGATACGCCGATTTCAATTGCCGGGGGGTATCGAGAGCGGCAATTCGCCCGTCAACCATGATCGAAACGCGGTGGCAATACTCCGATTCATCCATATAGTGTGTGGTCACAAAAACAGTGACACCTTCGTGGGCGGCCTGGTAAATCAGCTCCCAGAATTGGCGTCGGGTGACGGGATCGACGCCGCCGGTGGGCTCGTCAAGGAAAACGATGCGAGGATCGTGAAGCAGTGCGATGGAAAACGCCAGTTTTTGCTTCCACCCCAGGGGTAGCGCGCCCACTTGCTGGCCGGCTTCGTCAGACAAGCCGAGTTTGCGCAGCAACTGAAAGGTTTTGTCGTTAATCTGCCGCCTGGAAAGGCCGTAAATGGTTCCAAATAAACGGATGTTCTCCTTCACCGTCAGGTCTTCGTAAAGCGAAAAGCGCTGACTCATGTAGCCAATATGCTTTTTGATCTGTTCGGCGGCGCGATACACATCAAAACCCGCTACCGTAGCTTTGCCCGAGGTAGGCTTCAGCAATCCGGTAAGCATACGCATCGCGGTCGTTTTTCCAGCGCCGTTGGCGCCCAGGAAACCAAAAATTTCGCCTTTTTCAACTTCAAAGCTGATGGCGTCTACAGCCGTAAACGGGCCAAAGCGCTTGGTGAGTTGAGAAGTGGTGATAACGGGCTCGTTGTTCATGATGCAGAGCTTGAATCGGCCATGAGTTCCATAAAACAATCTTCTATCGTTGCGGGGATGGCGCTGACGGCGGCATTTTCAAAGCCGGCATTTCGAAGGTAGTTCGAAAGTTCATCGCTGCTCATATCACCTTTTGCAGTCAGGTGCAATTCATCGCCAAAGGGAAAAACCGAGGCCACATTGGGATGCCTCCGCAAAGCCTGCAAGGCCAGGTACAACTGGTCGGCCTGTATAGCCCACAAGGGTTTATCAAATGCCTGCACAATACCCCGCGGCGTATCAATGGCCAGCAACCGGCCTTTTTGTATAAGCGCAATGCGGTCGCATTTTTCCGCTTCATCCATATAAGGCGTGGATACAAGAATAGTGATACCTTCCTGGCGAAGGCGGTGCAACATATCCCAGAACTCTTTACGGGATACTGCATCGACGCCGGTGGTGGGTTCATCGAGAAACAATACCCGGGGTTTGTGGATAAGCGCGCACGACAAGGCCAGTTTCTGCTTCATCCCGCCCGACAGTTGACCGGCGCGCCGGTGTTTGAAAGGCTCGATTTGTTGGTATATATCCTTGATCAGGTAATAGTTTTCCTCGATTGTAGCGCCGAAGACCTGTGCAAAAAAGCGGAGGTTTTCGAGCACCGTCAAATCCTGGTACAGCGAAAAGCGCCCCGGCATATAGCCCACTTTCCTGCGAATGGCCTTGAAATCTTTGACCACATCGAAACCCAGTACGGAAGCCGCCCCCTTGTCGGGCGTGAGCAAGGTAGTGAGGATGCGAAACAGCGTAGTTTTACCGGCGCCGTCGGGACCGATGAGCCCGAATATTTCGCCCTCGGCTACCTCCAGGGAAACCCCTTCGAGTGCGACAATTTTGCCGTAGCTTTTATACACATCGCTCACCTGAATGGTCGTCATTGCTGCCGGGGTTTTGTTATTTCAAAATACACTTCTGCCGGCATGCCTATCTTGAGGAAGCCGTCGTTGGCTACCGCAATTTTAACCGCATAAACCAGGTTGACTCGCTCTTCCCTGGTTTGGATGGTTTTGGGGGTAAATTCGCTTTGATCGGAGATGAAGGTAACCGTGCCGGAATAGGATTTGAGTCGCCCTTCGCCGGCGTCGACCTTCACGGCCACTTGCCCGCCCATTCTAACGCGGCCCAATTGATCGCCGCTAACGTAGGCCCTTAATACAAGCGTATCGAGGCCGGCGATGCGATAAAGCGGAGAGCCGAACCCCACGACTTCCCTGGGTTCTGCGATTTTGGTGATGACAATACCGTCGATGGGGTTATAGACGTAGCATTTTCGTATTTGCTCGCGCAATACGTTGAGTTGGGCCTGCATGGGGTCGGTTTCGCTCAGAATACCCCTGTTGGCGATTTGCGCCTGCCGGCCGGCGGCTTCAATTTGAGTATTGAGCACGCTGAGTTGCGAATTAATGTCGTCGAGTTGTTTTGGGGTGGCGGCTTTGTCAGCTACCAATGCCTCAAAGCGCTTTTTCTCGCGTTCGAGGGTTTGGCGCTGGGCAATGAGGACGTCTATTTGCGGACGGGGGTCCTGTACTCTTTTACCCAAAGCGCGCATGGCGCTTTTGAGTTGCAATTGTTGCAAGTGGAGCTGTTGGGTATCCACGATGCCCACAAGTTGTCCCTCTTTTAGCGGAAGACCTTCTTTTGCATCAAAAAAGATGAGTTGGCCTGCAGCCTGTGCGCTTACGGTGACATCGACGGCTTCAAAATTGCCGTAAGCGTCGGCGAGTTGTTTTTTGTCGTTACAGCCGGCGATTATTATTGAAAGCAATGCAAACAGGATCAGAGATGGTATGGCCTTCATGGCGCTTTGATTTAGTTTGAAAATGATAAATACCGGGATCCACACTCCCACCCTATCACCCTCCCCTAAGGGTCAGGTAATCGACGTACAACTGCTGCAACTGCAACTCGTGGAGGCGCAGGTTGAGTTGAGCCTGGAGCTCGGCGTTGAGCTGTGCGATATAGTCGGCAGCGGTGGCCACGCCGTGTTCGAGTTGGGCTTGTACTTGTTGTAAAATATTGCGTTGCAGCGCTGCGATCTCCCTGTCGTTTTTAATAAGATTATTCAATTTGGCGGCTTCTTCGCGGAATCGTCCATCCTGCAGGCGCACATTAAATTCAAAGGTTTGCTTCTGGTTGTCAATAATTTGGCTCTTAACGCTGAGTACTTCAAGTTCCTTGCGGGATTGGCCCCAGTCCCAGAAATTCCAACGCAATTGCAGCCCCACAATGCCGTAGGGGCTTATTTCCGTATCAAAAAAGTTGAGTGGATTGGGATAACCGAGGCCGGCCTGGATAAACGCATTGACTTTGGGTTTTGTCCGGGCGTTGATAAGCGGGGTCTGGGCCAGTATTTGTTGTTTTTGCAGGTCAAACAAGCGCAATTCGGGGCGTTGGACCGGGTTTTGAAATGATACAGGCTGAATATTTAGCGGCTGTAGCGGCGTTGAGTCGTTGAGCTCCTTGCCGGTAAAAGCGCTAAGGGTAGCCAACAGCGATTGCCGGCGGCCCCTGGTCTCTTCCCTGTTGGCGTCGATGCGCAGCAGCTCCACCTTGATCCTGTCGGCTTCAGTAGGCAAGGCTATGCCGTGGCGCACCCCCGCTTCAATAGCTTCGAGGCGCGACTCCAGCGTTTGCCGGGCATAAAGCAGCAGGCTGTCTTGCTCGCGAAGCTGCAAGATTCCTATATAAAGTTGGTTGACCTGCTGATGCAACTGGTATAAATCGACTTCCACAGCTTGCCGCGATACCTGGTTTTGCCAGGTTTCAAGGGCTTTGGTCGCTTTCACCACCCCGCCGTCGTAAATGCTATACGTAGCTTCTCCATAGGCCTGCAAAGCATAAAGCGGCAGTTCGATAGGTTCCTGCCCCGGCGCGGAAAAAGGCACTTTTATAGCTTCCGATTGCAGATTGGCCTTGGCGAGCACGGAAAACTGGGGCAAACGCTGCTTGTCAAGCTGGTCGAGCCGCAATTGCAGCGAAGCGTCATACAACGCCTGCTGCCGCATCAATGGGTAATGCTCGCGCGTCCACTGCCGGCAGTCTCCAAGCGTAACTTGCGCCTGTAATACACTGATTGACAGGCTCAAAGACAAGATGATCAAAAATATTCGCATGGCGGTTGATTTGTTGATTTGCTGATGTGCTGATGTGCTGATTTGCTAATTCGACCGAAGGCTAACGAAGTGAGTCCCGATTGAAAATCGGGGGAGTCCCGTACCGACTGGAAGGAGGTCGGGATGCTAATTTGCTGATTTGCTAATAATTAAATAGTAATAAACAATCAGCACATCAGCACATTAACTCATCAGCACATTAACTCATCAGCACATCATTAATGCTTGTCTTACAAATCGTTTTACTTCTTCGCTCCGGGTTTGCATCAGCATAGCCCAGGTGTTTTCATCCATTTGGGTGACGGCTTTGAGCATGGGTTTGGCCACAAACGGGAAAGCGCACATAGCTATCACATTCATAAAAAGGTGCAGTGGGTGGAAAGCCCTGAGATTGCCTGCATCTGCTTCTGCCTGAAACTGCAAAAAGATCATTCCCAAATTGGGGAAATGCCCCTTTGATTTGATGTGTTCCACAAAGCGGTCGGGGTCCTGGCTCAATTCGTGCACAATAAAAATCGGCACATGCGGGTGCTCTGCAATCAGCGCAATATAGTGGTCGATAAACGCATCCAGTTTTTCTAATACGCCGGCATCGCTTGATAATATGGCCTGGACGCGCGGCATCAGAGCGTCGAACGCTTCGTCGAAAATCACTTCAAACAGCTTTTCCTTGCTGCGAAAGTAATAATGCAACATAGCCTTGTTGATGCCGGCTTTGTCGGCGATATCCTGCATGCGGGCGCCCGCAAACCCGCGCTGAATGAATATCTCCTTCGCTGCGGAAATAATGCGTTCTTCTGCGTTTAATTCCTGACTCATTGGTTTAATTAAATAGTTTAACCAAATGGTTGACGCAAAGGTAACTGGATAAATGATACGGCGCAAGGGGAAAGCTGGATTTTTTTTAGCGGATTGCGATTGTACCGCGACTCGCCTTCGATTAGTTTAGCTTTACTCAGGAACGCCTGCGGTTGGTTTAGCTGAACAACGATGCTCCTATGGCTAGTTTAGCGCTTCGCTGTTTAGTTTTTTCGTGGTAAAAACTAAGAGCATGTTTGGACATTCGTCAATTGACTACAAGCGGCAAATTTTGTTTTATTCGCTTCGCGAGTTCAGCCTGTCAGCGTGACGTTTAGTCACCCTTCCAGGCTTCATGTTGCGTTTTTTCGCCGTAGCTGCCGGCTATCCCGACTCGCGAGTCGGGACAAAACGCGCCCCCGCCTTGCGGGACTTCGCTGCGCTACGCTCGCCTAAAATAAAATTTGCTCGCTTTCGCTCAATCACGAAAATCCAAACACGCTCTAAACAGCGAAGCGCTAAACCGCATAGCATAAGCCGACTGACGGCTGCCGTAAAATATTCCCGTATTTTATCCGTTCTTTGTGGGTGATGGAAAAGAAGATAATACTATTCGCAGGACTACTATCCTGCCTCGCATTACTCTCGTTTTCGCTCCTGGAAGGAGACCGGAAAGGCGCTTACAAACATTATTACAAAGGCAACTATTACTATTCGGAAGGGCGTTTTGACAAAGCGGTACACCACTTCTCACAGGCCTATGACGCCCTTCCTAACGAATTCAATTTTGCGCTGGCATACGCCGTAGGACTGGGCCGGGTGGGTAAAACCAAGGATTCGCAGGTATTATTCAGGCGCAGCATTGGTTTGTTATCCGATCGCGATCCTGAATACAAACAAAAAATGGCTTTGCTTCACTTTTTTGAAGGAGTCACCTATTGTTATTCAGGCCAATACGCCTACGCAGTAGCTCCATTAAAAAAAAGCATCGCCATTCAGGAAACGCTGGGTAAACCTGCGGCCCTGAGCGTAATGTATAATACGCTGGGCTATGCCACCTTTATGAACCAGGGACGAGGCGCCCATAAAAGCCAGGACAGGCCTTTGCACTATCACGTGCGCAAAGACGATCTGCAGCGGGCCTACGATATCTTTAAGCTTGCGCTAAAACACGACGCCCGCAACGAAACGGCCTGGGCCAACCAACGTATGCTGGGCGATACGCTCGATGTGCCGCCTGCCTTTTTTGACACCGTTTACAGCGCTATTGAAATCACCGACTACGACAACCTGCCCAACAACTCCTCTGAAATGGCTGCATTTGCCAACTACGACGAGGTGGTCATGCTACTCGACATCTCCGGCTCTATGGTCATGGAAAATGTCACCTGCCGCGGAGTCACCCGCTTTCAGGTTATGAAGGAAACGGCCCTGTTTATGCTCGACAAGATGGCTCCTACAACGCAGGTGGGCGTGGGTACAATTGGCGGCGACTGCGGCACGCCGCCCAAGATGTGGCAAAAAGCCGGCAGCCTGCCTACGGAAGAACTTCGCTCCCGGCTCAACTTTCTAAATCCCGACGGCACTACGCCTTTGCTCAATATACTGGTAGAATCCCCCGGATTATTTACCGACAACCCCAACAGCCGCAAATCGATTTTGCTGGTGAGCGACGGCGCCAATATCTGCAAAATGAACGGTATCGATATATGCGACTGGTCGCTGGAACTGCGCCAACAGGGCATTACCATCAATGTTCTGAGTTTCCTTAATGCCGACCTGGATAATACTAATGCTTTCGCTGAATATACCTGCCTGGCCGATAATACCTATGGCAAGGTGCTCTATATCGATGCACTCAACTGCCGCATCACGCCGTTTACTTTTAATCTGCTGGAGGCTACCCGCCTTCGTATCCCACCCATTCAACGCGTGCAATGTTGGGGGCCGGCTTTTAAGGAGTTGTGGGCAATTTATCCGGAATGACTTTCTACTGTAGCCCTTCGCCAATAAAAAAACCGGCAACCTGGTTTTTACCAAGTGCCGGTTGGGCTTTTGTAGCGCGGGGGAGGCTTGAACTCCCGACCTTGCGATTATGAATCGCACGCTCTGACCAGCTGAGCTACCGCGCCATAGCTTTATTTAAAAGCGAGTGCAAATATAGCGGGTTTTAATTTTAAACGCAAGAAAATTATGCGGGGAAATTTCTACGCAGGATTCGGCGATACCACGGTTATGCCATGAATTGGTTTAGCATTTGTATCCTGGATATTTATTTCAACCTGCGGCAACACAAAAAGGGCGCCCCACCATTTAGGTGAGACGCCCTCCGCTAAAATGAAAGAACTGCTGGTTCTATTTTTGTACCATAAACTTGGTGGTCAAAACTCCTTGTTCGGAAACGACCTCCAGCAGGTACATGCCCGGAGAGAGCGCGTTGACGTCGAGGCGCTCCAGGCGTTCGCCTACGTCCATCCGGCCCAGATCGCCCGAAAGGAGCATTCTGCCGGCAAGATCTCTTACGCGGTAATTGATATCAGTAGCTTGGCGCATCACGAACTGCATCGACAATTCGCTTACAGCCGGGTTGGGCCAGATGGACAGCGATTCCACCGGGAGATTCTGTTCGCTTGTGCTGACGAATACGGGCAACGGGAAGGTGAAGCCGTCGCTCAGGGCAACCCAGGTTTCGAAGCCGGGAGAGCCGTTCAAAAAGCCGGAGGCGAATACGGTGGCTGCTTGTCCTTCCAGCGAACTGATATCGGCAAGGTAGCTGATCAAAACCGTGCTGTTGTCATTGGCCGGCGTCAGGTCAAGAACATAAGAATCAGCAGGAACATTGACATAGCTGGAGAAATTGCCGTAGGCAATATCGTCAAACAATACCGGGCCGCCTGCCACTTTTACATCTACTGCCGGCGCATCGGGCGAACCATGGAAAAGGGCCAGGTCGACGCCGCTACCCGAAGCCGAGCGAATGCGCGCTTCGTCATTGACAAATAAAGTGAAGGGGGTGGTGGGGTTGTTGAGCAAACCGCCGGCGATGATGGTGTAAATTTTGCCATTTTCAAAGCTCACCGGAAACTCGGCAACGATATCATCGGGGCCGTCGCTGTCAGCCGGCGCTATGCCTATGGTAAAGGTAATTTCGGCCGGAGCAATATCAAACGGAGTAGCCGTGCGGAATTCAAAGTTGTCAAGCCCCAACTCACCATCGACGTAAATATCGACGGCGCCTTCGGGGCTATTGTGGATGAGCTGTATTTCAGCTAACGGCTCAAGCGGCAGTTCAAAAACAAAACCATTGGGCAATGCGGCGAAAAGGCCAAAGCCAGGGGCGCCGTTCAAGTATCCGCTGGCAAATACCCGCAGCGGCGTACCTTCCAATCCCGATAAAGCCGCGGCATAAGTGGCCACGATGGGCGTTTGTCCGGCTACGCGAATGTCAATATAGTAAAAGCCGCCAGGCAGTTCGAGATAAGGCGTAAACTCGCCGAATGCCACGTTGTTCACCAGCGG
>DAINSQ010000047.1:0-358 GCA_036741235.1 Saprospiraceae bacterium | reverse complement strand
CGCTGATGTCTACCGCCGGCGCGTCGGGCGAACCATGAAAAACGCTTACGCCAACAAGTCCGGAAGCAACTGTTTCAAGCGCGTCATCCGCAACATACAAGTTGAAAGGCGTGGTGGGGTCGCCTACTACGCCGGCTGCAAATACCGTATACGACTGGCCGCTGGCAAAGTTGACGGGGAAGTTGGCAATGGCGTCGCTTGCCGCCGTGCTGTTCGATAATGCAATACCTACGTTGATGTCGCGATCAGCAGGAATACTTACAAACGGCGTGGCCGTGCGGAAATCAAAGTCATCAACCAGACGCTGTTGACCTGCCCATACATCTACCATGGGCGACGGCGAGTTGTGGATGATCTG
>DAINSQ010000046.1:24673-28836 GCA_036741235.1 Saprospiraceae bacterium | reverse complement strand
CGTCTCTACTTTTCTCCTTTCATCATCCCCTCATCACCCCTCATCCCCCCTCATCCCCCCTCATCACCCCTCATCACCCCCACCTCCTGTCGCTATCCGATTTTCCCTCCGCAGTAGATTTTTTTCACATATAAAATATTTTTCAATTGAGTTGGATGACATATCTTTCGCTCAACATTAACTAAACAACAGTTACAATGGACATCTTCTACCTCACAACGCGCTTACGAATTGCGGGGCTAATGGCGATACTGCTATCAGCTCCCGCCTGGCTTGCCGCTCAATGCGGCGCCCCGGTTTTTTCTACTCAAACTGTTACCGGCACTAATTCTGCCACGTTATGCTGGACCTCTGCCCAGGGGGATGTTGCCAACCACAAATGGAACATCAAAGTAAACGATATAAGCGCAGGCGTAACTGCTGCGCTTGACGTTGAAGTGGCAGGCGGTAGCCCCGGCCTTACTATCACCCCCGGTTCGCCTGTTCAGGTATGTTATGTTTTGAACCTGCCCAAGGCGGGCAACCAGTACCAGGCCTTGGTAGCTGAACAATGCGACGGTCCGGTAGCGAGCCTTTCTCCGGCTACTACCATGCCGGTATTTACCACCAATGCAGCAGCGCCGGAAACGCCGGCCATGCCTACGCAGTTTAAAACCATCAACCAGTCGGTAACGCACACGGCTACATTCAATGACATCAGCCTCGACCCTACGCCGCTTGTCGGCGCTCCATCCCGCGTTCAGTTTACACGCGACTTGCTGGGAGACGTGGACGATTTCGCCAGTCCCAATGCGGGAACCAACATTTTATTCCAGATTATCGAAAACCTGTTGGGGGTTGATATACCTGACTGGGTGACCGGTTTCGGCGTTGGTCTTGGCGACCTTGGCGGGTTTTACATCAACCCGACGTTGCAATTTGGCGTCACTGCCGACTATGGAGGGTATATGGGCCTCAAAAGCATAGGCACGGCGGATGTAAATGTAACCTATCCTGTCAATATCACCCTGCAGGCCCCTGCCGACCAGCAATTCGGCTGCGGCGATAAAATAGTGGTTGAAACGGCTGCCCAGCGCGGCAGCGGCGCCCAGGTGGCTATCACTCCTGCCTTTTACGAAACCGAAATGGGGCCCATCCTTGATAATGTCAGTTTTGTATTGCGCATCGGCCTTACCGCTACGGTTGAATTTGGCTGCGACCCTCTCTTTGACCTGGGGTGTCTGTACAGCGACAGCTGGGATTTGCTCGACGTATTGGGTATTCCCGGCGGCGAATTGCTGAACATCCCCATCCCTATCGGCGGCGATTTACCTCCGTTTATTGTCCTGTGCGAGGATGCTTTTGAGCCCGGGGCCAATTTGGGCACTATTTTCGATTGCGCAGCCGGTACCAGTATTCTTCAACAAATCGTCGGATTGGTCAACACAAGCCCCAATGCAGGTCCCATTCTCGACAATATGTTTGACGGCAATGCTACTATGGTGGAAATCAGCAACCCCGATATTCCATCTGCCGTAGATCTTACTATTCCCGAATTTAGCGGCACGTTTAAAAAACTGACTTCGTCAAATCTTACGCAGACTTTCAACGACGATAACGTGATCGTGAGGGCTACCGGCGGTGAATTTGAAGAATTGTCACGCCTTCGCCTGGACCTGATTTCGCTGATCGATTATTTCGGTTATCCTACCTCTGTCAGCCTTGGCGGCGGTCTCGGTGAAGTAGACTTTGGCGATTTAAACCTCAACCTCACTACCGACCTGGAGCTCAACTACACGTTTGATCCTACTTTCAAGGCCAATATCAACCTGGGGCAACCCATGAACTGGCGGGTATTCAACCCCGGAACCAACGCAACGGTTGCTACTGGTTTCTCCCAAATCGTACCCAACGTACTGATGGGGAATCATATCGAAATCAACATTCCCAATAATTTCGAGTCAACGGCTACGATCAACGAAGAGTTTTTGATGGAGGCCACCATGACGACGCTCAACAAGTTGCACTACAACAATAGCTTGAGCATTGAGCTATTCCAGCTTTCCGGTCCGGGGGTTGATTTTGCTATCATTCCTGAATTTCAGATTGTAGAAAATGAAATGCCCGGCTCGCCCAAAACGATCGAAGACCATACCCTCTCGTGGGGCCAAAACAGCTTCAGCAAACCTACCCGGTCGTTTGATATCGTACCCGACCAAACGAATCCTGTAGCGGTGTGTAAACCGCATACCGTTGTGCTCAACCAATGGGGTACGGCTTCTATCCTGCCCTCCGATGTATTTAACTCAACGGCGAGCTACGACCTGCCCTCTACCGGCACCGGCCAGGTCAGGGTGGTTTCGGTGTCGCCCAATACGTTTAATTGCGCCAACATCAGCGGCGTGGTGGCAACGTTGACGATCGAAGACCGCAACTGCAACCAGTCGACTTGCACGGCCAACGTCACGGTTGTTGACAACAGCGCCCCGCAAATAGACTGCCCCGACAATTTCGTCATAGAAAACGACTTCAGGCAATGCGGCGCCGTTGTCACCGTACCGGTACCCGCTGTTTTCGACAACTGCAGCTACGGACTGTTGGCGCGTTATCAGGAGGTAGACGAAAATAACAACGCCATCGGCCCCTGGTCGACCTGGGTAGCCAACCCCAGCGGTTATTTCGCGGTAGGCCGCTGGAAAGTGCAGTGGGAAGCTAAAGACCCCTCCAACAACAGCCAGTCGTGTACGTTCTTTTTCGATGTTATCGACACGGAAAAACCGGTCATCCAGTGTTTTAACCCGACGTATGTTTTCAACGGCCAGCCCCATCTTGACCTGGTGCTCTCCGACTTTACATCGGCTACCGACAACTGCCAGATGGCCAATCTCAGTATCAACCTGGATAAAATATACTGCCAGCAATTGGGCGATGTATTGACCATTACGGCAACGGCTGTTGATATTTACAATAATACCATCACTTGTACCAGCACGCTGACCATCGACGGTCTGCCCTGCGGATGGAGCCAGCAGCCCGACGGCGTGAATTGCGACGACGGCAATAGCGCTACCTATAATGTACCCTCCCAGGTATTTACCCTGAATAGCGAAGATTGCTTCTACGCCTCGCCATTTACCCAGGATGAAACGGCTTTTGTGCAGCGAACGCTGTGCGGCAACGGCAGCCTGACGGCGCAAGTGACGAGTATCGGCGGCAACGCCTTTGGCTGGGCAGGTATCGTGATGCGCGAAAGCAATGCCGGAGGGTCTAAGAAAGTACAGCTCACCACCAACATGGGCAGCTCGCTCAGCCGTCGCGAAGTGCGTTTTACAACCAACGGTCAGGCACAGCCACAGCAATTCCCCGGCCAGGGCCGCAATTGGCTGCGACTGGTGCGCAACGGCGACCAGTTTGTAGGTTATACCTCTGCCAACGGCGTTCAATGGAATCAGGTGATGGCCGCTACGGTTAGCATGAATAGTTGTATTCAAATGGGATTGGTATCCACCAATTACGAACAGGTCAGCGTGGTTTCTTCTACTTTCGCCAATGTGGGTTACACCGGCGCCAGCAGTCTGGGATCAACAGGCGGCGGCGGTACTTTCCTGGCTCAAGCCCCAGGCGCAACCGAAGTGGAACTGTATCCCAATCCTGCAATGGATGAGGTCAATATAACGCTGCCAGGCTACGCCGGCAAATCCGTACAAATTACGGTTTACAACAATGTAGGCCAGGCCGTGATCGTGCGAGAAATCGACGAGGTGCAAGACGCTGCAGAGCGCCTGCCGCTCAGGGAGTTAGCCAACGGCGTTTACTTTGTGACGGTGCGCTCGGAAGGCATTCCGGCGCAGACGCAGAAGCTCATAATAGGAGCTCCGAGACCCTGATGGGGAGGGTGAGAGGGTGAGAGAGTGGGAGGGTGGGATGACACTTGATTCTTACCAACCTGGCCGACCGCTTCTATCAGGAGAACATGAGAGAGAGAGGGAGGGTGGGATGACATTTGATTCTTACCAACCTGGCCGACCGCTTCTATCAGGAGAACATGAGAGAGAGTGGGAGGGTGGGATGACATTTGATTCTTACCAACCTGGCCGACCGCTTCTATCAGGAGAACATGAGAGAGAGTGGGAGGGTGGGATGACATTTGATTCTTACCAACCTGGCCGACCGCTTCTATCAGG
>DAINSQ010000046.1:0-24573 GCA_036741235.1 Saprospiraceae bacterium | reverse complement strand
TTACCAACCTGGCCGACCGCTTCTATCAGGAGAACATGAGAGAGAGTGGGAGGGTTCTATCAGGAGAACATGTGAGAGAGAGGGAGGGTGGGATCACATTCGATTCTCACCCTCCCTCTCTCCCACCCTCTCACACTCATTCTTCTTCTTCCGCGCCCATTGCGCCTTCGTCGTGAAGGCGGTTAAACAGGGCATTCACCCGGTACATCTCATCAATCGTATCGTCGAGATACAAGGCAATTTCCGGCATTCGCCGCACGTGTTTGCGAATACGGTTGGACAGCGACTGGCGCAGGCGCGTCAGTTGGTCTTCCATTTCCAAAATGACCGTTTGCTTATCTTCCGTATTGTATACGCTGAGATAAATCTTGGCAATATTGAGATCCGGCGACATCTTGACGCCCGTAACCGATACCAGCACCGATGTGCCGTAAATGTATCCCCCCTCTTCCTGCAACACCATGCTGAAATTACGCTTGACCAATTCAGCAACCTGCTTTTGTCTTATTGTTTCCATTGCGATAAATAAAAACCGGGACTTCCCCGGGGGGGCAAAGTTACCAGTTTTCAGCCTACAAGTCAAGATGTTTTTCTCTGTCCTCTGTCCCCTGTTAAAATTAAACTGGAAAAGATTGAACGGACAAACTATCTCCTCACAATCGTCACTACCCTGTCGTAACTCAATCCGGTAAATATACCGATAGCGCCGGCTGTGCCCTCGAGATTGGAAATGACAGGACTGGGCTGCCCAAATGGATTGCCATTGGATGCGGCGGCTGTCTGTACGCTGCCGAAAAAGTCGTAATACGCCTTGTCAATATGAAAAATGGTATTGATCACCGTATCGCCTTCGGCATATATGTAGCCGCTGCCAAAGATAAAGACGTCTTCGACAATGCGGTCGTCGGAAACAAAGTCTTGCTGGGGTATGCTGTCGAGCGTTGTTTGATGCAACATACGCCGGTAGTAATTGCGCTCGCCGGGAATATCGGTGAAGTAGGTAAGTACGCGCGCCAGCGTATCGTCTTCCGCAAAATTGACTACTATGCTGTCTATGGGCACTACGGGCAACAAGCGCGTAACGGCAGTGATGGTCTTTCCGTCTTTGGTGATGATCTCTAATTCGAAGTCATCTGTATAGTTCAGCGGCACAATATCGGCCGATTTATAGTTGTAAAACTTGCCGGTGCTGTTGTTGAGCAGCCATTCGTTGCGCAAAATATGGGTTGTGCCCTGGTGGTGAATGAATACTTCGGCGCTGTCAACCAGTATTTGCCGGAGATACTCGGCATCGAGATCGGGGAAGGGATCAAAATAAGGCGACGTGCGCGTCATGAGCAGGGTGTATGGCTGTCCCGGCTCCAGATAACATTCTACAAAAATGCGCGATTCGTATGCAGGCAACTCGATTTCGATTTCTTTTTCGAGGTTGCAGGCGCCCAGGGCGCTGAGCAGCACGGCAAACAAGATCAGGCGGCTGCTCCATTTCATATGTTGATTAGCTGTTGACATGATCGATTTTTTTTTTAAAACTTGAAATTCCAGGTGACAGACGGCAAAATGGGGAATAACGATACCTGTTTTGCCGCAATGCGCTCGGGCACTTCAAAGGTATTGCCCTGGGGGTCGGTGACCTCTTCGAATTCGGGCTCAAAGTAAATGAAGAAAGTATTGCGCCTGTCGTAGGCATTGATGACCGACAGCGTGATATCGTTTTCGCCCCAGTTGGGGAAAAAGCGAATAACCAAGCCCAGGTCGAGGCGGTGATAGGGCGGCAGCCTGTAGTTGTTGCGGTCCAGGTAGTCGGGCGTGACGGTCTCGAAAGCGCCGCCATATACATCCTGGAAAGTGAAGCGCCCTCCCGGCAGCCAGCGCAGGTCGCCGGAGCCGTATACAAACGAAGCGGTAGCGGTGAGGCGGCGGCTGATATCCCACATGAGCACTACCGACAGGTCGTGGCGGCGGTCGTAGATGGGGGGGAAATACCCCGTTTGGGCAAAGCGGGCCGCTTCATCCAGTGGCGCAAATTCACCCCGGCGGGTGAGGGCCAGCGTATAGCCGATCCAGCCGGTGAGGTTGCCTTCTTTTTTCTCAATGCCTAGTTCAAAGCCATAGCCATAACCTTTGCCGATGGCAAATTCGTTTTCCAACTCGTTATTGGCAAATAACTCGGCGCCGTCAACAAAGTCGATTTGGTTGTAAAGCCACTTGTAGTAGGTTTCGGCGGTAAGCAAGAGGCCTTTACCGAGGTCGACGGAAACGCCGGCGGCGACCTGGTCGGACGACTGCGGCCTGACCCGGTCGGTGCTGGGATACCAAACATCGGTGGGAAGCGCCACGCCGGCATTGGCAACGAGGTGCAGGTATTGATACATGCGGGCATAGCTGGCTTTGACCGACACCAGCTTGCTGGGCGCGTACCGCGCCGATACCCGCGGCTCCAGCCCCGCCCTCCAATCGCCTTCATTGCCGAAGGCGCTGAGTCTTAACCCTGTATTAATACTCCATTGCGGGTTGATCTCCCAATCGTCCGACACGTATAAACCCGATTCCAGGCCGTTGAGGTCGATGCCTGATGAAAAATTGATACTCCCGTCGGTAGTGCCGGCTTTGAGGCGGCCCACAGTAAACCAGTGGTAAGTGGCGTTGCCGCCGAATCGCAGCGTATGGCGGTTGTTGACCGCGTAGTAGAAGTCTGTTTTGAAATTGGCGTCTCTGATATTGGAGCCTAGCAGGAAGGAAAAACCCGTCAGCCGGTTTTCGATATTGTATTGGTAATCAGAATAGGTGAACGTGGTATTGGCAAACAACTTGGGGTTAAAAACGTGGTTCCAGCGCACCGTGCCGGTGGCATTGCCCCAGTCGAAGTTGAAATCAAAAAAATCGCCGTCGAAACCGAATACGTCGCGACCAAAATATCCGCTCAGAAATAATTTGTCGCGCTCGCCCAGCTCTATATTGATTTTGGTATTTAAATCATAAAAATAATAACCGGGAATAGGGTTGTAATCTTCGGTGTTGCGGTTGGCGCGGTTAACCTGGTTGGTGAGCAAGTCAACATAAGTGCGCCGCCCGGATACGATAAACGAGGCTTTGTCTTTAACAATAGGCCCTTCGAGCGTAAGGCGCGAAGCCAGCAGCCCAATACCGCCGGCGCCGGCGAAGTGTTTGCTGTTGCCTTCTTTGAGTTTGACGTCAATTACTGAGGAGAGCCTGCCTCCATATTGGGATGGGAAGCCGCCTTTGTATAGTTTGAGGTCTTTGACCGCATCGGTATTAAATGTGCTGAAAAAGCCGAACAAGTGGTTAGGGTTGTACACCACCGCCTCATCGAGAATGATGAGGTTTTGGTCGGCGCCGCCGCCGCGCACAAAAAGCCCGGTTGTACCTTCCGAGCCTGACACGATGCCGGGTTTGAGTTGTATGGTTTTTAAAATATCGCTTTCACCCAGCAGTACGGGAATGACCCTGGCTTCTTTGGTGCTGATGGTCGCTACGCTCATTTCGGTAGATTGCAGCACTTCGCGTACCGAGCCGGCTTGCACCACCACTTCCTGGAGTTGTACGCCCGTGCTGAGTTCAACCGACAGGCTGACGTTGGCTCTGAGCGCAATGGTGCGGCGTTCGGTTTGAAAACCCACATAGCTGAATTCAAGGGTGACGGAGTCGGCAGCGGGCAACGTCAACGAATAAAATCCGTATTCGTTGGTGGTTGTACCCAGGCTGTAATCGGCGGTGACCACCGAAGCGCCGATCAGCGTTTCGCCGTTTTCGGCGTCGGTCACTACACCGCTGATCGTAAAGTTGCGCTGCGCCTGCGCACTGCCCAGCCAGCATAGCGAAATGAAAAGTAAAAGGATCTTCCTCATGTAATCAATCTTTTTTGCAAACTTATATTGGGAAGGTTTTAATACAGATTATATTTTACCAACGCTAATAATTAATCAACGAATAGCGCGTAGCTTACTATCAACAGTAAATTGATGCCCCAGTTTTGATACGGCTTGAAAAAAAATAGTAGTTTTGAAAAAATTGATCGATACGCGCTATGAGTACCCAGTTATTGCCCCAATGGCGACCGGTGAAAACGGACGAAGCTGCCGCGGCCCAATTGCGGGAGGCGCTCGGCATCCATCCTGTCTTTTGCCGTTTGTTGGTACAGCGCGGTATCAATACCTATGACGAGGCCCGGCGTTTTTTTCGACCGGCCATGTCCGATCTCCACGATCCCTTTTTGATGAAAGATATGGAGGCCGCCATTGAACGGCTGTCGAAAGCCGTTGAACGCGGTGAAAAAATCCTTATCTACGGCGATTACGACGCCGACGGCACCACTGCAGTGGCTTTGTTGTACAGCTTTCTCGAAGGGTTTCATTCCAATCTCGACTATTATTTGCCTGACCGCTACAAGGAGGGCTATGGCTTGTCGTTTGAAGGCATAGATTACGCCCGTGAAAAAGGCGCTTCGCTGATGGTCGTGGCCGACTGCGGAATTACCGCCCTGCGCCAGACGGAATACGCCAATAGCCTGGGCATAGACGTAATCATCTGCGATCACCACCTGCCGGGGCCCGAATTGCCGGCGGCGACGGCGGTGCTCAATCCCAAGCGGACCGACTGCGACTATCCCTTCAAAGAGCTAAGCGGCTGCGGCATTGCTTTCAAGCTTGCGCAGGGATACGTAGAACGCCACGGGCTCGACCCCCGCGCCCTCGATGCGTTGCTTGACCTGCTGGCCATTAGTATTGCCGCCGATATTGTGCCCATTACAGGGGAGAACCGCATTTTGGCGCATTTTGGCCTGCACCGCCTTAATTCTACGGAGCGCCCCGGCCTCAACGCGCTCATCGACCTCAGCAAGCGCTCGCGGCCTTTGCACGTCAACGACATTGTGTTCGGGCTGGCGCCGCTCATCAATGCCGCCGGTCGCCTGGCCGATGCCGACCAGGCGGTGCGGCTTATGCTGGCCCGCGACCGCACCGTGGGCGCCGATTATGCCCGGGTGCTCAATTATCGCAATCAACTGCGCCGCGAATACGATCAGCGTATTTTTAGCGAAGCTATTTCGCTTTTTGAACACGATGATGACAAAGACAAAAAGAGCAGCATTGTATTGTATCAGCCACACTGGCACAAAGGTGTGGTAGGCATTGTAGCCTCGCGAATGGTAGAAAAATATTACCGCCCGTCTATTATTCTAACACTATCGGACGGTATTGTGGCGGGTTCGGCGCGGTCTATTCACGGCTTCGACCTGTATCAGGCCCTTTCGGCATGTTCCGACCTGTTGATCAGCTTCGGCGGCCATTCCCATGCCGCCGGTCTCAATATGCGACCCGAGATGGTACCTGTTTTCCAGGATCGCTTTGAGGCCCTGGCTCGGGCCTGGATGCCGCCTGGCGTCACGTTGCCCGAAATAGATATTGCCGATACGCTTTCGCTTGACGACATCACGCCCGATTTCTGGAAGATCCTCCGGCAGTTTGCCCCGTTCGGCCCGGGCAATGACAATCCCGTTTTTGCCAGCTACGGAGTGACTGACAACGGCTATTCCCGCCCGCTCAACGGAGGCCATCTGCGCCTGTCGTTGCGCCAGAATGGCTCGCAACCTGTAATGGCCGTCGCCTTCGGCCAGGCCGAGGCCTATGCCCGCGTGGCCACCCGCCGCCCCTTCGATTTGTGCTATACCCTCCAGGAAAACCACTGGGCGGATAGAACCCATCTGCAATTGGTGGTGAAGGACTTTCGGTTCTAGCTCAACCCTTCAATTCTTTCCATGTTAGCGGCAAGCCTGCTTCAAACTCCTGGATATTATTCAACGCTACCGCAGTGAGGTGTTGATGCAATTGGAACAACATCGTCTGCCGGGCAGCGCTATTGCCATAGTTGATGATCAGCTGAAGATCAGTCAGGTATTCGTTGTAGCCCAGCTTGTCATAGTAAGGTTTCAGCCTTTGGATCCACTCCTCCAGGCTCGTTCTCAAGCTGCAATAGTCGCCGTCGGCAGAGGTGACAATATCTGCATCGAGGCCGAAACGCATAGCGCGCCACTTGTTTTCGCGTGCCACCCAATTGGGAAATGTATGCCCCGGATGCTGCAGCCATTCTTCCTGGTGGTCCTGATACCAATGAGCGGCGGTATGAATAAAAGCAGTGAGCGCCAGTAATTCTGCAAGCGTTGCCGGACTGTCGCAAATCCTGATTTCAAGGGTGCCGTAGGCGGGGCTGGGCCTGAAATCCCACCACAAATCTTTCAGGCTTTGAATCGATTTGGCGCGCATCAGCGAATCGACAAGTCGCTCAAACGACTGCCAGTTTTCAAACTGATACGGTACGCCGGCGGTAGGCATCGATTCGTACATCGTCAACCTCGCAGATGCCAGACCGGTATGAATCCCGCCCCAGAAAGGCGAACTGGCCGAAAGCGCGATCAAATGAGGGGAAAGATGAAGGAAAAAGTTTTGCATATTGATGCAATGATCGCCCGACAACATCCCCAAATGAATATGCAAACCATATACAGCCATACGGCGCACCAGCCACTGGTTGCGATCTATCATCTCGTAATAGCGGCGAGTAGGCGTGATCAGCCTGTCCATGAAATGACTGACCGGATGGGTGCCGGTAGAAGCAAAACATACCCCCATACGCTCCCGGAACGGGTTGAGCATAGGCAAAAATGACTCAAAATTGCGACGCACATCATGCACATCGCCGCAAACATCCGTATTGATTTCCAGTGTACTCTGAAACAGTTCTTTGACAAAGTGAGGGTCTTTGATGCCATCCAAAATGGCGAGCGCCTTAGGCGTTAAATGATAACCGGAGCTGTCCAGCACCTGCAATTCCCATTCTACGCCTAATGTGAAAGGCGACTTATTTTGTTTGAATTCCATGTAATTGATTTTATTCGTAGGTCAAAATTGAATATAAGACTTTTTTCGGAATTATACAAAACGGCATGGCAGCCGGGTGATTTTTCAGTACGGCAGGCATTGATATCTGTCATTGTCAGGTAATTGGGATGCAATTACTTTTACGCCATTGCGCTATATAAAACTTGACATATTATGGTACCTGATTGGTTAATTCAGCTAAAAGATTTCATCTCTCAGCCCTGGCCCTGGTGGGTCGCCGGGCCGATGATCGCACTGATTATGTTTACTTTGCTGTTTTTTGGCAAAGAATTTGGCATTTCCGCCAATTTCAGGGTGATGTGCGCCGCTGACGGCGCAGGCGATATGGCGGATTTTTTCAAATATGACTGGAAATCACAAGGGTGGAACCTGCTCGTAGCGCTTGGTTCTATGTTTGGCGGGTATTTGGCTTCGCATTACTTCGCCGCGCCCGACGGAGCGGTGGCCCACGTATCGGCGGCCACCATAGAAAGCCTTAAAGA
Organism: Saprospiraceae bacterium; assembly: GCA_036741235.1. Classification (GTDB taxonomy): domain Bacteria; phylum Bacteroidota; class Bacteroidia; order Chitinophagales; family Saprospiraceae; genus JABWBR01. The sequence continues at coordinate 17,174 of DAINSQ010000046.1, read as the reverse complement.
GCTGGGCTATAATTTCCAGGAGGGCCAGGTGCCGCTGGTACCCGAGTTTTATTCCTGGGAGTCGCTGTTTAGCTGGCGCGGCCTGCTTATTATTGTAGGCGGCGGCTTCCTGGTGGGCTTCGGCTCGCGTTATGCCGGCGGCTGTACTTCGGGGCATGCCATCAGCGGTATGTCGGCCCTGCAACTGGGCTCGATGTACGCCGTTATCGGCTTTTTTATGGGCGGGTTATTCATGACCTATGTCATTTTTCCGCTTATTTTCTGATTTCTTTTCCACGCTAAAAATTGCGCCTTATGCGAATGTCTAAATATATACTCATCGGCATCCTGCTCGGTATGACGCTGTATAAAGCCGAAGCCGTTTCCTGGTACCGCATTTTTGAGATGTTCCACTTCCAGTCGTTCCATATGTATGGCATTATCTTTTCGGCTATTGCCGTGGGCATAGTGGCCGTACAAATTATCAAGAGAACCCACATGAAATCGACCGAAGGCAAGGAGATTGTCATACAAGACAAAGACAAGCGCTGGCAGCGCTATATCATCGGCGGTTTTATTTTCGGCTTCGGATGGGCGCTGGCCGGTATTTGCCCCGGCCCCATGTTTATCCTGTTGGGCAGCGGTTATACGGTTCTCATCGTGTTCCTGCTTTCAGCTATGACCGGTACGTTTGTGTACGGCCTGCTGCGCAGCAAATTGCCGCATTAGGATGTTAATCTATATTTAAAAGCCTTTTCATCCACCGCTCGCATGGTGCAAAGGATGCCCTCGAGGTGGTCGTATTCGTGCTGTAGCAACTCGGAAAGCGCGCCTTCCATTCGCCAGGTTTGGGGCTGCCAGTATTCGTCGAGGTAGTTGACGCGGATGGACCAATGGCGCTTTACTTTTACCAGCAAGTGAGGGAAACACATACAATCGTCCCATAACTCAAACAACTCCTCGCTGCATTCATCCAATTCGGGATTGATGAATACCACGGGTTGGTCGATGTGCATGTAGATAAGCCTTTTCATAATACCCAACTGCGGCGCGGCAATAGCCCTGCCGAAGTTGTATTTTTGGCGGATCTGCGTCATTACTTGATGCAGATCCGCCACCCACTCGCGCACCAGCGGCAATTCTTCAGGCAAAACCGGCTCGCTTTTTTCATACAAACGAGGGTCGCCAAGCAGCAAAAGGTCGTCGAGGGTTTTCATACTTTCAGTTATCGTCCGGCAAAAAATACAGCATTTGAAAACAGCAATTTGCCATTTTCCCAAAAGCCTCTGAACAATGGGTTGTCAATCATATAGATGACGGCGCCTCCCCCTTTTTGCTCAACACCGAAAACGGTCGTGTTTTTCTGCTCGGCCCTTGCTTTTGAACCAATGAACCCGGAGATCATCGGTTCGTCGCCGACGGTACCTACATTGGATACACCCTTCAAGTGTTGGTAGTGTAAGTTGTTGGTTTTTAGCGAAAAATAATAATCGGGCAAACCATAACCCAGGGGATGGCTATTATCGAGGCGCAATTTGAAAATAGAACCTGGGTTGGAAGACGACAGCCAGTCGCGGGAGTGGTCTTCGTGGCGCATCAGCCGGCGAGCGAGTAAATCTTCGTCGCGAGCTTTGTTGGCGCTGGATTTGGCGTCTTCGGTTGCATAGGTAGTGAGGCTGAATCCCTTTTTGTCTTCCAGCGAAGCGTTGGCATAACCTATTGCGATGAGCCGGCCCCCTTTGTTGATCCAGCTATTGAGCTTGTCGAGGGTAGCGTCGTTGAAGTCGTATTGCCCTTCGGGCATCACCAGCACGTTGTAGTCGCTAAGGTCGAGCCGGCCCAGTTCGTCGGCATCAAAAATGCTGAGCGGATAGCGCAGGTCTTGTTCAAAATAGTACCACACCTGCCCGAATTCGTTGTCAAAAGTACTTTCACCCGATAATACGGCTACTTTGGGCGCGTGTATGAGCGTCATGGCGTCCGAGCCGAGGTCGCGGCCGCTGTCGGCAAAACCGGTAGACGCGGCGGTTATTTCCTGCTGAAATGCGCCTGCGGCGCTTTGTACGATTTGGTCAAACTGGTCGTTTTTGCGGTTGTCGGCACGGGTAATTACGACTGTGCCGGCAGGGTATGACTTTCCTTCAAGCCTGAACGGCGAACTGGCAAAACGCGCTACAATGCCTTTTTGAAGTATTTCAGCCAGGAAGCGGGCGTTATTCATGGCTTTCCAGGTGGCCAGGTAGGCGTAGGGCTTGCTGCCGGCGGTTATTGCTGCCGGCGCGGCAATGTCGTAACCCGCCGTAACATTCACGCGCTGCGTAGTGGCATAGCTTTCCAGGCCGTGGGCATAGGGCAGCGACCACGCGGTGATGTCGTAGGTATTGGAGTCCACTAGCTCCGAAATTGGATCGAGCAGAACCTGCGTGAGGACGGCGCGCGGCTGATAGGCACTGATAACGAGGTCGTTGGGTTCGATTTTTACGGTTGTTTCTTTGCCCGTCTGGTAATCGTGGGCTTTTACCGATACGGCGCTTTCTGCTTTGCCGTATACTATACCATTTTTCCTGAGCAACTCGCACAGTCCCAGTAACTTGCCGCGGGGGTTGCTGCCTTTGACGATGTAGGTTTTGTAAACCCCCGGCGGGTTGTTGCGCGATTTGGTGAAAAAGTCTTCGAAGTTTTTGACCACCTGTGCAGCATTCATCGAAGCTATTTCGACTGTCGACAGGGCGGTGGTGTGGTGGTGCGTTACCCGGTCCTTCAGCGTAAGGGTATCGGCATTGTGCATCAGGATCGATCGACCGGCACGGCTATGCCCGCCCTGCTCATAGGTCATGCCGATGGAGCCGTTGAAAGTGGGGTGGGTATCGCCGTAGCTGGGATAAAACAGGTCGAATACCTCGCGGGTGAAATACAGCCAGCCGTTGGCATCGAAATAGCGGGCGTGGTTTTTGCCGATTTGTACCTGGAAATCGCGCTGCCAGGGCGTGATGTATTTGTGGTAGGGTTGCGCCGCCGGCGCAAAATAATAGGGGTTGTTGTAAAACTGTTCGTGCAAATCGGCATGCACGTGGGGCATCCATTCGTAGTATATTTTGATGCGCTGCTGCGATTCGATCTGCGTTTGCCAGGCCCAGTCGCGGTTGAGGTCAAACATATAGTGGTTGACCCTGCCGCCGGGCCAGGGCTCGCGGTGCTCGCGGGCGTATGGGTTGGGGTCGGGTTTGAGGTTGGCTACGTTGCGGTACCAGTGGGTATAACGCGAGTAGCCGTCGGGGTTGAGCGAGGGGTCGATGAGTACAACCGTGTTTTTCAGCCAGGCGGCGGTTTTGGCATTGCCGGGGTTGACCAGGTCGTAAACCACCTGCATGGAAGCCTCCGAACCGGCGGCTTCGTTGCCGTGAACGCTGAAACTAAGCCACACGATAGCTACGTCGAGGGCAGGGTCGGGTTTGCCGTCGAGCAGGCCCGCGCGGCGCAGGTTGTTCTGCCGGATGGCCTCCAACCGGGCCATATTTTCGGGTGAAGAAATAGCCAATAGCAACAGCGGGCGTTTCTGGTTGGTCAGGCCGTAACGGGTTAAACGCACGATAGGACTGTTGGCCGCTACGTGTTCCATGTAGTCTACCAGCATGTCGTGAGGGGTGAAGGTCTCCCCCCAGCGGTGCGGCAGAAATTGATCGGGTGTTTGCAGTTGTGCCATGGCTGTTGCGCCTGTGAGCAACAAAGCCAGGAATAACCAGCTCTTTTTGCGCATGTCGGTTTGCTTATTTTGGTGATTGTTAAGAGTTTGTTTGGATTTTTGTGATTGAGCGAAAGTGAGAGAATTTTGTTTTAGGCGAGGCGAATTTTGCAGTCGGATACGGGTAATCCGGCGAAAAAATTCAACGATGCATAAAATAAAATTCTCCGCTTGCAGCCAAATCGAAGATTCGACGAAGTCAATTGACAAATGTCCAAACAAGCTCTAAGGCCGTTTTGTGGGAAAGACACAATATTAGCAAGCATAATTTGCTTATTAGCAATTTTTTGGCAAAAATGAATGTGCAAAGTTTGATAGCTTTGGCGTCGTTTTTTTATTGAATTGTTAATTGAAATCAATACATGTCGTCAATTTCAATGGCTTTTGAATTTACAGAAGTAAAAGAAAGCGGAATTCACGGGCTGGGACTTTTCGCCAAACGGGATATCCCCAAAGGCACGATTTGGTGGAAGGGCGAAGAAGGCAAAAACGTGTTGCTCCTGCACCGCGATCAATACGACAATTTCCTGTTGTCGGGCGAATCTGAGTTGAAAACCCGGTTTTGGGAGGTGCTGGCCACCTATTCTTATTATGCGCCGCAAATTGATGCGCTGGTGTTGTGCCTCGACAATGTGAGGTATGTCAACCACTCAAAAACGCCCAACTCGCATACGCCCATCGACGCCTATCCGCTGGTGTCGATAGCATTGCGGGATATCAAGCAAGGGGAAGAGATCGTAGAAGACTACGACGAATACGAGTTTTGTCCCTGGGCCCCAGCGCTCGATGCGATGCGCTGGCCTACCTGATGGCAAACTTGAGGCGGTAGTCGGCCTGTACTTTGCCGGCTTTGATGGCATCCAGTTTTCGCTGGATCAGCCGCCGCTTGAGGGGTTTGAGGTGCTCTACGAATAATATGCCGTCGATGTGGTCGTATTCGTGCTGAATGACGCGGGCGTTGATGCCGTCGAACACTTCGTCGTGCGGCAGGAAATTTTCATCGAGGTACTGCAGCCGCACACGGGGCTGGCGGGCTACGTCGCCTCTGATATCCGGAATGCTCAGGCAGCCTTCCTCGTATTCCCAGGGGTCGCCTTCTTCGTCGATGATTTCGGCGTTGATAAATACTTTTTTGAAGCCCACGAGGTCGCTGCCTTCTTTCATCATCTGTGCGGTATCGATAACAAAAAGCCGGATAGAATGCCCCACCTGCGGCGCCGCCAATCCTACGCCTTCGGCGTGGTACATAGTTTCCCACATATCGGCTATCAATTGCTCCAGGCCGGGGTGGTTGCGGTCAATCGGCTGCGCTTCTTTTTTAAGTACCGGTTGGCCATAAGCGTAAATAGGCAGAATCATATTGGTATTTAACGTTTGCTTTCCATGTAATCTTGTAAAATGAGCACCGCGCTTATCTTGTCGACCAGCGACTTGTCCTGCCGCTTTTTTTTGCCAACTCCGCTTTGCAGAATGATGCGCTTGGCTTCTTCGGAAGTGTAGCGCTCGTCCCAGGTTACAATTTCAATGTGCGGGTATTTTTTCCGCAATTGCCGCACAAAACCCACTACCAGGTGGGCAATCTGTGCCGGCTGCCCGTCGGGATGCAGCGGCTCTCCCACTACGATGGTCGTCACTTCTTCCTGTGACAAATAGTTGTCCAGGTACTGAAACAATTCAGCCGTGGAAACGGTTTCAAGCCCCCCCGCAATTAGTTGCAAAGGATCGCTCACCGCAATACCCGTGCGTTTGGTGCCGTAGTCAATGGCTAGTATTCGCGACATGCCGCAAAGATAGGAAAATTGGGTGACAAGGTGACGACCACGTAGGGTGAACGTTTACCGTTCACCGCCTCGGTGGTGACAGGGTGACAGTTTATATGTTTATGGGTTTATATTTTCTAAACCCATAAACAAATTAATTATCAGCACATCAGCACATCAGCATCCCGACCTCCTTGCAGTCGGTACGGGACTCACTTCGTTCGCATCAGCACATCACCTTGCCAGCACACAAGTCTTTTTATCAGCCTCCACCTTGCCGTCAGGAGTAAACCATTGGGCCCAAACGATATAAATGCCCACAGGCGCCGGTCCGCCCCGGTTGTCCACGCCGTTCCAGTTGAAGAAAGCTTCGGCGCCCAGCAGTTCGTTTCGCGCCAGGGCTGCTACAGGGCGGCCCTGGGCGTCGAAGACGTGCATATTGATGACATAACCCGGCCTGTCGGCATAAAACTGTACCAGCAACACATCCTCCCAGCCGTCGCCGTCGGGCGAAAAGCGGTCGTTGACCAACTGCAGCGATCCCTCGGTAGGCAAGGCGGCGGCGAGGCGCTGCGAGTTGTCGTAGGTCGGCGTGGCAAAACCCGCCGTACCCGACGCAGAATGCCAGTTGGCGGACTCGTTGGTAGGCAACGCAGCCGAAAGCCGCTCCAGCGAAACACCGTCTTTAAATGCCAGCAGCGGATGATGCATGTCCTCGTTATAGTCGAAAGAGTCAATGGCAAGCAACCCCAGGCGGAGGGTGATGTTGCCCGATTTATCCTCCAGCGTGGGCAAATCCGCCGCTACAAGCCGCTCGGGAAAGGGCACGTGATAACGCGATATTAAGTCGCCGGGATTGGCGCAAATGACGGCCGGCTCGCCGGCAAAAACGAGGTAGTCAACAGCTACGGCGGTTTCGCGGTTGGTAGCTGCATTGACCAGCCGCAGCCCCTGCAAGTTGATGGTTTTGCCCGATACGTTCCATATTTCGACAAAATCCTCGCCGCCGGTCTGGGGATTAAACAATACTTCGTTGATCAGTAAATCGCCTGCCGCAGGCGGCTCCGGCAATCCTACCCGGGCGCTAAAACCGCCGGGCAGCCGGTTGCCCAGGCAATCGCTGAGCTCGCTGCTGATGCGCAGGGTGTATACCCGCCCGGAGGCCAATGGAGTAGTCAGTATTAGCGAGACCTCTCTGGCATTATCAGTTGAAAAAATCGCCTCTGCTACCGGCGGTTCGCCTTCCAGGGTATATTGACCGGCATCGGCTGCGATGTCTGGATTCAAATTTTTATTAAAAACAAGTCTGATTTCAATAGCGCTTGCCGCAAACAGGCGCTCCAACCGCAACGCCGAAGTATCCGTAGCGGCGCCCGCGAGCGAATTAACCTGGCCGGGCGTTCCCCTTGCCGGGGCCTGGCTTGCCCGCCAATTGCCCGGGCAGTCGGCGGGCAATTCTGGATTGACCAGTTCCAGCGACCAGCCGCCCAGGGCCTTGTCGTCGTCGCCGTACCAGTCGTCGCTGTAATTCACCGCACTGATTACACGGCCCGCGTTGTCGCTGAGCGATACCGCCGCCCCGCCGTTGGTCAGCGCCGGCAAACCATCGATGGCCAGCACGTCGCCGAAGCCGGCAAACGCAGTACTGTCGTCGGTATCGCAAAGCAATACATAAGCGCCGGGTAGCAACAGGTATTCCGGAAGATCTCTCACACCGGCGCCGACCGCAAGCCGCCAATCCGACAAATTGAACGCCTTGTCGCTGCGGTTGAATAATTCCAGGTATTCCGCTTCGGGGAAAACCAGGGCCGGACTGGGGTCGGCCATGATTTCATTGATCAGCACGTCGCCGGGGTGCGGGTCGGCTATTTGAATAAAAACAAACGCCAGCGTCTGGATTCCGCTTTGGTTGCCTTGTAAATCCATGGCGGCTTGTACCGACAACTGGTATTGGCCCAGGTTGGCCATCGGCTGCGGTAAATCCAGCAGCACAATGGTCGCATTCGCCGTATCGAGGAAGGCCGCCAGCGGCGCGCCGATACCCGGGCTGATGGAATATAAACCGGGTTGGCCCGCGTGCGCTGCCGCCACCGGCTCGTCAAAGCGCACAGCCAGTTGAGAGGCATTGAGCGGCGATACTTCCACCAATTGAGGCGGGGCACTATCGACATATAAAGGCCCGGTAGCCATATCGTCGAAGAAAAAATGCTGGCTGCGGGTGCTGGTATAGCGGCAATAAACGCCGGCGTATTGGCCCATGGGGTGGGTGGCGTCCTGCGTTTCGCCCTCCAAAGTCCAGCCGTTGCCGGTATCGCTCCACATCGACCACAATCCGCCCGGCGTTCGCGACACGCGCACGCGCGCCTCGGCGGGCTGGGCGGCGACGCTGCCGGGGGCTCCTTCGATCAGCTCGACAACTTCGCTGCCGGTTTGCCGGCACAATACCAGGGCGTCGGCATCACCCGAAACGCCGCCGATTTTGACGAAATAGCCGTTGAGGGCGCCGGAGAGGTCGGATTGCGAAGCGGCCAGGTAAAAGCGAGCGTAATTGCTGGTAGACGGGGCAAAGTCGAGGCGAACGTAGAATTCCCAGGTCGTCAGCGCCGAAGAAGCGGTAGGCGCCGCCACCGACAAATAGGCGGTATTGTTGGCCATTGGGGCGCCGTCGCTCAGTTGCAGCACCTGTCCGGCAGCGCTGAATTTATCGGCATGGCCGCTCCAGGGAGGGTTTTGGTCAAAATTGCCATCGGAAAAATCGTCGGTGAGTTGGGCCAATAGGCCTTGTGCCGCCAGGAGAAACCCGGCGACGAGCATTGTCGTTTTCATAGCTTTCTGGATTAAGGTTTAAAAAATGTAGCTGTTTAGGAGGGTTTAGCGATTTCACGGTACGCCTCGGGTAGTTTAGCGCCTTTGGCGGGTTTAGCGTCAGGGTTTAGTTGTATGTTTAGAAAACCAACCCCTGACGCTAAACTGCGCAAGCACTAAACCCTAACGCTAAACTGTTACAAAAAAACTATCTATTGCCGAAGATAGCAATAAAGTAAGAATGCGCGTATCTTTGCCCCGCCGATTTTGGCAGTTTTTTAATTTTAAAAAAAACTCGCTGATGAAAGTAGCAGTAGTTGGCGTAACCGGCCTGGTGGGCGGCGTCATGTGCAAAGTGCTGGAAGAACACCAATTTCCGGTAACCACATTCATCCCCGTAGCTTCCGAGCGCTCGGTGGGCAAAACCGTAACCTTCAAAGGACAAGATTACACGGTAGTAGGCATGGAAGAAGCCATTGCCCTGCGCCCCGATATTGCGTTGTTTTCCGCTGGTGGCGGCACTTCACTGGAGTGGGCGCCGCGGTTTGCCGAAGCTGGCGCCACTGTCATTGATAATTCATCGGCATGGCGCATGGACCCCGGCAAAAAACTCGTCGTGCCGGAAATCAACGCTCATTTGCTTACAACAGACGACAAAATCATTGCCAACCCCAACTGCTCGACGATTCAAATGGTGATGGCATTAGCGCCGCTGCACCGCCGCTACCACATCCGCCGCGTTGTGGTTTCTACATACCAGTCGTTTACCGGCACGGGTATGAAAGCCGTCAAGCAGTACCAGTTGGAGAAAAAGGGTTTTGAGCCGCAAAAAGACGAAATGGCCTATCATTATCCCATTTTTGAGAACTGTATTCCGCAATGCGACGTGTTTTTGGACAATGATTATACGAAAGAAGAGATGAAACTCGTTAACGAAACACGCAAGATCATCGGCGACGATAGTATAGGCGTAACGGCGACGGCGGTGCGCGTGCCCGTCCACGGCGGCCACTCCGAATCCGTAAATATCGAATTTGCCAAGCCCTTTGATGTGGCTGAAATCAAGCATATCCTCAGGGAAACGCCCGGGGTGATTGTGCTCGACGACCCCGCGCATTACCAATACCCCATGCCGATGTTCGCCAAAGATCGCGACGAGGTTTTTGTAGGCCGCATCCGCCGCGATGAATCAATAGACAACGGCCTTAACCTCTGGGTAGTGGCCGACAATCTGCGCAAAGGCGCAGCTACCAATGCCGTACAAATTGCGGCTTATCTGGTGGCTAACAGGCTGGTAGGGCAGCATGCTGCAACAACAGCATAGAAAAAAATTGCAGAGTTAGCTTGTAATTTCGTATTTTTGAATGAATTACACCGCATTGCGGTTTTTTGTAACCAACAGCATACTTTGATCGCGTAAAGAAGAATTGACATGAAGACCAAACTTGTACTATGGGGTACTAACGCCCAGGACGAACGTGTACTGATTGCACTGGAATTGAGACCTAAAGATAACAAGGTCGATGTGTATACCTTCCCGGAGTCCGTCGCTACCGAAGAGTTCAGCCAGAAAATGATGAACGAATGGCGCAACGATTCCCCCGTTGATTTCCCCGAAGGCTTCACCAAGTCGGAAAGAGAACTAACCGTAACGGAGAGCCTGCTCCCCGAAGAACTGAAAGTAGAACGCAGCGACGTTATTCATCGCGCTCAAACGGAGTGGCACTTCGTGGTGCTTTCTACCAAACTCAGCGAAGCTTATCAGCACGAACTCGCTGAATTCAAAGAAAAAGTTGAAAAACTCCAGTCGTTTGACGATCAGCTGTGGGCCGGCCTGAAAAATTTCTGGGATAAAGTACAGGGGCAGGTCAGGGACCGCAACCTCTTCAAGGAACACGCCGACAACCTTCGCGATCATACCAATGCGCTCTTCACGCGTATGAAGGAAATGCGCAATAAACTGGATGAGGACTTCCAGCGCAAGTCTAAAGACAATATGGCGCGTTTCTTCGGGGCACTCGAAGAAGTAGAGGGTAAAATAAAAGAAGGCCTTCGCCTCCAGCCTTTGTTTGACAAACTTAAAGAATTGCAACGCGAATTCCGCGATACGGAGTTTACCCGCGAACACCGCTCGAAAGTGTGGGAGCGCCTCGATGCCGCCTTTAAAAGCGCTAAAGGCCAGCGGGAGGAAAGCGCTGCCGCCGGCGGCGGCGGCGAAGGCTCGCCCGGTGAACGCCTCCAGCGCCGCTTCGAAGGCCTGATTTCCGCTATTGAAAAAATGGAGCAATCCATCCGTCGCGACCGCGAGGAACTCGATTTCCAAAACCGCCGCATCGCCAGCACCGACGGCCAACTCGAAGCGCAAATCCGCGCCGCTAAAATAAAAATGATCGAGGAACGCATCCGCTCCAAAGAGGAAAAACTCCACGAGATGAATACTACCCGGGGCGACCTGGAAAAACGCCTCGCCCAGCAACGCGACCGCGACGCCAAACGCGCCGAACGCGACAAACTGGAGGAAGCCAAAAAACACGCCCAGGAGAAAATCGCCCAGGAAATTAAAGCCGCCGCCGTAGCCAGAGAAGCCGAAGAGGAAAAACTGGCCAAAGCCGCCGAAGCGATTTCTTCCGAAAAAGGGAAGAAAAAGCCCAAGAAGGATAGCCTGCTCGGCGCCATCACCACCACACTGGGCGAAAGCCTCGAAGACGCCGTCGACACGGTGAAAGCCGTCGCCGAAGTAGTAGGCGATAAAGTAGAAGAAGCCGTGGAGGAGGCCGTCGAAGATATCAAGGAGGCCTGGGAAGAAGCCAAAGAGGCGGTTGCAGAAGCACGGGAGGAAGAAACTGCCGCTGAAACGGCAGCAGAAGAACCGGTAGCTGAAGCGGAAGCCGAAGCACCGGCAGAAGAACCGGTAGCTGAGGCTGAGGCTGAAGCACCGGCGGAAGCACCGGCAGCTGAGGCTGAAGCTACCCCGGAAGCGCCCGCCGAGGAGTGACCCGCTACCGGTCTGACCGCTACCAGCGTACCGGTCTGACCGCTACCAGCGTACCGGTCTGACCGCTACCAGCGGTCAGACCGGTACGCGGATTAGCCCTTCAGCAGCGCCTCATCCCGCAGCGCCCTGCGCAGAATCTTACCCACATTCGTTTTGGGCAATTCCTTGCGGAATTCAATCGACTTGGGCACTTTGTAGGCCGTCAGGTTGGTTTTGCAGTAATCGATAAGCTCCGATTCGCTGAGCGAATTATCTTTCTTAACTATATACAGCCTCACCACTTCGCCCGATTTGGCATCAGGGATGCCAATGGCGGCGGCTTCGAGTACTTTGGGGTGACTCATGGCCACCTCTTCGATCTCGTTGGGATAAACGTTGAAGCCCGAAACGAGTATCATATCCTTTTTGCGGTCGACGATCTGGAAATAGCCGTCTTCGTTCATCGTGCCGATGTCGCCGGTGCACATCCAGCCGTCTACGATGCTTTCGGCGGTAGCGTCGGGGCGGTTGTAGTAGCCTTTCATCACCTGGGGGCCTTTCACCTGTATCTCTCCGACACCGCCGGGAGGCAGGGGTTTGCCCTGTTCATCCACGATGCGCATATCGGTGGAGGGAATAGGCACGCCAATGGTACCCAGGCGCCCGTCGCGGAAAGGATTGGCGCTGGCTACAGGCGACAGCTCGGTCATGCCGAAGCCTTCGGCAAGGAAACACCCCGTCACCTGTTGCCATTTCTCCGCTACCGGCCGCTGTACCGCCATACCGCCACCCACCGACACTTTTAGCGAGTTAAAATTAACCGACGAAAAGTCGGGATGGTTGAGCAGCGCATTAAACAGCGTATTGACGCCGGGGAAAATCGATATCTGGAAGTCTTTCATCGACTTGATCACCGATGGGATGTCGCGGGCGTTAGTGACCAATACGTTGAGGCTGCCGATGCCGAACAACGCCAGGCAGTTGACCGTCAGCGCGAAAATGTGGTACATAGGCAGGGGGCAAAGCGCAACTTCCGACCCCTCTTTCAGCCAGGGCATCATCCAGGCGCGCATTTGCAGCATGTTGGCTACCATATTGCGGTTGGTGAGCATGGCGCCTTTTGAAACGCCGGTGGTGCCCCCTGTGTATTGCAGGAATACTAACCCCTCTGGGTCGTTGTTGAAAGGTTTGATCGAAAATTTCTTGCCGCTGCGAATAGCCTCGCTTACGGTTACCGTGTTCGGTATGCGATAAGCCGGCACCATTTTTTTCAATTTGCGCACCACAAAATTGACGATAGCGCCTTTGGGGAAGCCCAGCATTTCACCGATACTGGTGATGATTACCGTTTTGATCTGCGTATCGGGCATTACCTTCTCCAGGTTGGAGGCAAAGTTTTCGGCAATAACGATAGCCTTGGCGCCCGAATCGTTAAACTGATGCAACATCTCGCGCGGCGTATACAATGGATTGGTATTGACAACTACCATTCCCGCCCGCAAAGCGCCAAAAAGCGCTATCGGGTATTGCAACAGGTTGGGCATCATAATGGCAATGCGATCGCCGGGCTCCAGCCCGCGGCTGTGCAGGTAGGCGCCAAATGCCCTCGACATGACGTCCAATTCGGCAAAAGTGATGGTCTTGCCCATGCACGAAAATGCCGGCTTGGGACCGTATTTGCCAAACGCTTCTTCCAACATCGCCACCAGGGTGGGATACGCATCAGGATTGATATTGGCGGGAACGCCGCTTGGATAGTTTTTCAACCAGGGACGCGATTCACTCATTTCAGGTTAGGTTTTAGACGATTAGTTAAATACCGGTTGTTTGTGCTTTGTTAATCCCCCTAAAATTACTGCGAAACATTTGTAATAATAAGGAGTTCATCCGGCTTATTTTACAATTGTAAATATTGACCAATTTACAGCAGGAATTGTTCTCGATTCCAATAAAAAGCTTTACCTTTGCGCCGCTAAAATTATTTCTTAACCATTAAAAGCATTCTTTCAATGCTGGATGACAAGGACTTAACACAAGAAGAAGGCACGGAGGAAACGTCTGAGCCTACACAGGAGGAAACTACTCCCGTTGTCGAAAACGAAGCTACGCCCGTCGTAGCAGAAGAAGAAGTTGCCGATATCGCCGAGGAAGTAGAAGAAGAGGAAGAAGTAGACACTATCGTTGCAGAAGACGATGCCGAAGAGGCTGATGAGGTAGAAGAAGAGGAAGAAGAAGACCTCGAACTTCCCCTCGAACAAATCGCTGTGGGTTCTGCTCATGACGAATTCGACTGGGCCACCAGCACTAAACACGGCAAAGCTTATCCGAAAGATCAGTACGAGCAATACGTTGAGCAATACGACGCTACGCTGACTTCCGTCCTCGAAAATGAAATTGTGGGCGGCTATGTGACTGCTATTAACGGCGGCGACGTGGTGCTCGATATCAATTTCAAGTCGGACGGCCTGGTGCCCCTCTCCGAATTCCGCGATATGCCCGATATCAAGGTGGGCGATACCGTGGAAGTGTACGTAGAGCAACAGGAAGATACCCGCGGCCAGCTGGTGCTGTCACGCCGCAAGGCTAAACTGCTCCGCGCCTGGGAAGGCATCGTGGATTCCTACCAGAACGGCACGGTGATCCGCGGTACGGTGATCAGCAAAACCAAAGGCGGCTTGATCGTGGATTGCAGCGGCCTGGAAACTTTCTTGCCCGGCTCGCAAATCGATATCAAACCAATTATCGATTACGATTCATACGTAGGAAAAACAATGGAGTTCAAGGTGGTTAAGATCAACGAAACCATCAAAAACGCCGTTGTATCGCACAAAGCACTTATCGAAAGCGATCTGGCCGAACAGCGCGAAGCTATCATTGCCAGCCTCGAACGCGGCCAGGTGCTCGAAGGCCTCGTCAAGAATATCACCGACTTCGGCGCATTCCTCGACCTGGGCGGCGTAGACGGCCTGCTCTATATCACCGATATCTCATGGGGCCGCATCAGCCACCCGAGCGAAGTGCTGCAACTCAACCAGAAGATCAATGTGGTGGTACTCGATTTCGACGAAAACAAAAAGCGTATCTCGCTGGGCCTCAAACAACTGCAACCCCATCCCTGGGAAGTGCTCGACGCTACCATTAAGGAAGGTTCTGTGGTTAAGGGCAAAATCGTCAATATCGAAGATTACGGCGCATTCCTCGAAATCTACCCGGGCGTAGAAGGCCTGATCCACGTGTCGGAAGTGACCTGGAGCAACCAGCCGATCAATGCCCGCGAATATTTCAAACTGGGCCAGGAGTACGAAGCAAAGGTGGTGACTATCGACCGCGAAGACCGCAAGATGTCGCTCAGCGTGAAGCAGTTGTCGAAAGACCCCTGGAGCGAAATCGAAAATCTCTTCCCGATCGGCAGCCGTCATACCGGCGAGGTGAAAAACCTCACTCCTTATGGCGTGTTCGTAGAACTGGAAGACGGCATCGGCGGTATGGTGCATATCTCTGACTTGTCGTGGACCAAGCGCTATTCGCACCCCTCAGAGTTTACGAAAGTAGGCGAGAAAATTGAGGTGGTGGTGCTCGATATCGACAAAGACAGCCGCAAACTGTCGCTGGGCCGCAAGCAAATCGAGGAGAACCCCTGGGATACGTTCGAAAATGTGTTCCCCGTGGGCTCTTACCACGAAGCTACGGTATTGCGCCGCGACGAGCGGGGCGCCATCGTACAGCTACCTTACGGCCTCGAAGCTTTCGCACCAATTAAGCATATCCGCAAAGAAGACAACTCGCTGGCCGAGGTTGATGAAACTTTGACGGTGAAGGTGATCGAGTTTAATCGCGACGACAAGCGTATCCTGGTTTCGCACCTGCGTTACCTGGAAGATATCCGCCGCGAAGCCGACGAAAATGTGAAGAAAGAGAAAACAGACGAACGCCAGAAGACCCGCGCTGCCGTGAAAAAGCAACAGTCTTCTATCGAAAAGGAAACCCTCGGCGATCTCGATGTGTTCTCTCAACTGAAAGAGCAACTCGGCAACGAGGACGAGAAGTAAATAAGCAGCCGGAACTCAACAAGCCGGCCTGTATGAAATAATAATTAGAAGGGCATCCCCAATGGCAACATTCGGGATGCCCTCTTTTTTATCTGCAACTAACTACAATTTATCAAGTCGGTTGTGGGTTGTAGGTTGTAAGTTGTAGGTTGTTCTATGTTGTAGGTTGTAAGTTGTAGGTTGTTCTATGTTGTAGGTTGTTGTTGGTTTGTTTATAGGTTTAGGAATAAACGCCAGGGTTCGCAAAGTCGCACGGTCCGTCGTTTCGACTTCGCTCAACGACCGGCAACAATCGCCCCCTCGCCCCCTCGCCCGCTCTCCAAGTCGCCCCCTCTTGCACAATGGTCGCAAAGTCCCAAAGTCGCAAAATCACTCCCATTCCTCCTCCACCGCACGGTCGGGCAGTTGCAGGAAACGCTCCATTTCCTGTTCGATATATTGGGCTTGTTCGGCAGTGGTAAGCCCTTGCATAATGGTAATGCGGTCTCGTTTGCGGATGGCAATGATCCGGAAGCGATAATCAGGTTGGTTATTGGTGCGGGACGCTACATAACGCTCTACAAAAAACTGTTCAATATCTGCCGTGTCGATTGTTTTGTTGGGTGAAAAAATCCAGGGGATGGGCTTGTGCTCGATAGTGAGCTTGCGACGGCTAAGCGTGATATAGGTAGTATTGATTAGTTTGGCAGTTGTATAGTACAATAATCCGATACCCACCGACAGGTGTAAGCTGATAAACAGCAAAATTTCAAAATTGCCCGTCATGATGGCGATGAGCGCAAAAGGCAGAACCAGCGCATTCCAGAAAATTGTAAAAAACAGGAAAAACCCAAGTCCGCCCAATTGCCGCCATTTGATAAGCAGGTTGAGCTCGCTTAAAAAGCTGTATGCTTCTATACCGGCAGGCATGGGGATTTCGGGGCGTACACGCGGCGCATGCGCTAATTCAGGTTGAAAATTAAACACATGATTACATTGGCTGCACTTGGCAACCAGTTGCTGAATGTTGATGTCGGCAGAGTGGATTTCCGCCTTACAATTCGGGCAAGATAGTTGCATACGCTATTGGACTAGTTTTTTATCTATAGCTGCTCTGATTTCCTTGGCAATGGCGGCCAGTACCGGTTCGGGATCGGGGTATTGGTTAACGGCTTTGCCGTCGCGGGGCAAGCCTTGCAATTTGGCAAAGGGAGTATCTTTCCAATCCGTGTCTTTCAAAAAAATGGGAATGATTAATGCGCTTCCTTCCCGTTGACGCTTCATGGCGGCTTCTATTTCAACTCCCCAGATATAATCGGAGGCCATGAAATCAGGGCTGATTAACAGCAGGATAATTTCAGCCTCGGCAAGTTGCTGTTTGATGGTTTGATCCCAGTCGGCGCCCAGTTCGATGTCGTTGTCTTTCCAGGTGCTGATCTTGCCGCTGCGCTTTAATCCGGCCAGGTGTACGTCGAGGCGCTGCTTGAGCGCAGCGTCGGCTCGGGCATACGACAAAAAAAGGCGAAGCGTCTGTGCCTGCACAGCCGGACCTGCTTTTGGCGGAATGGGGTCTGCCGGCTTTGAGGAGGAGTCCGCCGGAGCTGCTTCCGACAATATTGCCAGCGCTGCATAGGTGATTTTACTGTAAATTTTCCCCCATTCCGAGTGGTCAATCAGTCCCAATAAATGATCCTTCTCGCCTTTGTTCCATTGGGATAGTAGCAGGGTAACATCGGGAAATTCGTCGCGCATGGCTTCCAGCGCTTCTTTCACTTTGCCTTTTTCGATCAGTTGCTTGATTTGGGAGTGGGACATGGGTGTTTAAGGGTTGATGAGGGTTGATGAGGGTTGATGAGGGTTGATGAGGGTTGATGAGGGTTGATGAG